>NZ_CP066265.1:0-300000 GCF_023278085.1 Pseudomonas syringae | reverse complement strand
AATCGCCGAAGCGAACAAGACGCCACCGAGCCCGACCGCTCCGGTCAAGCCCAAGTACGACTTCTACACGCTGCTGCCGGAATCGGAAGTGATCGTGCCTAACGAAGCGGTCCCGGAGAAGACTCCGCCGCCTGTCGCGCCGACCGCACCGGTTTCGCCGGAGCAGGCCGCCAAGATCGACACGGCGCGGGCTCAGGCAGCGCTTAGCGGTCTGACACCGCCACCGGCCCCGCCTGTTGCCACGACCAAGCCAGCGGCGGTCACGACGTTCTATCTGCAAGCGGGCTCGTTCCGCAAACAGGCCGACGCCGAGAAAGTCCGCGCGCAGATCATCCTGCTGGGCCAGACGTCGACCGTCGAATCCGGCACCGTGAAGGATGAAACCTGGTATCGCGTACTGGTCGGCCCGTTCAGCAACCGCGAACAACTGACCACTGCCCAGAAGCAACTGGCAGGCGGCGGCTTCAGCAACCTGTTGCTGCAACAACGCCAGAGCCGCTAGCGGGAGCTGGATTCACATCGATGCTCATGCCAATGCCCCGCATTGGCATGCCATTCCGGATGCTCTGCTTCCCTTGCGACGCAGAGCGTCGTGAAATGCATTCCCACGCTGGAGCGTGCGGAACGAGAATCTTGTAACTATCGTACCAATGCCCCGCATTGGCATGCCATTCCGGATGCTCTGCTTCCCTTGCGACGCAGAGCGTCGTGAAATGCATTCCCACGCTGGAGCGTGCGGAACGAGAATCTTGTAACTATCGTACCAATGCTCCGCGTTGGTATGCCGTTCAGGACGCTCCGCGTCCTCGTTGCGACGCAGGGCGTCGCGAAATACGTTCCCACGCCGGAGCGTGCGGAACGAGAATCTTGTAACTATCGTACCAATGCTCCGCGTTGGTATGCCGTTCAGGACGCTCCGCGTCCTCGTTGCGACGCAGGGCGTCGCGAAATACGTTCCCACGCCGGAGCGTGCGGAACGAGAATCTTGTAACTATCGTACCAATGCTCCGCGTTGGTATGCCGTTCTGGACGCTCCGCGTCCTCTTGCGACGCAAGGCGTCGTGGTTTGTGTATTTCCCTCCCCCCTTCATCTATTTATCTCTGCGCGCCAGGCCATGTCGTAAACGCACCTTTGTGTGGCGTCCATAGGCATTTGGCGTCTTTGGTCCGGCCCTACCATCGCTCTCAGAGGGCTCTGTTCGGCCCGACCAAAAAGTCAGGCGCAGCGCCGCCGCCGGGAGATCCGCGATGTTCAGCAAGCAAGACCAGATTCAGGGTTATGACGATGCACTGATGTCGGCGATCAACGCCGAGGAGCAGCGTCAGGAAGACCATATCGAGCTGATCGCCTCGGAAAACTACACCAGCAAGCGAGTGATGCAGGCCCAGGGCAGCGGCCTGACCAACAAGTACGCCGAGGGCTATCCCGGCAAGCGCTACTACGGTGGTTGCGAGCATGTCGACAAGGTCGAGCAACTGGCTATCGAGCGCGCCAAGCAGTTGTTCGGTGCCGATTATGCCAACGTCCAGCCGCACTCCGGCAGTCAGGCCAACGCGGCGGTCTACCTGGCGCTGCTCCAGGCCGGCGATACTGTGTTGGGCATGAGCCTGGCGCACGGCGGTCACCTGACTCACGGTGCCAAGGTCAGCTTTTCCGGCAAGCTGTACAACGCAGTGCAGTACGGCATCGACACCACGACCGGGCTGATCGATTACGACGAAGTCGAGCGCATCGCCGTCGAATGCCAGCCAAAAATGATCATTGCCGGTTTCTCGGCCTACTCGAAGACCCTGGACTTCCCGCGCTTCCGCGAAATCGCCGACAAGGTGGGCGCCTACCTGTTTGTCGACATGGCGCACGTCGCCGGCCTGGTCGCCGCCGGTCTTTACCCGAATCCGCTGCCCTACGCTGATGTGGTCACCACCACCACGCACAAGACCCTGCGTGGGCCACGTGGCGGCCTGATCCTGGCCAGGGCCAACGAAGAGCTGGAAAAGAAATTCAACTCTGCCGTCTTCCCCGGTGGTCAGGGCGGGCCGCTGATGCACGTCATCGCCGCCAAGGCCGTGTGCTTCAAGGAAGCCATGGAGCCCGGCTTCAAGGCTTATCAACAGCAGGTCATCGATAACGCGCAAGCGATGGCGCAGGTGTTCATCGAACGGGGCTTCGACGTGGTCTCCGGCGGCACCGACAACCACCTGTTTCTGGTCAGCCTGATCCGTCAGGGCCTGACCGGCAAGGAAGCCGACGCCGCGCTGGGCCGTGCACACATCACCGTCAACAAGAACTCGGTGCCCAACGATCCACAGTCACCGTTCGTGACCTCAGGCCTGCGCATCGGTACGCCGGCCGTCACCACGCGTGGTTTCAAGGTGACCCAGTGCATCGAGCTGGCAGGCTGGATCTGCGACATTCTCGACAACCTCGGTGATGCCGATGTCGAGGCCGACGTCGCCAGACAGGTCGCCGCCCTGTGCACCGATTTCCCGGTTTATCGCTGAGTCAGGAGTAGCCCTACATGCAGCATTACTCAGGCTTCGGCCTTCTCAAGCATTCCCTCAGCCATCACGAAAACTGGCAGCGCATGTGGCGCACGCCGACGCCGAAAAAAGTCTACGACGTGGTTATTGTCGGTGGCGGCGGACACGGTCTGGCGACGGCTTATTATCTGGCCAAAGAGCACGGCATCACCAACGTGGCAGTGGTCGAGAAAGGCTGGCTGGGCGGCGGCAACACGGCTCGCAACACCACCATCGTGCGCTCCAACTACCTGTGGGACGAGTCGGCGCATCTTTATGAGCACGCGATGAAACTGTGGGAAGGCCTGTCTCAGGATCTGAACTACAACGTCATGTTCTCCCAGCGTGGCGTCTACAACCTGTGCCATACCTTGCAGGACATGCGCGACTCGGAGCGCCGCGTCAGCGCCAACCGCCTCAACGGCGTAGACGGCGAACTGCTCAACGGCAAGCAGGTCGCCGAAGAAATCCCGTATCTGGATTGCTCAAAAAACACCCGCTACCCGATCATCGGCGCAACCGTTCAACGCCGTGGCGGCGTGGCCCGTCATGACGCAGTAGCGTGGGGCTTTGCGCGTGCTGCCGACGCGTTGGGCGTTGACCTGATCCAGCAAACCGAAGTGATCGGTTTTCGCAAGGAAAACGGCGTTTGCATCGGCGTCGAAACCAACAAGGGCTTCATCGGTGCCAAGCGTGTCGGGGTGGTAACAGCCGGTAACTCCGGGCACATGGCCAAACTCGCAGGCTTTCGTCTGCCGATCGAATCACACCCGTTGCAGGCGCTGGTTTCCGAGCCGATCAAGCCGATTATCGACAGCGTCATCATGTCCAACGCCGTGCACGGCTACATCAGCCAGTCCGACAAGGGCGACCTGGTGATCGGTGCCGGTATCGACAGTTGGGTCGGCTACGGCCAGCGCGGCTCGTACCCGGTGATCGAACACACCATTCAGGCCATCGTCGAGATGTTCCCGGTGCTGTCCCGCGTGCGCATGAACCGTCAATGGGGCGGTATCGTCGACACCACGCCGGACGCCTGCCCGATCATTTCCAAGACGCCGGTGCCGAACATGTTCTTCAACTGCGGCTGGGGTACGGGCGGCTTCAAGGCCACACCGGGCTCGGGCAACGTATTTGCCGCCAGCCTGGCAAAAGGCGAGATGCACCCGCTGGCCAAGCCGTTCTCCATCGACCGTTTCCACAACGGCGCACTCATCGACGAACACGGCGCTGCAGCCGTAGCCCACTAACAGGAGAACCCGACCATGCTGCATATCTTCTGTCCTCACTGTGGCGAACTGCGCTCCGAAGAGGAATTCCATCCGTCCGGCCAGGCGCATATCCCGCGCCCGCTGGACCCCGGTGCCTGCACCGATGAGCAATGGGGCGATTACATGTTCTTCCGTGACAACCCGCGGGGCCTGCATCACGAACTGTGGATTCACGCCGCCGGTTGCCGCCAGTACTTCAACATGACGCGCAATACCGTGACCTACGAGATTCTCGAGACCTATCCGATCGGTACCACGCCGCAGTTCACGGATCAGGGAGACAAGGTATGAGCCAGACCCATCGCCTGCCCAACGGCGGCCGTATCAATCGCAGCAAGGTGCTGAACTTCACCTTCAACGGCCAGACCTACCAGGGCTTTGAAGGTGACTCGCTGGCCTCTGCCCTGCTGGCCAACGGCGTCGACATCATTGGCCGCAGCTTCAAGTACTCCCGGCCACGCGGCATCTTCGCGGCAGGCTCGGAAGAGCCGAACGCCGTGTTGCAGATCGGCGCGACCGAAGCCACGCAGATCCCCAACGTGCGTGCTACGCAGCAAGCGCTTTATTCAGGACTGGTTGCGACCAGCACCAACGGCTGGCCCAGCGTGAATACCGACGTGATGGGTATTCTCGGCAAGGTCGGCGGCAAGCTGATGCCGCCCGGCTTCTACTACAAAACCTTCATGTACCCGCAATCGTTCTGGATGACTTACGAGAAGTACATCCGCAAGGCTGCCGGCCTGGGTCGTTCGCCGACCGAGAACGACCCGGACAGCTACGACGCGATGAACCAGCACTGTGACGTGCTGATCGTCGGCGCAGGCCCTGCCGGTCTGGCTGCCGCGCTGGCAGCGGGTCGCAGCGGTGCCCGAGTGATCATTGCCGATGAACAGGAGGAGTTCGGCGGCAGCCTGCTCGACAGCCGTGAAAGCCTGGACGGCAAGCCGGCCACCGAGTGGGTCTCGACGGTAGTTGCCGAGCTGAAAAGCCTGCGCAATGTGACGTTGCTGCCCCGCGCAACGGTCAACGGCTATCACGATCACAATTTCCTGACCATTCACGAGCGGCTGACCGATCACCTCGGTGATCGCGCGCCTATCGGCATGGTCCGCCAGCGCATGCACCGGGTGCGCGCCAAACGCGTGGTGCTGGCAGCCGGTACTCACGAGCGCCCGCTGGTTTACGGCAACAATGACGTGCCGGGCAACATGCTGGCCGGTGCGGTCTCGACGTATGTCCGTCGTTACGGCGTCGCGCCGGGCAAGAAGCTGGTGCTGTCGACCAATAACGACCATGCCTACCGCGTCGCTCTGGACTGGCTCGATGCCAGCCTGCAGGTCGTTGCGATTGCCGATGCGCGGCATAACCCGCGCGGCCCGCTGGTTGAAGAAGCACGGGCCAAAGGTATTCGCATTCTGACCGGCAGCGCGGTCATCGAAGCCCGTGGCAGCAAACACGTGACCGCTGCGCGGGTTGCTGCCATCGACCTCAAGGCGCACGCCGTTACCAGCCCTGGCGAATGGCTTGAGTGCGATCTGGTGGCCAGCTCCGGGGGTTACAGCCCGATTGTGCACCTTGCTTCGCACCTGGGTGGCAAGCCGGTCTGGCGCGAGGACATCCTCGGTTTCGTGCCGGGTGAAGCACCGCAGAAACGCATTTGCGTGGGTGGCGTGAACGGCGTCTACAGCCTGGCCGACAGCCTGGCCGATGGTTTTGAAGGCGGCGCGCGCGCGGCCAGCGAGGCGGGCTTCGGGATTGTCGAGGGCGTCATGCCCAAAGCCCTCAACCGGGCCGAAGAACCGACGTTGGCGCTGTTTCAGGTGCCACACGAAAAAGGTACCGCACGAGCGCCCAAGCAATTCGTTGACTTCCAGAACGACGTCACCGCCGCCGCCATCGAACTGGCGACACGCGAGGGTTTCGAGTCGGTCGAGCACGTCAAACGTTACACCGCGCTGGGGTTCGGCACCGATCAGGGCAAGCTGGGCAACGTCAATGGCCTGGCCATTGCCGCCCGCTCGTTGAACGTGTCGATTCCGGAAATGGGCACCACCATGTTCCGCCCCAACTACACGCCGGTGACGTTCGGTGCGATTGCCGGACGCCACTGCAAACACATCTTCGAACCGGTGCGTTTCACGGCGCTGCACGCCTGGCACGTCAAAAACGGTGCCGAGTTTGAAGACGTCGGCCAGTGGAAGCGCCCCTGGTACTTCCCGAAGAACGGTGAAGACCTTCCGGCAGCCGTTGCTCGCGAATGCAAGGCGGTGCGTGACAGCGTCGGCCTGCTGGACGCCTCGACGCTGGGCAAGATCGACATTCAGGGCCCGGACGCGCGCGAATTTCTCAACCGCATCTACACCAACGCCTGGACCAAACTGGACGTGGGCAAGGCGCGTTACGGGCTGATGTGCAAGGAAGACGGCATGGTCTTCGATGACGGCGTGACCGCCTGCCTCGCCGACAATCACTTCCTGATGACCACTACCACGGGCGGCGCTGCACGGGTTCTGCAATGGCTGGAAATCTATCAGCAGACCGAATGGCCGGACCTCAAGGTTTACTTCACCTCCGTGACCGATCACTGGGCGACCCTCACGCTGTCCGGTCCTAACAGCCGCAAGCTGCTAAGCGAAGTCACCGACATTGATCTGGGCCGTGAAGCCTTTCCGTTCATGACCTGGAAAGAAGGTCTGGTCGCCGGTGTACCGGCCCGAGTATTCCGTATTTCGTTTACCGGCGAGCTGTCCTACGAGGTCAACATTCAGGCCGACTACGCCATGGGCGTTCTGGAAAAGATCGCCGAGGCAGGCAAGCAGTACAACCTGACGCCTTACGGCACTGAGACCATGCACGTGCTGCGCGCCGAAAAGGGCTTCATCATCGTCGGTCAGGACACCGATGGCTCGATGACCCCGGACGATCTGAACATGGGTTGGTGTGTCGGTCGTACCAAGCCATTCTCCTGGATCGGCTGGCGCGGCATGAATCGCGAAGACTGCGTGCGGGAACAGCGCAAGCAACTGGTCGGCCTCAAACCGATCGACCCGAACAAGTGGCTGCCGGAAGGTGCACAACTGGTCTTCGACACCAAGCAGACGATCCCGATGAGCATGGTTGGCCACGTGACCTCCAGTTACGCGCACAACTCGCTGGGCTATTCGTTCGCCATGGGCGTGGTCAAAGGCGGCCTGAACCGTATTGGCGAGCGCGTGTTTGCGCCGCTGGCCGATGGCAGCGTGATCGAAGCCGAGATCGTTTCTTCGGTGTTCTTCGATCCGAAGGGCGAGCGGCAGAATGTTGAGTAAACATCAGCGCCAAACAGAATTCAAAGCAGGTGACTCATGACCACAGCCAACGTTTACCAGCAGCGCCCGACCACCGACGTCAAAGCCGAGTCGCCGCTGTTCCACGCCAGTCTCGACAGCCTGATCGGCAAAGGCCGCGCCAGCCCGGGCGTGTTCCTGCGCGAGAAGAAGCTGCTGGGCCATCTCACCCTTCGTGGCGATGCCCATGATCCAGCCTTCGCCGCCGGCGTACACAAAGCGCTGGGCATGGAGCTGCCTGGGGCACTGATGCTGGTCAGCAACGGCGAAAGCTCTCTGCAATGGCTCGGCCCGGATGAGTGGCTGCTGATCGTGCCGAGTGGCGAAGAATTCGCGGCGGAGCAGAAATTGCGTGCTGAACTGACCGGGCTGCACATCGCCATTGTCAATGTCAGCGGAGGCCAGTCGATTCTGGAGCTGAGCGGGCCGAAGGTGCGCCAGGTGCTGATGAAATCCACCAGCTACGACGTACATCCGGACAACTTTCCGGTGGGCAAGGCCGTCGGCACGGTGTTCGCCAAGTCACAACTGGTCATCCGCCGGACCGGCGAAGAGACCTGGGAGCTGCTGGTCCGCCGCAGCTTCTCGGATTACTGGTGGCTGTGGCTGCAGGATGCGAGTGCCGAGTACGGGCTGAGCATTCAGGCGTGAAGAGCCCGAGAAACCGGGACGCTCAGGCTTCTGCCCGTAACGCTCATTCCCACGCTCCGCGTGAGAATGCATGTCTAGACACTCTGCGTCGCAAAATAGGGACGCAGAGCGTCCCGAACTGCATGCCAACGCGGAGCATTGGCACGAGAGTCAGCCAGATATGTGCATAACGAACATTCAGGAGCATTCATTAAATGAGCCGCGCGCCCGACACATGGATTTTGACCGCCGACTGCCCAAGCGTGCTGGGCACGGTAGATGCAGTGACGCGCTTTCTGTTCGAGCAGGGCTGCTACGTCACAGAACACCACTCCTTCGATGACCGCCTCTCGGGACGCTTCTTCATTCGTGTGGAGTTTCGTCAGCCCGAGGCTTTCGACGAGCAGGCGTTCAAGGCCGGATTGAGCGAACGGGGCGCAGCATTCGGCATGATCTTCGAGCTGACGGCACCCAACTACCGGCCAAAAGTAGTGATCATGGTTTCAAAAGCCGATCACTGCCTGAACGACCTGCTCTATCGTCAGCGCATCAATCAACTGTCCATGGACGTGGTCGCGGTGGTGTCCAATCACCCGGATCTTGAGCCGCTGGCTGGCTGGCACGGAATTCCGTACTACCATTTCCCACTGGACCCCAACGACAAGCCCGCGCAGGAAGCCAGAGTCTGGCAGGTCATCGAGGAGTCCGGCGCAGAGTTGGTGATTCTTGCTCGCTACATGCAGGTCCTGTCACCGGACCTGTGCCGCAAGCTGGATGGCAAGGCGATCAATATTCATCACTCGTTGCTGCCCGGTTTCAAGGGTGCCAAACCGTACCATCAGGCCTACAACAAGGGCGTGAAACTGGTCGGCGCGACAGCGCATTACATCAACAACGATCTGGACGAAGGCCCTATCATTGCCCAAGGCGTGGAGGTGGTCGATCACAGTCACTACCCCGAAGACCTGATTGCCAAGGGTCGAGACATCGAAGGGCTGACACTGGCCCGCGCGGTGGGCTATCACATCGAACGGCGGGTGTTCCTCAACGCCAACAGGACGGTGGTTTTATAGGCGCAAGCTGCAAGCAATGAGTATTTCTTGCCGCTTGAAGCTTGCAACTGTTTTTCTCTGCTCCAAAACAATAAAAGCGAGGCGACATGTATGTCTGGTAATCGCGGTGTAGTTTATCTCGGCGCTGGCAAGGTCGAAGTGCAATCAATTCCTTTCCCGAAAATGGAAGACCCACGCGGCAAGCGCATTGAACACGGCGTGATCCTGCGCGTGGTTTCCACCAACATCTGCGGCTCGGACCAGCACATGGTACGCGGCCGCACCACGGCGCAGACCGGGCTGGTGCTCGGTCATGAAATCACCGGTGAGGTGCTGGAAGCCGGTCGTGACGTGGAACATCTGAAAGTCGGTGATCTGGTTTCTGTGCCATTCAACGTGGCGTGCGGTCGCTGCCGCAGTTGCAAGGAACAGAACACCGGCGTCTGCCTGACGGTCAACCCTGCGCGTCCCGGTGGTGCCTATGGTTATGTCGACATGGGCGACTGGGTTGGCGGCCAGGCTGAATACGTGCTGGTGCCTTACGCGGACTTCAACCTGCTCAAACTCCCGGACCGCGACGCGGCGATGGAAAAAATCCGCGACCTGACCTGCCTGTCCGACATCCTGCCCACCGGTTACCACGGCGCCGTGACTGCCGGGGTTGGACCTGGCAGTACCGTCTACGTTGCAGGCGCTGGCCCGGTCGGTTTAGCCGCTGCCGCTTCGGCCCGCTTGCTGGGTGCGGCAGTGGTCATCGTCGGCGACGTTAATCCGACACGCCTGGTTCACGCCAAGGCCCAGGGCTTCGAAATTGCCGACTTGTCCCAGGACACACCCTTGCACGAGCAGATCGCTGCCCTGCTCGGCGAACCTGAAGTGGATTGCGCCATCGACGCGGTAGGTTTCGAAGCACGCGGTCATGGCCATGCTGGCGCTCAGGCCGAAGCACCCGCCACCGTGCTCAACTCATTGATGGGTGTGGTGCGAGTGGCAGGCAAGATTGGCATTCCCGGCCTGTACGTCACCGAAGACCCGGGAGCCGTGGACGCCGCTGCAAAAATGGGCAGCCTGAGCATCCGCCTCGGTCTGGGCTGGGCCAAATCCCACAGCTTCCACACCGGCCAGACCCCGGTCATGAAATACAATCGCCAGTTGATGCAGGCGATCATGTGGGACCGCATCAAGATCGCTGATGTGGTGGGTGTCGAGGTGATCAGCCTGGACGACGCTCCGCGTGGTTATGGCGAATTCGATGCGGGCGTGCCGAAGAAGTTTGTGATTGATCCGCATCGGTTGTTTAGTGGCGTGTAGCGTTAACAAGCGGGCAGCCGAGCCATAGGGTCTTGGCGATAGATGCAAAGAACAGCCGGGGCGGCGGAAGTCATGGGGGCATTTTCTGGAATTGAACATCAGGGTGCCAGCTTGAACCTGCACCTTCCAGCCGTCCAGCCGTCCAGCTAGCAGAACGGCCAGGCAAAAATGTCTGGCGCTGAAATAACCTGCACCCTGTCATGCACGCCGGGAACAAGCCTCGGTTCCTCCAGTCAAATCGTCAGCTTTACCGCTCACTAATAGGCGGTTCAGGTTTGATAAGGGTGACGCAATGAAAACTGCACGCAGTATGGCTTTGGTAACGTTGATGGCGCTGGCGGCAAGCCCGGCGTTTGCCTTCAATCTGAATGACGCAGCGAATGCCGTCTCCAATGCCACGAATGGCAATCAGAAAGCCACGGCGGCACCCGAAGTGGCGGGTCTGCTCAATACCCTCGGCACGCAGCTCAATGTCACCCCTGAACAGGCTGTTGGCGGGACGGGCGCATTGCTCGGGCTGGCGAAGAACAAACTGACCAGCACCGATTATTCGCAACTTGCCAAATCGGTGCCGGGGCTGGAGCAAATGTCCGGGACGTCTGCGCTGGACAGCCTGGGTGGCGCCAACGGGCTGGGCAGTCTGCTGGGCAAATCGGGCAATAGCTCGATGCTCAACAGCGCACTGGGCAACGTGCAGAACATGGGCGACGTGAATAACGCCTTCAAGGCACTGGGCATGGACAGCACGATGGTCAGCCAGTTTGCCCCGCTGATTCTGCAATACCTCGGGCAACAAGGTGCCAGTGGTTCGGCGTTGCAGAGCCTGAGTGGATTATGGGGTGCCGGTAGCTAACTCAATCCGCAATGCGCCGATAAGCGCATCTTTCTCGACCCAGAGCTGATTGACCCAACCCTGCACTTTCTCGCGAAACACCGGGTCGTTCTCGTAATCGCCCTGCCAGAGTGAAGGGTCCAGCTCGCGGGTCTTGATGTCGACGATCACTCTGGAGACCCGACCGCACAACATGTCCCAGAAACCGGGAATGCCTGAGCCGGGATACACCACCGTGACATCCAGAATGGCATCCAGCTGTTCGCCCATCGCCGCCAGCACAAAGGCCACGCCGCCCGCCTTGGGTTTGAGCAGGTTGGCGTAAGGCGATGCCTGCGCCGCATGTTTAGCCGGGGTGAAGCGCGTGCCTTCCAGGTAGTTGACGATGGTTACCGGCTGACGTTTGAACAGTTCGCAGGCGGCTTTGGTGATTTCCAGGTCCTTGCCCTTGAGCTCCGGGTGCTTTTCCAGAAAAGCCTTGCTGTAGCGTTTCATGAACGGGTAGTCCAGCCCCCACCACGCGAGCCCCAGCAGCGGCACCCAGATCAGCTCCTTTTTCAGGAAAAACTTGAAAAAGGGTGTACGCCGGTTGAGCGCCTGAATCAGCGCGGGAATGTCGACCCATGACTGGTGATTGCTGATGACCAGATAAGACGTATCACCGCGCAGCCCTTCATCGCCACGAATGTCCCATCGCACAGGAATGAACGTCGCGAAAATAGCCTTGTCGATTTCGGCCCAGGTCTCGGCTACCCACATTGCACCGCGTGAGCAGCGATCGCGCATCGAGCCCCGGAACAGCAGCTTGAGCAGGGCAAAAATCAGCAAGGGCCCGATCAGCACCAAGGTGTTGACCAGCAATAGAAAGGTGACGAAACAGCCGGTGAGCAGACGGCGCATAGCGGACTCTTGAAGGTTCAGGGGCGGCAATGATAAAGACCCTCGCGTTTTACGCCAATTACACAGGTGCTTACAAATGTTTCACGTCTCGGCATTTATGCTGGCGTGACATGCTTGCTGCCGAACCTCCTGCAGGTTCGCTGTCTAAAACCGGGCGCCAATCAGGCGCTGACCACTGCGAGGAACCTCTCACGTGAAACCGATCCTGGCGCTACTGTCGTTGCTGGCCCTGCCAGTCATGGCCGCTGAACCGACGTTGTATGGCCGCTACGAGAACATCAAGGTTCTCGACGTAGACCAGACCTTCAAGGCCAAAATGGACACCGGCGCGCTGACCGCTTCGCTGTCGGCCAAGGACATCGAGCTGTTCAAGCGTGATGGTGATGACTGGGTACGATTCCGCCTGGCCACCAAGGGTGCGGACAACAAGGTGTACGAGCACAAGGTGTCGCGGATCAGCAAGATCAAGGGCCGTGCCGAAGGTGATGACGAGGACGATGAAAGCATCAACCCTGCCAAGCGCCCGGTCGTTGACCTGGAACTGTGCCTGGGCGACAAGAAGCGTACGGTCGAGGTCAACCTGGTAGACCGCAGCCACTTCAACTTCCCGCTGTTGATCGGCGTCAAAGCCTTGCGTGAGTTCGATGCAGCGGTCAATCCGGCCCGTCGTTACACCGCTGACGAGCCTGATTGCTGAGTTTTTTCATAGTCCTCAGCTAGCGTGCGGAACGATAATCTCAACTATCGTGCGATGCTCCGCGTCGCATGCTGTTCTGGACGCTCTGCGTCCGATCCGGAATGTGCGGCGCAGATCTGTGACGCGGAGCGTCACCCACGGCATTCCCACGCTGGAGCGTGCGGAACGATAATCCCAACTATCGTGCGACGCTCCGCGTCGCATGCTGTTCTGGACGCTATGCGTCCGATCCGGAATGTGCGGCGCGGCGCAGATTTGTGACGCGGAGCGTCACCCACGGCATTCCCACGCTGGAGCGTGAGGAACGATAATCCCAACTATCGTGCGATGCTCCGCGTCGCATGCTGTTCTGGACGCTCTGCGTCCGATCCGGAATGTGCGGCGCGGCGCAGATCTGTGACGCAGAGCGTCACCCACGGCATTCCCACGCTGGAGCGTGCGGAACGATAATCCCAACTATCGTGCGACGCTCCGCGTCGCATGCTGTTCTGGACGCTATGCGTCCGATCCGGAATGTGCGGCGCGGCGCAGATCTGTGACGCAGAGCGTCACCCACGGCATTCCCACGCTGGAGCGTGCGGAACGATAATCTCAACTATCGTGCGATGCTCCGCGTCGCATGCTGTTCTGGACGCTATGCGTCCACTCTTGAGTGTGCGGCGCGGCGCAGATTGACTCAAACCGGCGGCTGGGTCGCGATCATCGACGGGCGTTGACTGACGTCCAGGTACCACGCCGCCAGTCGCGGATAGGTGCTGCGCCAGTTGAGATCCGGCTGGCGGAAATCCAGATAGCCAAGCGCCGCGGCGACGCTGATCGATGCGACATCGAAGGAACTGCTGAGCTCGGTGATCGCGTTGCTTTCGAAGTAATGCAGCGAGCGTTCAATCTTCTGCTGCTGATTGTCCAGCCACTGGTCCCAGTGCTTTTCCTGCGGGCGCAAGGCGGTTTCGTAGCGGATCAGCACGGCGGCGTCCAGCACAGCATCGGCCAGTGAGGCCAGGGTAAGGCGCCTCCAGCGTGCCGTACCTTCACGGGGTATCAGCGGCAAGCCAACATGCTGATGGTCCAGATAATCAAGGATGACCCGGCTGTCATGAATGACATTGCCATCGGCCAGACGTAGTGCGGGGAGCTTGCCTGCCGGGTTGTCTTCATTGAGTTCTGCAGACGGATTGACCGGGGTCAGCACCGTGGCCTGCAACTCGACGCGATCGAGCTGAGCGGTTTCATGAAGCATCACTACCACTTTGCGAGCAAAGGGCGAAGCTGCGTTGAAGTACAACGTCATCGTGGGCGCAGACATGGGTGTTCCTCGAATGAGACAGCCTACTAGACTAGTCAGCGTGTGGCAGGTCTGCAATCGACGTTTCAATCAGCCACGCCGCACCAGCAATCCCCGGATACTCAACCCGGCAGCAAGCCCCATACCCAGCCAGGCCAGCGTGTCCCACCAGCCGTCACCCAGCAGCGCAGCGAACA
Source organism: Pseudomonas syringae (assembly GCF_023278085.1). Lineage (NCBI taxonomy): Bacteria > Pseudomonadati > Pseudomonadota > Gammaproteobacteria > Pseudomonadales > Pseudomonadaceae > Pseudomonas > Pseudomonas syringae. The sequence continues at coordinate 285,979 of NZ_CP066265.1, read as the reverse complement.
GGCCCACCGCGATGAGCAACGCCAGTACGCCAGGTATCGCAAAGGTCTTCCAGAACCGTGACGGCCTCGAACTCATTGCGTCACCCGGGCTTGAACAACGCTCATCGAGCGTGCGGTACGACGCCTCACCCACCACAGATAAACCCCGCTGCCGAGTACGATAATGGTCAGCACATCCAGCACTGCCCAGAGAATTTTCATCGGCATGCCGCCGTAATCGCCGAAATGCAGAGGTTGCGACATGCCCAGAGCGTCCATGTACCAGGGACGTTCGACCACGGCAGTGACTTGCAGGGTCTGCGCGTCGATCAGCACCGGCGTGGCGAGGTGCGCAGTCAGATGCGTATTGCCTTTGAGGAACACCGCGTAATGATGCTCGCTGGAGAAGCGCGTACCCGGGAAGGCGATGAAATCGGCCTGCATGCCGGGTGCAGCGGATTCGGCGATTTCCAGCAAGCGGGTCGCCGGGGCGCGCAGCGTCAGGGGCGGCGCGTCTTTGTACGGGGCAATCATGGTTGCCAGCGCATCGTTGCGCCATGAGGCAATCAACAGGTCGGCGCAGGCGCTGATCACGCCCGTCACACCGACGACCAGCGCCCAGGTCAGCGTCACCACGCCAATCAGGTTATGCAGGTCGAGCCAGCGCGTGCGCCGGGATTTATTCGCTCGCACCTGGGCGAATTCAAGTTTGCGCATGAACGGTGAATACAACACGGTCCCGGAAACGATCGCCACGACAAACAGCAGCCCCATGAAAGCCAGCAACAGTTTGCCGGGCAGTTCGGCGTACATGTCCACGTGCAGACGCAGCATGACCATCATGAAACCGCCATTGGCCGAAGGCATTTCCAGCGCTTCGCCGGTGCGCGCATCAAGGGCGAAGGTGTGGGATGAGTTAGGCTCGGTGCCCGCCGTCGCCGCAGTAATCGCCATCACGCCATTGGGGTCTTCGTCATCCCAGCCGAAATACTGCATCACCTCGCCAGGGCGATGCGCTTCGGCAGCGCGTGCCAGTTGCTCAAGGTCCAGGCGCGGCGTGTCGGCGGGCATCTCCCGGTAGTGCGGCGCGTCGCCCAGCAGATGATCGATTTCATGATGAAAAATCAGCGGCAGCCCGGTTATGGCCAGCATCAACAGGAACAGGGTGCAGATCAGGCTGCTCCAGGTATGGACGATGGACCAGCGACGCACGGTTTGGCTTTTCATGAATTATCCACAGGCGAAGAGGACCGCCGAGCGTGCCCTTGAATGACGTGTAAAACCAAGCCGCATGAAACCCGGAAAGTGTCAGGGGCAATTGGCTGGCAACATGAAAAGGTGTGTTTCAGAGTTTTGCCGGACTGTCGTCAATCTGGCCGTCCTTTGCCTGCACGTTGACCCACCATTTCGTGTGCTGCTCAATCTGCACCGGCAGCGTTGGCAGCAGCGCCTTGAGCGCCAGATCGGTATCCGCCAGCGGAAAGGTGCCGGTGATGCGCAAATCAGCGACTTGCGGGTCAACACCCAGATGGCCGGCACGGTAACGTCCCAGCTCGGCGAGCAGGTCGGCCAGGCGGGCGTTATCCACCACCAGCATGCCCCGTGTCCAGGCATCAGTACCGGAAGGCATGCTGAGCAGCGGACCCAGACCGTTGCCAGTCAACAGGATCTGCTGGCCTGCGCGCAGTACTTGTCCATCGCTGGTGTTGCGGGAATTGGCTGCCACCGCCGACTGCAAGACGCTCAACAGCGTCCCGCCCGACTCGCGCCTGACCAGAAACCGCGTGCCCAGTGCGCGCATGCTGCCGTCCGGAGTCTCCACGATGAATGGACGTGGATCATCGTGGTTACCGGTCTGCACCAGTATTTCACCCTCCTGCAGGATGATCCGGCGTTGCTGTGCGTCGAAACGCACGTCGATGGCGCTGTGGGTGTTGAGACGAATCAGGGTGTTGTCCGCGAGGCGCACTTCGCGTTGTTCGCCGGTGGCCGTGCGTTGATCGGCCAGCCAGTAATTCACCGGCAGGTAACCATCCCCCATGAACAGTGCCAGACCGAACGCCACACACATCACCGCCAGACTGCCGCCCAGTTTGCGCAAGCTATGACGCAGCGTACCGGGTGATTGCTGCAACGCCTTGCGCGCCGGACCTGCTGGCAGGGCAAAACGTTGATTGACCATGCCCAATTGACGCCAGGCCCTGGCATGTTCTTCGTCCGCCGCCAGCCATTGGGCGAGTTCAGCACTGTTGCCATGAGTGCCATCCAGATCCAGTTGCCACTGGATGGCAGCATCGAGCACACGGGCGGAGACAGGTCTGGCGCTCATGTCGGCTCGCCATAGAGCGCCACATAGCACTGCCGCATCGCCTGAGCCAGGTATTGCCTGACCCGCGACACCGAAACGCCCAGCCGCTCGGCAATCTCTCCATGGCTCATACCGTCAAGACGGCTATACAGAAACGCGGCCCGTGCCTTGCTCGACAACGTGTCGAGCAGACGATCGATGGTTTTCAGGTCTTCGAGAATCAGCAACTGTTCTTCCGGCGAAGGCTGCTCTGCTTCCGGCAGTTGCATCAACTCCCCGAGATAAGCCTGCTCCAGCGCGGCACGACGGAAGTAGTCGAACATCAGGCCCTTGGCGATGGTCGCCAGAAACGCGCGCGGCTCCCGAGGCGGATGCAGTTCATCCCGACCCAGCAGGCGCACGAAGGTGTCCTGACTCAGGTCTTGCGCACGTTGTGGGCAGGCGACATTGCGCCGAAGCCAGGCCAGCAGCCATCCGCGATGATCGCGATACAACGCACCAACGATTTCGCTATGAGCGCTTGGGACTGACGACACGCACGGCCTCGATGAGAAAGTTCTAACTAAAGAGAATCATTCGCGATTGTGGCAGAGCGGAGGGGTAGTGGCAATTGGCGTCTGTCGGGAGTAGGATCTGAACGTTTTGGCTCTCGCGCCAATGCTCCGCGTCCATTGCGACGCAGAGCGTCGAGACATGCATTCCCACGCTGGAGCGTGAGGAAGAGAATCTTGTAACTATCGTGCCAATGCTCCGCGTTGGTATGCCGTTCAGGACGCTCCGCGTCCCTTTTGCGACGGGAAGCGTCGTGAAATTCATTCACACCGGGGCGTGCGGAACGACTGGCGTCCGGGGAGGACGCCAGTCGTCAGATCAAGCCTGGTGGCTGATCTCGCGCAGCGGCTTGCCGCGTGCTGGCTTGTCGCCTGCGACGAAGTAGTCGGCAGAGCTGCGTGGCAGCGGCTGGCGACCGCGAATCTTGTCGGCGATTTTCTCGGCGATCATGATCGTCGGTGCGTTCAGGTTGCCAGTGGTGATGATCGGCATGATCGAGGCATCGACCACGCGCAGGCCCTGCAGGCCATGTACGCGACCCTGGCCATCGACTACCGCCATCTCGTCGGTGCCCATCTTGCACGAGCAGGACGGGTGATAAGCCGTCTCGGCATGCTCGCGCACGAACTGGTCCAGCGCCTCATCGGACTGCACGTCAATGCCCGGGCTGATTTCACGGCCACGGTACGGATCAAGCGCCGGTTGCTGCATGATCTCGCGAGTCAGGCGGATGCCGTCGCGAAACTCCTGCCAGTCCTGCTCCGAAGCCATGTAGTTGAACAGGATGCTCGGATACTCGCGCGGGTCTTTGGATTTGACCTGCACGCGACCACGGCTCGGCGAGCGCATGGAACCCACATGCGCCTGGAAACCGTGTTCCTGAACACCCTTGGTGCCGTTGTAGTTAATCGCGACTGGCAGGAAGTGGTACTGAATGTTCGGCCATTCGAACGCTTCGCTGGAGCGAATGAAACCGCCCGCTTCAAACTGGTTGCTCGCGCCGATGCCGGTGCCGAGGAACATCCACTCTGCACCAATGGCTGGCTGGTTCCACCACTTCAGCGAAGGGTAGAGAGACACGGGTTGGGTGCAGGCATACTGCAGGTACATCTCCAGGTGATCCTGAAGATTCTGGCCTACGCCAGGCAGGTCATGAACCACCGGAATATCGAGCTTGTTCAGCACCTCGGCCGGGCCAACGCCGGAACGCTGGAGAATCTGTGGCGAAGCGATCGCGCCGCCACACAGCAGCACTTCCTTGCGGGCACGGGCCTGGATGCGGGTGTCGCTGTCGCCCACCAGGTACGCCACGCCGACGGCACGCTTGCCTTCGAACAGAATGCGGTCAGTCAGCGCGTGAGTGACGATGGTCAGGGTCGAGCGCTTCTTGGCCTCGTCCAGATAACCACGAGCGGTACTGGCGCGACGACCGTTAGGCGTCACGGTGCGGTCCATCGGACCGAAACCTTCCTGTTGATAACCGTTGAGGTCGTCAGTGCGCGGGAAACCGGCCTGCACGCCCGCCTCGACCATCGCGTGGAACAGCGGATTGTTGCCCGCCTTGGGTGTGGTCACGCTGACCGGACCTTCACCACCGTGGTAGTCATTCGGGCCGATGTCGCGGGTTTCGGCCTTGCGGAAGTACGGCAGGCAGTCGAGGTAGCTCCAGTCTTCAAGACCCGGCTCTTTTGCCCAGCCATCGTAGTCCATCGCGTTGCCGCGGATATAGCACATGCCGTTGATCAGCGACGAGCCGCCCAGGCCTTTACCGCGACCGCATTCCATCCGGCGGTTGTTCATGTGCGGCTCTGGCTCGGTCTCGTAGGCCCAGTTGTAGCGACGGCCCTGCAGCGGAAATGCCAGGGCGGCAGGCATCTGGGTACGGAAATCCAGACGGTAGTCCGGGCCACCGGCTTCCAGCAGCAGAACGGTGACGCCTGCGTCCTCGGTGAGACGGGCTGCCAGGGTGTTACCGGCAGAGCCGGCACCAATGATGATGTAGTCGTATTCGGATTGAGTCGTCATAGAGGCTCCCTCATAGAGCTGCGAGTTTCAAGCCTTGGCCGCAAGCAGAAGCAGCCAGGCGATACTCGTGAAAATGGGGTGCGGCAGGCAGCTTTTGAGTGCGTCTGCTTGAGGCCTGCCGCGTGCCACTGAAACCGTATTTAGAAAACCGAGGCGTAGTCGCCCAGTTCGATCTGTACAGATTTGATGCGCGTGTACTGGGCCAGCGAGCTGATGCCATTCTCACGACCGACACCCGACTGCTTGTAACCGCCGACCGGCATCTGTGCCGCCGACTCGCCCCAGGCATTGATCCAGCAGATACCGGCTTCCAGCAGATGAATCACGCGGTGGGCGCGGTTCAGGTCGCGGGTCACGATGCCTGCGGCCAGACCGAAGTCAGTGTCGTTGGCGCGACGCACCACTTCATCTTCGGTGTCGTAACCGAGGATGCTCATCACCGGGCCAAAGATCTCTTCGCGCACGATGGTCATCTCGTCGGTGCAGTCGGTGAACACGGTCGGCGCAACGTAGGCGCCCTTGTCGAATACACCACCGGTCAGACGATCGCCGCCGCACAACAGACGTGCGCCCTGCTCTTTGCCCTTGGCGATATAGCCCAGCACGCTTTCCATGTGTTCGAAGCTGACCAGCGGGCCGAAGTTGATGTTCTCGTCTTCCGGGTTACCGGCACGGATACGCTTTACACGCTCAAGGATTTTCGCTTCGAACTCGGCTTTCAGGGCGTTCGGCACAAACACGCGAGTGCCGTTGGTGCAGACCTGACCAGAACTGTAGAAGTTGGCCATCATCGCGATGTCGGCGGCACGGTCCAGATCGGCGTCGTCAAACACGATCAGCGGTGACTTGCCGCCCAGCTCCATGGTCACTTCCTTGAGCGACGAGCTCGAGGCGCTGGCCATGACTTTTTTGCCGGTGTCGGTACCGCCCGTGAAGGAGACTTTCTCGATGCGCGGGTGCTCGGTGATCCAGGTGCCGACTTCACGGCCGCTGCCGGTCAACACGTTGAACACGCCGTTCGGCACGCCTGCTTCGGTGTAGATTTCTGCCAGCTTCAGGGTGGTCAGCGAGGTGACTTCACTTGGCTTGAAGATCATCGCGTTGCCCGCCGCCAGTGCTGGAGCGGATTTCCACAGTGCGATCTGGATCGGATAGTTCCATGCGCCGATACCCGCCACCACACCCAGCGGCTCACGGCGTGTGTAGACGAACGAGGAATCACGCAGCGGGATCTGCTCGCCTTCGATGGCGGGCACCAGGCCTGCGTAGTACTCCAGCACGTCGGCGCCGGTCACGATGTCTACGTAGCGGGTTTCAGAGATGGCCTTGCCGGTATCCAGGGTTTCCAGCGCAGCCAGTTCATCGTTGCGCTCACGCAGGATGTCGACGGCACGGCGCAGGATGCGCGAACGCTCTATGGCCGTCATGGCGGCCCAGATTTTCTGGCCTTTTTCAGCCGCAACTACGGCCCGCTCGACGTCGTCTTTGCCGGCACGCTGGATCTGCGCCAGGACTTCGCCGTTCGCCGGGTTGATGGCGTCGAACGTCTCGGGGTTGCTGGCGTCAACGTAGCCGCCGTCGATGTAAAGTTTCTGCAATTCAAAACGGGCCATAAAGTCCTCGCAAATTCAGTGGGGGGCGATGACTGATTTCAGTGTGCCGGCTTGGTTCGGCAACAGGCTGGTGCAGTCGTTCGGTGAGCGGGCTTCGAAAGCGCTTAGCTCGCCGATTTCGCCAATTGAAAATCCATGTACTCGTAAGCGATCCGTTGCGCTTGCTCGGTGTCGAATGCATCGCCTGACAGCGCGCCTCTCAGCCACAACCCGTCTATCAGGGCTGCCAGCCCGCGGGCGGCGCTGCGTGCCTGTTCCAGTGGCAAGGTACGGCGGAACTGACAGCACAGGTTCGAATACAAACGGTGGTCGTTGATACGCTGCAATCGGTGCAGCGAAGGGTGATGCATGCTGGTCGCCCAGAAGGCCAGCCAGGTTTTCATGGCCGGGCCGCTGACCTGGCTGGCGTCGAAGTTGCCCTCGATGATCACTTGCAGGTGCGCCCTGGGGCTGTCGTCGGTCAGCGCCTGTCGGCGCTCGCGGACGTTCTGGATCAGGGCATTCATCAGGTGTCGCATCGTCGCGGCAATCAGGCCGTTCTTGTCCTGAAAGTAGTGACTGATGATGCCGTTGGAGACGCCTGCCAGTCGGGCAATCAAGGCAATGCTGGCATCGCCCATGCCGACCTGATCGACCGCGGTAAGCGTGGCCTGGATCAGCTGTTGGCGGCGGATGGGTTGCATACCGACCTTGGGCATTGGCGCGAATCTCCCGGTTGTCTGCAGTGATCGTTGTATCGAAATGACAGGGCCAGTCTAAAGATTTTTTATTGAACGATCAATCAATAAAAAATCAGCGGCGAGTTTTCAGTGGCAAACGGCACGTTGAAAAGCGCTTGATGGCGGGGCTGATCGGGGTTCGGTGCGGCGCAGATTTTGTGACGCGGAGCGTCACGACAGGCGTTCCCACGCTGGAGCGTGCGGAACGATAACCTCAACTATCGTGCGGCGCTGCGCGTCCGATCTTGAGTCCGTGGTGCAGCGCAGATGTGTGACGCGGAGCGTCACGACAGGCATTCCCACGCTGGAGCGCGCGGAACGAGAGGTGCCTGGAAGACCGCAACTATCGTGCGACGCTCCGCGTCGCCATGCCGTTCCGGACGCTCTGCGTCCGATCTTCAGCATCAACAACGCTCAATCCTGCAACACCACGTCCGCCAGTTCATCGATTGCTTCCTGCCTCTCGCCCTGATTCGGTCTGGGGTGCGGGTTGAGCGTCGACCATTGCGGGTGGGCTCGGGCACGAGAGAGAGGCTCGGGGATTTTGCCTTTGCGCCAGGTCTTGTCCTGCGGCGTGGTCAATTCCATGCTGTGGATGGCGGCGTGGCCTCTGACTCCCAGCGCCAGCAGCAGATGCCCTTGCCGCAGGGCGAGCAGGCGCAGCACGGCATCGTCCACGGTCAGTTCTCTGCGCCCCTTGAGCTTGCCCAGTAACCGCCCGCCATAGCTGCGCGCCGTCGACAGAGCGCCGCCCGCAATCGCTCCGACCAGCGCCGCTGCGCCAAGCGTTACGCCACCGACCATCAAGTCGACCCCCGCCCCGGCCGCCGCGCCAGCGGCCACACCACCCCCAACGCGCACGCCCATCAACTTGAGGGTTTCCGGATTGAACAGGTCATCACCCCAACGGCCGTCCATCAATGGCAAGTCGCTGGTGGACACATCATCCTTGCGAAAAGAATAAAGCTTGAGCAGCGCCTCGACACATTGCTGCTCACGCTGGCGAACAGCCTTGCGCAGCGCTTCCACCGCCTGCTGCTCCTGCTCCGGAGCGGTCTCGACGCTGCGCCGGCAGGCTGCACAATCAATCAACAGCTCGGCTATCAGGCGCGCCGCACTGTGCTTTCTGGCCCGACGTTGTTGCTCCTGATCTTCAATCAAGCGCTCCAGCCGAGGCCGCGCGCTTTCCAAGAGCAATGCCAGGCTTTCATACAGACGTCGGCCGCCGTCTTCCGGAGGAGCCACGCTGTCGAAACGCACCAGCGCATGCAGGCCCAGACGAGAAAGCGCTTCTCGCCATTCAGGCTCACGATGCTGACGCGTACTGACAAAATTCAGCACTGGCAGCAACGGCTTGCCACAACTGGCCAGCACCGCCAGTTCGTCACGGTATTTGGCCAGCACCGGTTCACGCGCATCGATCACATACAGCCCTGCATCCGAGTCGAGTAGCTGGCGCAGGACCTTGGCTTCCTGTTCGAAACGCTGTCGCGCTTCACTGCCCTCCAGAAAACGCGCCAAACGCGCCGGACCGTCCAGCCGCTCGCCGGGGCGGTCCAGGCGCTCCAGATAATCGAGCAGCGCAATGGCGTCTTCCAGACCGGGCGTGTCATACAGCTCAACCAGCGCCTGCCCATCCACAAAAAGGCGTGCGCCCTCAACATGACGGGTAGTGCTGGGTCGATGGGAGACTTCGCCAAAGCTCACATCACCGGTCAAGGTACGCAGCAGCGAGGTCTTGCCGACATTGGTGTGACCGACCACCGCCAGCTTGATCGCACGGCTGCCTTCTGCTTCAGTCATGACCTGTCTCCAGCCAGTTCAAAGGCGCGCTGTCGGTGCGTGGAAGTTGTAAATGATCGAGCGCGACATGCCAGTCATCCAGACGCTCGGGGTCGAGCGTCTGCCCGCCAGGCGCAGGCAGCAGCCAGATGCGGGTGGCTCCGGCGCAGCGTGCCAGTTCGGCGATCAACGCCAGGCTGCCACGGTCCGGTGAGCGACGCGGGTCGCAAGCGATCAGCATGCGTGCAGGCGGATAGTGGGTCAGCTGTTCCAGCAGCTTCTGGCGCGACTCACGGCTGTCGAGAACACCGGCATTGGCGACACCCGAGGGCAACTGCGGAGGCCAGACCTGCTGATCATCCAGCTCGATCGCCACCAGCAAGGCGCCATTGCTTTCAACAGCGCCTGCGCCGGACTTCACCTGATGCAGCGCAGCAGGCTCGGCATCGTTGACGCCCAATCGCTCGCTGCTGGGCATCAGCCGTTCGCGCAGTTCAAGGTACTCCGGCAGTTCAAGGTCGAGACACAGCGCGGCTCGCCCGCGCTTCCAGCGCCACAGGCAGAACCCGGCCAGTAACAGACGCGGCACGATGCCGTACACCAGCAGCACACCCACCAGCCATGCCGCCCAGGCCTGCCGCGCATTCTCGATACTCAGCGCGCCATTGCCGCTCGCGCGAATCATGGTTTCGTCCGGCACGCTGAAACCCAGCCAGGCCGGAAGGGTACTGAGGGTCTGCGTCAGGCTGACAAAGGTGTCGCTGCTCAGGATCGTGGTTTCCCAGACAAAGCCGTAGCGCCGGGTCGCCATCAGCATCAGCAGCACTACCAGCGCGCTGAGCAACGCCAGTAGCCACAGACTGTGAACCACCAGCGCCAGCACCCAGCGATTCAAGCGTTTGCGTTGCAGCAGCAGAACCAGCGCAGGCGCGAGTTGCGCTGCCTGAGCGTCGCGGGCGAGCTTTTCGCTCAGCCACAGCCACAGACGGCCCAGCCCGCTATTACTGCGCCCGGCAGCGATCAGGCCTAGCGCCCAGCTCGCCAACATCACCAGGTTCAACCCCAGCAGGCTGCCCAACGCCCAGAACACGTTGACCGGCGTCTGCCCGTCCCCCATCGCGGCGAAGGCCAGCCCTGCCCCGCTGATGACGGCCAGCACGGCCATCGCCATCAACGCCAGACGCGCGCCCTGCTTCCAGCGATGCAGCGCCGCAAGCATGCCGTCGCGTTCCGCCAGCCCAAGGGCGCGGTGTGTTATGCGGGCAGTCAGGTCACCTCCGGCGGCGCGGGCACGACGGTTGGCTTCCTGGTCATCCAGCGCGCCAGCCTGCTGTTCACGCAGGCGCACGGCTTCGGTCAGCCAGAGGGTATCGAGGGGGGTCAGTGCAGTCACACGGCGTCTCTTGATTGAATGCTGCGGTGAGCATAACCGCTGTCATCGGACTGAGCACGGCGCGTATCAGTTCATTCGCCCGCCCTGCGACCTCTGATATCCTCGCGGCATGAAAACTCATCTGCCCCTCAGCCTGATTGCCGCCCTCGGCGAAAACCGAGTGATCGGCGTCGACAATTCCATGCCCTGGCATTTGCCGGGGGATTTCAAATATTTCAAGGCCACGACGCTCGGCAAGCCGATCATCATGGGTCGCAAGACCTGGGACTCGCTGGGCCGCCCCCTGCCCGGCCGCCTGAACCTGGTGGTCAGCCGCCAGACGGACCTGCAACTCGAAGGCGCTGAAGTCTTCTCTTCACTGGACGCCGCCGTGACGCGCGCCGAGCAGTGGGCGCAGGAACAGGGTGTCGACGAGGTGATGCTGATCGGCGGCGCACAGCTGTATGCGCAAGGGCTTGCGCAGGCGGACCGCCTGTACCTGACGCGCGTGGCCTTGAGCCCTGAAGGCGACGCGTGGTTTCCGGAATTCGATACGACGCAGTGGGCATTGGTATCGAACACCGAAAACGCCGCCGTCGATGACAAGCCTGCTTACAACTTCGAAGTCTGGGAACGCGTCTGATCAGCGCTTTTCGGCGCAACTGCGGCCGCTGACGAAAAACTGCAACAAAAGTGTCGTTTTTGGTTTCGACGTCGCAAATAAAGGGGCAAACGACGTCTTTTGGCCTTTTTCGGGTCGCTGACGTACTTTTGCCTTCACAATAATTTGTTACGGTCTGCCCCTTCGTTTTTTCGACAAGGGGAAATTGCCTATGAAACTCGTGCCAAAACTGCTGGCTGCCGCCGTCTGTCTGGGGCTTGCCAGCCAGGCCATCGCGGCCACCGAATTGAAGCATTGGCCCGAGCCTGCTGCCAAAGCGCTCGATGCGATGATTGCGGCAAATGCCAACAAGGGCAATTACGCGGTCTTCGACATGGACAACACCAGCTACCGCTTCGATCTCGAAGAATCGCTGCTGCCGTACATGGAAAACAAAGGGCTGATTACCCGCGAAAAACTCGATCCTTCACTGAAGCTGATCCCCTTCAAAGACACCGCCGAGCACAAGGAAAGCCTGTTCAGCTACTACTATCGTCTTTGCGAAATAGACGACATGGTCTGCTACCCGTGGGTTGCGCAGGTCTTTTCCGGCTTCACGCTTCAGGAGCTGAAAGGCTACGTCGATGAGCTGATGGCTCTGAAAAAACCGATCCCGGCGACCTATTACGACGGCGACACCGTCAAGCAACTCAGCGTCGAGCCGCCCCGCGTGTTCACCGGGCAGACCGAGCTGTACAACAAGCTTATGGAAAACGGCATCGAGGTCTATGTGATGACCGCTGCGTCCGAAGAGCTGGTGCGCATGGTCGCTGCCGATCCGAAGTACGGCTACAACGTCAAACCCCAGAACGTGATTGGCGTGACCACGTTGCTCAAGGACCGCAAGACCGGCGAACTGACCACGGCACGCAAGCAGATCACCGCAGGCAAATATGATCCGAAAAGCAACATGGGCCTGGAGCTGACGCCGTACCTGTGGACGCCGGCAACCTGGATGGCCGGCAAGCAGGCAGCGATCCTGACCTACATCGATCAGTGGAAAAAACCGGTGCTGGTCGGCGGCGATACCCCGACCAGCGACGGCTACATGCTGTTTCACAGCGTCGATGTGAGCAAGGGCGGCGTGCACTTGTGGATCAACCGCAAGGACAAATACATGACCCAGCTGAACGGCATGATCAAGGCTAACGCCGAGGCTCAGGCCAAGGAGAAGTTGCCGGTCACTGCGGATAAAAACTGGGTGATCGTCAAGCCGGACGAGATTCAGTAAACGACGGGATACGCGTCACGTTGCAGGATCGTGCCCAAATAATTGGGCACGATCAGCACATTCAGTCGACTTTCTCGAACTTCAGGTCCCAGACACCGTGGCCGAGTTTTTCACCACGGCGTTCGAACTTGGTGATCGGCCGTTCCGCAGGCCGTGGCACGTACTGGTTGTCTTCGGCCTGATTGCGATAGCCAGGCGCCACGCTCATCACTTCCAGCATGTATTCCGCGTAAGGGCCCCAATCGGTGGCCATATGGAACACCCCGCCCACCTTCAGCTTGCTGCGCACCAATGCAGCGAACTCGGGCTGCACGATACGGCGCTTGTGGTGACGGCTCTTGTGCCACGGGTCCGGGAAGAACAGCATCAGTCGATCAAGGCTGTTATCGGCGATGCAGCGGTTCAGCACTTCGATGGCGTCGCAATCATAGACGCGCACGTTGGTCAGCCCTTGGGTCAGCACACCATTGAGCAGCGCGCCCACGCCCGGGTAATGCACTTCAACGCCGATGAAATCCTGTTCGGGGGCAGCCGCTGCCATTTCCAGCAGCGAGTGGCCCATACCGAAACCAATTTCCAGGGTGCGTGGCGCAGAGCGGCCGAACACCTGATCGAAGTCCACCGGCGCGTCGGTCAACTCCAGGCCGAACAGCGGGCGGCCCTGATCCAGACCACGCTGCTGGCCTTCGGTCATGCGACCGGCACGCATCACGAAACTCTTGATGCGGCGGTGCGGGCGCTCTTCGCCTTCTTCGGTAGCAGGCGACTCTGGGTGCGGAACGTGCGAATCAGTCATCAACGGGCTCTTACTTGATCAGGCCATCCAGCGGCGAAGATGCGCTGGCATAGAGTTTTCGTGGCATGCGCCCGGCGAGGTACGCCAGACGACCGGCAATTACAGCGTGCTTCATGGCTTCAGCCATCATGACCGGTTGTTGAGCATGGGCGATGGCCGAGTTCATCAGTACCGCCTCACAACCCAGCTCCATCGCGATGGTGGCGTCGGACGCAGTACCGACCCCGGCATCGACCAGCACCGGTACTTTGGTTTCTTCCAGGATGATCTGCAGGTTGTACGGGTTGCAGATACCCAGACCGCTGCCGATCAGACCGGCCAGCGGCATGATCGCAATGCAGCCGATTTCAGCCAGTTGGCGGGCGATGATCGGGTCATCGCTGGTGTAGACCATGACGTCGAAACCGTCCTTGACCAGTATCTCGGCGGCCTTGAGGGTTTCGATGACATTCGGGAACAGGGTTTTCTGATCCGCCAGCACTTCCAGCTTGACCAGATTGCGGCCATCGAGCAGCTCACGAGACAGGCGGCAAGTACGCACGGCCTCGACGGCATCGAAGCAGCCAGCGGTGTTCGGCAGAATGGTGTAACGGTCCGGCGGCAGCACGTCGAGCAGATTCGGCTCGCCCGGGTTCTGGCCCAGGTTGGTGCGACGCACGGCAACGGTGACGATTTCAGCACCGGAGGCTTCGATGGCCAGACGGGTCTGCTCCATGTCGATGTACTTGCCGGTGCCCACCAGCAGGCGCGACTCGAAAGTCCGGCCGGCCAGGACGAAAGGCTTGTCGCTGCGAACATTGCTCATCGGGAATCCTCTATGACGTGCAGATTGGGGTTCGGGGCCGTGTGAGTTCGAACTAGCCGCCACCGATGGCATGCACCACTTCGACCTGATCGCCTTCGCGCAGAGCCGTCGCTGCATGCTGGCTGCGCGGCACGATATCCAGGTTCAGTTCCACCGCAACCCGGCGTCCGGCAAGGTCCAGGCGGGTCAATAACGCCGCGACGGTCTCGCCATCGGGCAATTCAAAGGGTTCACCGTTCAACTGAATGTGCATGCGAGAGCAGCCATCATTTTAGGGGGCCAGCATTCTAGCCCGATCAGCCGGTATGACCAAGGCAAAGCCACGCCATTCGTCTCAAGCGTAGCCTGTCGTTCAGGGCGCGGAACCCAGCCGCCACGCCGCCAGCCCCAGCATCGACCAGCCAAACAGAAACGCCAGACCACCGAACGGAGTGATGATGCCCAGCTTGCTGATGCCGGTCAGAGTCAACGCGTACAGGCTGCCGGAGAACAGCAGGATGCCGATGGCGAACGAGAACCCGGCCCAGGTGACAAGACGTCCGGGGACCTGCGTTGCCAGCACTGCCACGCCAAGCAAGGCCAGCGCGTGGACCAGTTGATAAAGCACACCGGTATGAAAAACCGCCAGGTACTCGGCGCTCAGTCGCTCTTTCAGGCCGTGAGCCGCAAAGGCGCCCAATGCCACGCCGGTAAAGCCGAAAAAGGCGGCCAACATCAAAAAGCTACGCAGCATCAGGAACTCCAGGGAAAAATCGTCGAAAGGCGCACGGTCTGTATAATGGCCCGCTCAACGGGTTCGGCCAAGCCATCTCTATGCTGCAAACTATTCTTCATCGCATCGTCAAAGCCCTGCTGTGGTTCGCCGCAGGCAGTGTTCTTGTGGTTCTGGTCCTGCGCTGGGTACCGCCACCGGGCTCGGCACTGATGGTCGAGCGCAAGGTCGAATCGTGGTTTGACGGTGAGCCCATCGACCTGCAACGCGACTGGGAACCGTGGGACAAGATCTCCGATAACCTCAAAATCGCGGTGATTGCCGGCGAAGATCAGAAGTTTGCCGAGCACTGGGGTTTCGACGTCGACGCGATTCAGGCGGCGATTCTGCATAACGAGCAAGGCGGCTCGATCCGTGGCGCCAGTACCCTGAGCCAGCAGGTGTCGAAAAACCTGTTTCTGTGGTCGGGCCGCAGTTACTTGCGTAAAGGGCTTGAAGCCTGGTTCACGATGCTCATCGAACTGCTGTGGTCCAAGGAACGCATCCTTGAGGTGTACCTGAACAGCGTCGAATGGGATGAAGGCGTATTCGGCGCTCAGGCTGCCGCGCAGCACCACTTCCGCACCAACGCCAGCGCCCTGTCGGTCCAACAGGCCAGCTACCTCGCCGCCGTCCTGCCCAACCCCCGCCAATGGAGCGCCAGCCACCCCGGCAGCTACGTCTCGCGCCGCGCGGGCTGGATTCGTCAGCAGATGCGTCAACTGGGTGGGAATGAGTACCTGCAGGGGCTGAACAGCAGTCGTCGCTGGTGATGGGCTGACGCCAGTTCGGAGATTATCGCTCCCTACGCTCCAGCGTGAGAGTGGGAGAGCTTTCGTAGGAGCGAACTTGTTCGCGAAGGCGTTGTTTTGAACGCCAAATCTTCTGCGATTGCTCGGGCTCTTTCGCGAACAAGTTCGCTCCTACGCGGAAGCATCAATCGGAGCGGGAGCATGGGAGCGAGAGGGCTTTTGTAGGAGCGAACTTGTTCGCGAAGGCGTTGTTTTGAACGCCAAATCTTCTGCGATTGCTCGGGCCCTTTCGCGAACAAGCTCGCTCCTACGCTGGAGCATGGGAACGCCGACGCAGATTATTGGCACCATAGCTGATACACACAAAAACGCCCCGATCATCTCGGGGCGTTTTTCGTTGCCGGGTAGCCTTACGCAGCTATCGACGTCTTGAGCTTGTTCATCGCGCTTTTTTCCAGCTGACGAATACGCTCGGCGGAGACGTTGTACTTCTGCGCCAGGTCGTGCAGCGTGGCTTTTTCTTCTGCCAGCCAACGCTGGTAGAGGATGTCGCGGCTGCGCTCGTCCAGTACGTCCAGCGCCTGGTGCAGATTGGCGGTGGAGTTGTCGGTCCAGTCAGCGTCTTCCAGTTGACGCGCCGGGTCGTACCGGTGGTCTTCCAGGTAGTTGGCTGGCGACTGGAATGCGCTGTCATCATCCGCCTCGGCTGCCGGGTCGAACGCCATGTCATGGCCGGTCAGACGGCTTTCCATTTCGCGGACTTCACGTGGCTCGACGCCCAGGCTTTCAGCCACGCGATGCACTTCATCGTTGTTCAGCCAGGCAAGACGCTTCTTCTGGCTGCGCAGGTTGAAGAACAGCTTGCGCTGCGCCTTGGTGGTGGCGACCTTGACGATGCGCCAGTTGCGCAGGATGAACTCGTGAATCTCGGCTTTGATCCAGTGCACAGCAAAGGAAACCAGACGCACGCCCATTTCCGGATTGAAGCGCTTCACGGCCTTCATCAGGCCGACGTTGCCTTCCTGGATCAGGTCAGCCTGAGCCAGACCATAACCCGAATAACTGCGAGCGATGTGCACAACAAAGCGCAGGTGGGCGAGGACCATTTGTCGGGCCGCGTCCAGATCCTGCTCATAGTAGAGACTCTCAGCCAGTTCACGCTCCCGCTCGGGCGTCAGCAAGGGAATGCTGTTGACCGTCTGCACATAGGCCTCAAGGTTCGCACCCGGGACTAGAGCATAAGCAGGTTGCAAAGAAGTGGTCATACGAAAAAACCTCCAGCGCACATGTGATGTGCAGTTCAGCACTAGCCAGATTGACCCGGAACCGCTAACCAAGTTCCTTGATTTTCAGAGGCCAGTCTGGTGAAACAATATTGATGCTCTATCGGGGCGCCAGCTCACGCAGGTGACGGGCGACCGCAATCCAGGCACCGATATACCCTAACAGAACCGCTCCAAGCAAGAGCGAAAAACCATCGGCCATCGGTACGCCAGCCAGCGAGAAGTCACTGCCGTACAGACCTGCCAGCCCGACAACCGCGCCATTAAGCCAGTCCAGGCCATACGCCAGCACCCCCCATGACAGGATGCCTGCGCCGAAGCCATACAGGGCGCCCATATAAAGAAAGGGTCTGCGCACGTAGCTGTCTGTACCACCGACCAGCTTGATGACTTCGATTTCGGTGCGGCGGTTTTCGATGTGCAGACGTATCGTGTTACCAATTACCAACAGCAAAGCCGAGACCAGCAGAACCGTCAAGCCGAAGACGAATCGATCACCCAGTTTAAGAATCGCTGCCAGCCTTTCAACCCAGAGCAGGTCCAACTGAGCCTGCTGTACCTTCGGCAGTTCAGCAAGCCGGGTACGCAAGGCCTCCAGCGCAGGCTTGTCCACTTCATCCGGTGTTACCAGCACCACGCCCGGAAGCGGGTTTTCCGGCAGTTCCTTGAGCGCTTCGCCCAGACCGGACTGCTGCTGGAACTCCTTAAGCGCCTGATCGCTGCTGATGTACTCGGCATCTGCCACGCCGGGCATTGCCTTGATCTCGTCACGCATTTTCGTGCCGTCGGCAGAGCTGGCATCCAGATTCAGGTAAATGGATATCTGCGCAGCACGCTGCCATGAACCGCCAAGACGCTCGACATTGCTCAGCAGCAACGACAGGCCCATTGGCAGGCTCAGGGCAATCGCCATGACCAGGCAGGTGAAGAAGCTGCCGATAGGCTGCTTGCCCAGACGACGCAGGCTGTCTAGCAGACTGGAGCGATGGCTTTCCAGCCAGGCCGACAGCAACATGCTGAAGTCCGGGCCGTCATCATCGTGGTCGTGACGCTGTTTGTTCTTTTTCGGCGGCAACGGGTCAGCCGCTTTGGGCGCGACGCGTTCCGACACCTTGGGGCTACGTGTAGCACTCATACCCCGGCCTCCCCGTCACCGATCAGGCGTCCGCGTTGCAGGGTCAGCATGCGATGGCGCATGCGGGCAATCAACGCCAGGTCGTGACTGGCGATCAGCACGCTGGTCCCCAGTCGATTGATGTCTTCGAACACGCCCATGATTTCCGCGGCCAGGCGTGGATCGAGGTTACCGGTCGGTTCATCGGCCAGCAGCAGCGCCGGACGATGAACGATGGCGCGGGCAATGCCGACACGCTGCTGCTGACCTGTAGACAGATCGCCGGGGTACAGATCGGACTTGTCCGACAGCGCCACGCGCTCAAGTGCCGAATCGACCCGCTTGGCAATCTCTGGCTTGGAGAGGCCAAGTATCTGCAACGGCAACGCGATGTTGTTGAACACCGTGCGGTCGAACAGCAACTGGTGATTCTGGAACACGACACCGATCTGGCGGCGCAAAAAGGGGATCTGCGCATTGCTGATCTGCCCAAGGTCCTGACCGGCCAGCATCAGCTTGCCGGTTGTCGGACGCTCCATGGCCAGCAACAGGCGCAAAAGCGTGCTTTTGCCCGCACCGGAGTGGCCGGTGACAAACAGAAACTCGCCGCGACGTACTCGAAAGCTCAGTTCATGCAACCCGACGTGTCCATTCGGATAGCGCTTACCGACCTGCTCGAATCGAATCATGGACGCTCCCGCTCCGCAAACAGAGCCTGAACAAAGGGTTCGGCTTCGAAGGTCCGCAGATCGTCGATCCCTTCTCCCACACCGATATAACGAATAGGCAGGCCGAACTGCTTGGCCAGAGCAAAAATCACACCGCCCTTGGCCGTGCCATCCAGTTTGGTGAGCGCCAGCCCGGTCAGGGTGACGGTCTGGTTGAATTGCTTGGCCTGATTGATTGCGTTCTGGCCAGTGCCTGCATCAAGCACCAGCAGCACTTCATGAGGAGCATCGGCGTCCAGCTTGCCGATAACGCGGCGTACCTTCTTCAATTCCTCCATCAGGTTGTCCTTGGTGTGCAGACGACCGGCCGTATCAGCGATCAATACGTCAATGCCGCGCGCCTTGGCAGCCTGAACGGCATCGAAGATGACCGAAGCAGAGTCGGCGCCGGTGTGCTGGGCAATCACCGGAATATGGTTACGCTCACCCCACACCTGCAATTGCTCTACTGCGGCGGCGCGGAATGTATCGCCGGCCGCAAGCATGACTTTCTTGCCTTCCAGCTGCAGCTTCTTGGCCAGCTTGCCAATGGTCGTGGTCTTGCCCGCGCCATTGACGCCCACCACCAGAATCACGAACGGCTTCTGTTCGGCCTTGATCACCAATGGCTGCTCGACAGGCTTGAGCATCGCGGCCAGCTCACCCTGCAACGAGGTGTACAACGCCTGAGCGTCGGTCAGCTGCTTGCGGGCGACTTTCTGGGTCAGGCTCTGAATGATGACCGAAGTGGCCTCGACACCGACATCTGCCGTTAACAGGCGGGTTTCGATTTCTTCCAGCAGGTCATCATCGATGGCTTTCTTGCCCAGAAACAGGCTTGCCATGCCTTCGCCAATACTGGCGCTGGTTTTCGACAGCCCTTGCTTGAGGCGGGCAAAGAAGCCGACCTTGGCGCTTTCAGGCTCTTGTACCGGGGCAGGAACGGGCGCGGGAACAGGAGTGGTTTCCTGAACGGGCGGCACTGCCAAAGCTGCTGGCTGGACGGGTTCTGGTCGAGCTGTTTCCGGTGCTGCAACGCTGATCGGCGCAATGTCGGCTACAGGCTCGGCAATGACTGGCGCGGCCTCGACCAGTTCAGCCACTTGCGGCTCAGGGCTTTTGTAAAAATGGCTCTGCTCCGGGATCACCGGTGTGACATGCGGCGCACGGTCATCACTCAGCGCCACCGGCTCTTCCGCTACCGGCAAGGTCAACCACGGCTGTGGCGACGGGGCACCCGGCTCCACAGGCGTCTGCGGCGCAGGAGCGGCTTTGGTTATCGCTTCCGGCACTGACTGCGAGGCGACAGGAGACTCAACCTGCGACGTCGTTTCGACAATCGGGTCTGGCTGCGTCGGGGTCGATTCGGGTGGCGTTGGCTCGGCTTCCTGCGGCTTCTTGCGCAGCCATCCGAACAGGCCTTTCTTCTCTCCAGCCGCAGCTGGGGTCTTCTTGTCGTCGTTGGAACCAAACATGGAGGACGGCTATCTCAAGGTTGCGGGACGCCAGAGGGCGACCCGGAAAAATTCTGACATGCAAAACAGACTGCGTTTAGGACTTCTTGTTCACTCAACGGCCGCTTGTGCAGCTACCTTTACCTGCGTTTCAGACAGATTTCACTCGCAATCGGCCAGTGAAGGCTGTCTCTGAAGCAAACGGATCAGTATCCTAACACCCCCGCGCCCGCCGACGCTAAGTTCACGCGGGCCGTCCTACAGGTTCGAACTACGAATGAATGCTCTAGCCCGCCGCGCCGCAGGCCTGCTGCTCAGCACAGTTTGTCTGCCTTTGACTGCATTGGCTGCTGACCCGCAACCAACCCACGAATTCACCCTCGACAACGGCCTGAAGGTCGTTGTCCGTGAAGACCACCGCGCTCCTGTGGTGGTTTCCCAGATCTGGTACAAGGTCGGCTCCAGCTACGAGACACCGGGCCAGACCGGTCTGTCCCACGCGCTAGAACACATGATGTTCAAAGGCAGCAGCAAGACCGGGCCGGGAGAATCCTCGCTGATTCTGCGCGATCTGGGTGCTGAAGAGAATGCCTTCACCAGTGATGACTACACCGCCTACTATCAAGTGCTGGCCCGTGACCGCCTGAGCGTGGCGCTGGAGCTGGAAGCCGATCGCATGGCGACGCTGAAACTGCCGCCTGACGAATTCAGTCGCGAGATCGAAGTCATCAAGGAAGAACGCCGCCTGCGCACCGATGACAAGCCGATGGGCAAGGCGTTCGAGCGCTTCAAGGCGATGGCTTACCCGGCCAGCGGCTATCACACGCCAACCATTGGCTGGATGGCAGACCTGGAACGCATGAAAGTCGAGGAACTGCGCCACTGGTACGAGTCCTGGTACACCCCGAACAACGCCACGCTGGTGGTGGTCGGTGACGTGCAGCCGGATGAGGTCAAGGCGCTGGCAGAGCGCTTCTTCGGGCCGATCCCGCGTCGCGACGTGCCGCCTTCGAAAAAACCGCTTGAACTGGCCGAACCTGGCGAGCGCAAGATTACCCTGCACGTCAAAACTCAGCTGCCGAGCCTGATTTACGGCTTCAACGTGCCAAGCGTCGCCACGGCTGAAGATCCACGTTCGGCCAACGCCCTGCGCCTGATCGCCGCCCTGCTCGACGGTGGCTACAGCGCGCGCATCCCGGCACGACTGGAGCGTGGCGAAGAGTTGGTCTCCGGTGCATCGTCGCGTTATGACGCCTTTGCCCGTGGTGACAGCCTGTTCATGATCAGTGCCACGCCGAATACGCAAAAGAAGAAGACGCTGGCCGATGTCGAAGCCGGGATCTGGCGCCTGCTCAATGACTTGAAAACCAAGGCTCCGTCCGCCGAAGAGCTGGAGCGTGTAAGGGCTCAAGTCATCGCTGGCGTGGTGTACGAACGTGATTCAATCACCAGCCAGGCGACCATGATCGGCGAGCTGGAAACCGTCGGCCTGTCCTGGAAGCTGATGGACAACGAACTCGAGGCGCTGCAAAGCGTGACGCCGCAGGACATTCAGAAAGCTGCCAATACCTATTTCACCCGTGAGCGCCTCAGCGTTGCGCACGTTCTGCCTGAGGAGAAAGCCAAATGATCAAGCGCAATGCTTCACGTCATGCGCTGCTCGGCCTGATCCTGGCCGGTTCGCTCGGCGCCTTTGTCGCCCAGCCGGTGCTGGCCGATAACGCCGCTGTTGCCGAGCCCACCCAGACAACCCAGGCCGCTCAAACCACACCGGCACTGGGCAGCAACCTGCAAACCTTGAAGGAGCTGGATGGCAAGGCACCGGCCCGCCGCGCGCTGAATATCCAGACCTGGAAGACTGCCGAAGGCGCCAAGGTCCTGTTCGTCGAGTCGCGCGAGCTGCCGATGTTCGATATGCGCCTGATCTTTGCCGCTGGCAGCAGCCAGGACCAGAAATCACCGGGTATCGCCCTGCTCACCAACGCCATGCTCAATGAAGGAGTGAAAGGTAAGGATGTCAGCGCCATTGCTCAAGGCTTCGAAGGCCTGGGCGCAGACTTCGGCAACGGTTCCTACCGCGACATGGCCGTTGCCTCGCTGCGCAGCCTGAGCGCGGTCGACAAGCGTGATCCGGCCTTGAAGCTGTTCGGCGAGGTGGTGGGCAAGCCTACCTTTCCGGCCGACTCGCTGGCGCGCATCAAGAACCAGTTGATCGACAGCCTCGAAAGCCAGAAGCAGAGCCCGGCCGCTATCGGCACCAATGAACTGTTCAAGCGCCTGTACGGTGATCATCCCTACGCTCACCCGAGCGAAGGTGATGTCAAAAGCATCAATGCCATTACGCTTGCTCAGCTCAAGGCTTTCCACGCCAAGGGCTATGCGGCTGGCAATGCGGTGATCGCCCTGGTCGGTGACCTGTCGCGGGACGAGGCGCAAGCCATTGCCGCGCAGGTTTCCGCCTCGCTGCCAAAAGGCCCGGCGCTGGCCAAGGTCCCCGCTCCGGTCGAACCCAAGGCCGGCCCGACGCACATCGAGTTTGCTTCCAATCAGACCCACCTGATGCTCGCGCAACTGGGCGTCGACCGTAACGATCCGGATTACGCGGCTCTGACCGTCGGCAACTCGGTACTCGGCGGTGGCGGCTTCGGCAGCCGACTGATGACCGAGGTGCGTGAAAAACGCGGCCTGACCTACGGCGTGTCGTCCGGTTTTACCGCCATGCAAGTGGCTGGGCCCTTCATGATCGGCCTGCAAACCCGTGCCGAGATGAGTGAGAACACGCTCAAACTAGTGCAGGACATCGTCCGCGACTTCCTTGCCAACGGTCCGACCCAGAAAGAGCTCGATGACGTGAAACGCGAACTGACCGGCAGCTTCCCGCTCACCGCCGCCAGTAACTCGGCAATCGTCGGCCAGTTGGGTGCCATCGGCTTCTACGATCTGCCGCTGACGTACCTGGAAGACTACATGGCCGCTGCCCAGAGCGTGACGG
This sequence comes from Pseudomonas syringae, assembly GCF_023278085.1. Lineage (NCBI taxonomy): Bacteria > Pseudomonadati > Pseudomonadota > Gammaproteobacteria > Pseudomonadales > Pseudomonadaceae > Pseudomonas > Pseudomonas syringae. The sequence continues at coordinate 263,083 of NZ_CP066265.1, read as the reverse complement.
TCGAACAGGTCAAGGCGGCAATGAGCAAGCATTTGAGCGCCGACAAGATGGTGATCGTTACGGTCGGCCCGACTGTCGCGCAGAAGCCATTGCCTGCACCGACTGACACACCCACTCGCCAACCTGTAGGGGTCCCGGAACACTGATGGCCAATCCACGTCCGAAGGGCCATAACGGCCTGGGTCAGCTTCGTATCATCGGGGGAGAATGGGGCAGCCGCCGCCTGACGTTCCCGGACGCCCCCGGCCTGCGTCCGACGCCGGATCGCGTGCGCGAAACCCTGTTCAACTGGCTGGCGCCGTATATTGCCGGCGCCAGGGTACTGGATGTCTTCACCGGCAGCGGCGCACTGTTTTTCGAGGCCCTGTCGCGGGGTGCCAGCATGGGCCTGGCACTGGACAGCAACGCCGCTGCCATCGCCAGCCTGCGCCAGAACCTCAACGCGCTGAATTGCACCACTGGCCAGGTTTCCCAGACCGACGCCCTGCGCCACCTGGAAACATCCGTGGCAACGCCTTTCGACTTGGTCTTCCTCGACCCGCCCTTCCATCAGGGCTTGCTGGCATCCGCCTGCAACCTGCTGGAAACCCGCGGCTGGCTGGCAGACAACGCCTGGGTCTACACCGAGAGCGAGACACCACCGTCGACCCTCGGCCTGCCCGGCAGCTGGCGCTTGCATCGCGAGAAGAAGGCGGGGCAGGTTTATTACGCGTTGTGGCAGCGGGGGTAAAAAAGGCGCACAGACTTCTCACGACTACCGTGCCAATCACTCCGTTGGCCACTCCATGTCCTCTTGCGACGCAGAGCGTCGTGAACGGCATTCCCACGCAGAGCGTAGGGAACGATCAACTATCGTGCGACGCTCCGCGTCGTCATGCCGTTCCGGACGCTCCGCGTCCTCTTTTGCGGCGGCGAGCGTCACGAAGTGCATTCCTGTTCGGAACGACGTCGCCAAGGCTACTTACATCCCGGCCCACTTAATGGCACCGTAAGGCATCAGCCCTTGAATCGATCGTTGAGCAAGCACGTGCCTACACACCTCTCCTTCCTGTCCCACGCAAACCCGTTCACGCCGGCTATCGGGATGAGCAACCCGCATCTGCAAACGCTTTGGGGGCCGCTGTTGCGCAAGCCGACGTTGCTGGCGCGGACTCGCGAGCGGTTGTGGCTGAAGGACGGGGATTTTCTGGACATGGACTGGCATGGGCCTGACAGGGCCGATGCGCCGCTGGTGCTGGTGCTGCATGGCCTGACCGGATCGTCAAACTCGCCGTACGTCGCGGGGCTGCAAAAGGCGATGGCGGCGCAGGGCTGGGCCAGCGTTGCGCTGAACTGGAGGGGCTGCTCGGGCGAGCCAAACCTGCTGTCACGCAGCTACCACTCGGGGGCCAGCGAGGATCTGGCTGAGGTGATCGCTCACTTGAAAGCCCTGCGTCCACTGGCGCCGCTTTACGCTGCCGGGTATTCACTGGGCGGCAATGTACTGCTCAAATACCTGGGTGAAGCGGGCCGGAACAGCGATCTGCTGGGGGCCGTTGCCGTGTCAGTGCCGTTTCGGCTCGATGAATGCGCCAACCGCATTGGCCAGGGCTTTTCCAGGGTCTATCAGCGGCACTTCATGCGCGCGATGCTCACCTACGTTCGCGACAAACAGCAGCGTTTTCAGCATGAGGGGCTGACCGAGGGGCTCGCCGAGCTGGCGGCCCTTGGCTCGCTGGAGAACATGCGCACGTTCTGGGACTTCGATGGCCGGGTAACCGCGCCACTGCACGGCTTCGCGGATGCCACCGATTACTACCGCAGAGCGTCCAGTCGTTACTATCTGGGGCAGATCGAGACGCCGACGCTGATTATCCAGTCCACTGACGACCCGTTCGTCTTCCCCCACAGCCTGCCCGAACCAAGCGAGCTGTCGCCCTGCACGGAATTCGAGCTGCACGCCAAGGGCGGCCACGTCGGCTTCGTCGAGGGCTCGTTGCGTAATCCGGCCTACTACCTCGAACGGCGCATTCCGCTATGGCTAAGCGCTGCCCACGAGCGTGACGCCCGCTCCCGCCAATAGCTGATCAATCGCTGCCGGTGGCAACTTCCCGGGACGGGTCGGTGATCCACTCACTCCACGAGCCGGCATACAGCGTCCCCAGCGGATAACCGGCCAGGCACAGGGCAAACAGGTTAAGGCAGGCCGTCACGCCCGAACCGCAGTAGGCCACCAGACTCTCCGGCGGGCGACCTTGCAGTTTCTCGGCAAACCGCTGCCTGAGCCGTTCAGGCGGCAGAAACAGCCCGTCGGGTCCGAGATTGTCGCTACAGGGCGCACACTGCGCGCCGGGGATATGGCCGGCCACGGGGTCAAGAGGTTCTACATCGCCGCGAAACCGGGCTTCGGCGCGGGCGTCGATCAGGGTCATTTCCGGACGCCCGAGACGACCCTGCAACCGACTCGCGCTCAGCAACAGGGACATGTCCGGCTCACCGCTGAAATGACCGGGCGTATGGCTCGGCGCGTCAAGGCTCAGCGGCAGCCCGGCCGCGTGCCAGGCCTTCAAGCCACCCTCAAGCAGATACACCCCATCGCGCTTGCCCATCCAGGCCAGCAGCCACCAGGCACGCGCGGCGAACATTGCGGGGCCGTCGTCGTAGAGCACGACATCGCTGTCGGGGTTGATACCCCACGCTTGAAAACATTGCCGCAAGGCGTCGGGGTCTGGCAACGGATGACGTCCGGTCTTGCCCTTGATGGCTGGCCCGCTGAGGTCGCGCTTCAGGTCGGCAAAGGACGCACCTTCGATATGCCCCTGAGCATAACTGCGCTGCCCGTAATCAGAGTCTTCCAGTGCAAAACGGCAATCCAGAATCACCAGCCCGGGGCTTTTCTGGCGCTCGGCCAGTTGCCGCGGGCTGATCAGTTGCGCGATAGACATGACACACTCCTGAGACAGAAAACCTCATAATCAGGCCGCCGAACGACCCGTCAATTCATTCCAGAATCTTCTGCAGCGGCGCATGAAACGTTGCGCACAAGGCGTCGAACGCCTCGCGGGCCTCAGGCGCGACGAAGCTGGATTCGAGCATAAGCACCTGATAGACCCCGCGTCGAATGGCTTCTTCGTTCACGTGCGTGGAATTTTCCCGATTCGTACACAGAAACCGCACCCATGACGTCAGAACGATCCAGGTGTTGAGGCTGGTCCACTCGATCTGCGCCTCATCCATTTGCAGGATGCCCGCCTTGATGAACCCGCGATAGATGGTCATCGCCTGCATCAGACAGCGATAAGAGAAGCGCCGATAGCGCGCAGCCAGCTCGGCATCCGATGTCAGCAGATGCTCAAGATCACGATGCAGAAAACGGTAGCGCCACATGGCGTCGATGATCGCCAGAAAATAATCGCGCTTGTCTTGCATGGTGGGCGGACGATCGGAGGGCAAGGTCAGAAAGCTGCCTATCAACACTTCGTATTCGCGGAACAGCTCGGCAATGATCACCTGCTTGTTAGCGAAGTGGTAATAGAGATTCCCGGGCGAGATTTCCATGTGCGCCGCGATATGATTGGTGGTCACGCTACGCTCACCCTGCTGGTTGAATAACTCCAGGCTGGTTTGCACGATTCGTTCACGGGTTTTGGTACGAGGTGCCATGCTGGGCCGGGCCGCTCTTCTGATGAGATGGTGGCGATATTAGCGCAAGCGTTTGCGCAACGGGATAGGCCAGCAGTGGCAGATCGACATAGCGTCTGACTTGCAAACTGATCAGGGGCTGCGCAGATTAATATCAAAATGTCAGATACCCCCATAATCAGGGCATTTCGCGCGAAACATGGCCGATAATCGGCGCAATACGACCTTCAGTGCATACCGGGCAGCTTGGCCCGTAGGGAAGGCTGCGATACCATCCGAGTCCCACAACGGACTCCGACCAGGACGACGCGATGAACCGAGTGTTGTACCCAGGCACCTTCGACCCTATCACCAAGGGCCATGGAGATCTGGTTGAACGTGCCTCGCGCCTGTTCGACCAAGTGGTCATTGCGGTTGCCGCCAGCCCGAAGAAAAACCCGCTGTTCCCGCTGGAGCAACGCGTCGAACTGGCCCGAGAGGTCACCAGGCACTTGCCCAACGTGGAAGTCGTCGGCTTCTCCACACTGCTCGCGCATTTTGCCAAGGAGCAGAACGCCAACGTCTTTCTGCGCGGTCTTCGTGCGGTGTCGGACTTCGAATACGAGTTTCAGTTGGCCAACATGAACCGACAATTGGCGCCGGACGTCGAAAGTCTGTTTCTAACGCCGTCAGAACGCTACTCGTTCATTTCGTCGACGTTGGTGCGTGAAATCGCAGCGTTGGGCGGAGATATCACCAAGTTTGTCCACCCTGCCGTTGCCGATGCGCTGACCGAGCGTTTCAAGCGCTGATCACTGGCATTGCAAGTCAAGGTGCATCCTGAGGCCTAATGCGGCACAATTCGCCGCATTGGTTTTCATGTGCCCCGGCGTCGGCCGAGGCAGGAGCAATTCATGTCCCTTATCATCACTGACGATTGCATCAACTGCGACGTCTGCGAACCTGAGTGCCCGAACGAGGCGATTTCACAAGGCGAGGAGATCTACGTGATCAACCCGAACCTGTGTACCGAATGCGTGGGCCATTACGACGAGCCGCAATGCCAGCAGGTTTGCCCGGTCGACTGCATCCCGCTGGACGAGAATCACGTCGAAAGCAAAGAGCAACTGATGGACAAGTACCGGATCATCACCAGCAAGGCCTGATCCTCTACTGCTGTTTACCGTATCCATCGCCGGTGCAACCCAGACAGCGCACAAATGCTGCCTTGCCCGGATCGACCACCAGTGCCTTGCCCGTTGCCCCGAGATTGCCCCCTGCCGCTGCAAAGGGCGAAGCAATCACAAATAGCCCAGTGCCTATAATCGTCGCCGCGATCAACAACGGCCGCGCGATCAGCAGGTCGCCCATCATGGCGTAGGCCGGTGGATTCTGGATGGCATAAACCGGATCACCGCTGCCCTCGGTGACGTCGCCCGCAATGGCGGGCATCGCCTGCAAGCCTATGAACAGCGCCAACGTGGCAGCGAAAATACGAAACAGGCTCATGGCGTGGTCCTTCAGGCGTAGCGAATTGAGGTGCCATCACTATAAACAGGGATGGAGGTTACGCAAGTGGCCCAAGGTGTACGGTCCCGCTATTTCAGCGCTGGCACTTCGGGCAATAGACGCTGGCACGCTGGCCCAGCTTGATCTCGCGCAATATTGACCCACAGACCTTGCACGGCTGGCCACCACGCCCATAGGCGAACAACTCCTGCTGAAAATACCCTGGCTTGCCGTCGCCGCCGATGAAATCCCGCAGCGTGGTGCCGCCACGCTCGATGGCATAGGCCAGAATGCGTTTGATCTCTATCGCCAGTTTCAGATACCGCGCTCTGGAAATCGCTTTAGCCTCACGGCGCGGATCGATGCCCGCCGCGAACAGCGCTTCGGTGGCGTAGATATTCCCCACTCCCACGACGACGGCGTTATCCATGATGAACGGCTTGACGGCAATCGACTTGCCACGCGAGCGTTCGTAAAGTCGCTCGCCGTCGAACAGATCGGTCAGAGGCTCCGGCCCGAGCCGGATCAGCAGTTCATGGTTATGCGGATCATGACTCCAGAGCATCGCGCCAAAACGACGCGGATCGGTATAGCGCAGCGCCAGACCGGATTCCAGCTCGATGTCGACATGCTCATGCTTGAGTGCGGGCATGCCGACTTCAACCATGCGCAGGTTGCCGGACATGCCCAGGTGACTGATCAGGGTGCCGACTTCGGCCTGGATCAACAAATACTTGGCGCGCCGCTCGACCTGCACAATGCGCTGCCCCGAAAGGCGCACATCAAGGTCTTCAGGGATCGGCCAGCGCAGGCGGCCATCGCGCACGATCACGCGGCTGACGCGCTGGCCTTCAAGATGCGGCGCAATGCCACGGCGGGTGGTTTCAACTTCGGGTAATTCAGGCATGGATAACTCGGTCGTGCGGAAGGAAAAGCGCCGGCGGCGCGCAGGATCAACGCGCGCCCAGTTCGCGAATGCTTTCCCTCAGGTATTCAAAGTCGTATTCGGACAGCGCGACATAATCCAGCACCAGCGGCCCGACACTTTCCCACTCGTGATCAACATCCTGACTGCCCAGAACACGATAGGACTGGCAAATATGTTCAGCCATTTTCAGTGGGGCCAGCAGATTCTTGAGCGTGGGATCGCGGCTTGAGTCGTCCTGGAAAATCGCCAATGCGTTGTGATGATTGGCGATGGCGTTGGTGACATGCTCCGGCAAACGCCAGGATTTGGCCGTGTAGTAACCCACCACCGAATGGTTGGTGTCGAACGCACGGTTTTCAGTGTCGACCACCCGGCAGTCAGGTCCGGCATTGGCGTAGGCCTCTTCCAGCACCGTCATGTAATCGGGAAAGCGTTTGAGCATCAGCGGGATGCCGCAGTCATGAAACAGACCCAATGCGTAGGATTCATCCACCGTTTGCGAGCCGATGCGCTTGGCCAGCGTCAGACTGGTCATCGCCACATCCTGCGCCGTGTCCCAGAAGCGGTTCAGCGTCACAATGGCCTCGTCAGTCATCTCGCCCCTGATCGACTGCGCGTTGATCAGATTGATGACGGTACGGCTGCCCAGCAGGTTCACCGCCTTATCGATGGAGGCGATCTTGCTGGACAGGCCGTAATGCGGCGAGTTGACGATCTTCAGCAGCGCCCCGGACAACCCCGGGTCCTGTGCAATCAATCGCGCGATGGCACCCAGGTCCGGATCAGGCATGTACTGCTCCATCTGCAGATCAACCATGATCTGCGGTTGAGGCGGCACGCTGATGCCCTGTAACGCTAGCTGTATCTGCTCGGAAGTAAGCTCTTCGGACATAGGTATTCACTCGCAGTAATGAGTGGATTCTCCGCTCTTGGACGTGAACGGTCCATCACCGCAGACGAAGATTTTCTCGGAACTTTGGCTCATATACAGCTTCGGACCCTAGGTACATGGCGTAGACAGCGGCCTCAAAAAGGCCTGCCGTGCGCCATCCATCAAGCCTGACACTGGAGGATCCCATGTCCAAAGCACTGACTGGCAAGCGCATCGCAATTCTTGTAACCGACGGTTTCGAGCAGGTCGAACTGACCGGTCCGAAACAGGCTCTGGAGCAGGCAGGTGCCACCGTGGAAATTCTTTCTGCAGAAGAAGGCCAGGTCAAAGGCTGGAATCACGACAAGCCGGCTGACGACTTCAAGGTCGACCGGACGTTCAAAGCGGCCAATGCCAGCGACTACCACGGCGTGGTATTGCCGGGCGGCGTGCAGAATTCCGACACCATCCGCGTGGACACTGACGCGCAGAAGATCGTCAAGGACATCGACGCGTCCGGCAAACCCCTGGCCGTCATCTGTCATGGCGGCTGGTTGCTGATTTCTGCCGGCCTGGTCAAGGGTAAGACGCTGACCAGCTTCAACTCTCTGAAAGACGACCTGGTCAACGCAGGCGCCAAATGGGTCGATCAGGAGGTAGTGACCGATGGCACGCTGATCAGCAGCCGTCAGCCCGATGACATCCCGGCCTTCAACAGCAAGCTGATTGAAGCCTTGTCCGCATAATACATCGCGTTAATCGTCGTCATCCCGGTGCACAACCGGGATGACGCGCTATAATCCCGCTCTTTTTTCAGGAGCGACGTCATGTCCCTGCCTAGCTTGCGCCTCAAAGCCAACGCCGACCGCCGCCTGCGCGCCGGTCATCTGTGGGTCTACAGCAACGAGATCGACGTAGCCGCCACGCCGCTGAGCGGTTTTGCGGCCGGTGATCAGGCACTGCTGGAAGCCGCTGGCGGCAAACCGCTGGGCATCGTCGCCATGAGCCCCAACAACCTGATCTGCGCACGCCTGCTGTCGCGCGACATCAAGCTGCCCCTCGACAAGTCGCTGCTTGTTCACCGCATCAACGTTGCCCTGTCGCTGCGCGAGCGCCTGTTCGACAAGCCTTTCTATCGTCTGGTGTTCGGCGACTCCGACCTGCTGCCAGGCCTGGTAGTCGATCGTTTCGGTGACATTCTGGTGGTCCAGCTGGCGTCGGCCACCATGGAAAACCACAAGGAAGACATCATCGCGGCGCTGGTGCAGGTCATCAAACCGAGCGGCATCCTGTTCAAGAATGACTCGGCAGCACGCGACGCTGAAGGCCTGAATCGTTACGTTGAAACCGTGTTCGGCCTGGTGCCGGAATGGGTCGCGCTGGAAGAGAACGGCGTGAAGTTCGAAGCGCCGGTCATGGCCGGGCAGAAGACTGGCTGGTTTTATGACCACCGCATGAACCGCGCGCGCCTGGCGCCTTATGTCAAAGGCAAGCGCGTACTGGACCTGTACAGCTACATCGGTGGCTGGGGCATTCAGGCCGCAGCATTTGGTGCAGCCGATGTTACCTGTGTCGATGCCTCGTCTTTCGCCCTGGATGGCGTAGAGCGCAACGCAGCGCTGAACGGTTTTGCGGAAAAAATGACCTGCATCGAAGGCGACGTATTCGAAGCCTTGAAAGAGCTGAAAGCCGGTGAAGAGCGTTTCGACGTGATCGTTGCCGACCCGCCTGCGTTCATCAAGCGCAAGAAAGACATGAAGAACGGTGAAGGTGCCTATCGTCGCCTGAACGAACAGGCCATGCGCCTGCTGTCCAAGGACGGCATTCTGGTCAGCGCCTCGTGCTCGATGCACCTGCCGGAAGACGACCTGCAGAACATCCTGCTGACCAGCGCCCGTCACCTGGACCGCAACATCCAGCTGCTGGAACGCGGCAGCCAGGGCCCGGACCATCCCGTCCACCCCGCCATCGCCGAAACGCGCTACATCAAGAGCATCACCTGCCGGCTGCTGCCGAACAGCTGATGCCGAAGGGCCGGGACGAGAGCAACACGCCCAGACACCTCTCGTTCCCACGCTCTGCGTGGTAACGCATTTCGTGACGCTCTGCGTCACATTGCAGCCATGGCACATCACTCAACCCGGCACGATACAGGCAGCACTAAAGCCTCGGACTCCTTTGCGTTTGATGCCACGCCAGGCTGCAGATTTGTGACGCGGAGCGTCACCCAATGCGTGCCAACGCGGAGCATTGGCACGATAGTCACGAGAGCAACACGCCCAGACACCTCTCGTTCCCACGCTCTGCGTGGTAACGCATTTCGCGACGCTCTGCGTCGCAAGAGGCCTGGCGACATGCGGCACTGGCGCAGCGGTCGTAAGCTCAAACCCGCCCCAACACCGCCCGCAGCCCCAGCAACAGCAGAAAATGCAGCGGATAGATCGCATAGGCCCAGCGCCGCATCGGAATCACTGCAAATCCCGGTTTGCTGCGCAGCAACGCAATGCCCAGCACAGGCGCCAGCACGCACGCGACTATCGAACCCACGGAAATCGGATCGCCCCAAGCCGCGCCGGCGAACATCTGCGGCCAGGCGTTGCCCGCCACACAGAAAACAGCCGGAAACGCCGCATACCAAAGTCGCCTTTGCAGCACCAGCACGAAGACCAGCGGCAGCAGCACTCCGGCAAACCCGAACATCAGGTATTTCTGAAAGATCGCGGTAAGCAACAACGCAACAATGGCCATGACTCGCGTCGTCGGGTTGCGCTGCTGCCAGCCCTGAGCAATCACCAACCCCAACAGCAATGTCGGCATCACATTGAGCACTGTCGCGTCGACCATGAACAGTCGATACGGAATCTCCGCCAGCCCGGCGAACGCCAGCAACCAGCCCAGATAGCGCCATTGCACGCGGGGGGCCAGCAACGCGGCACTGCGCCGCGAGAGGTTCACCGCAATCGCCAGACAGAACCAGGGAAAGGCAAAACGCCCCGGCACGTAGAGAAAATCCACTGACCAGCCAACGTAACGCAGGTGGTCGAGCACCATGCTCAGCATCGCCAGCCACTTGAGCAGGTCCAGCGACTTGTTGCGTCCCGGCAGAAAAGGCGGGTTGGAAAGATCCATATCACTCCTGAACGGGTCAGCCAGTCATGCAGCCAACACATGACCGCACCCTATATTGTCGCTACAGTGCGCACCAAATACGCCCACAAGGAATCGGCCATGACAGACCAAAGCCAACAGTTCGCCAGTGACAACTATTCCGGTATCTGCCCTGAAGCCTGGGCGGCCATGGAACAGGCGAACAAGGGCCATCAACGGGCCTATGGCGACGATCAATGGACTGCGCGCGCTTCAGATGATTTCCGCCGTTTGTTCGAAACCGATTGCGAAGTATTCTTCGCCTTCAATGGTACGGCGGCCAACTCGCTCGCGCTGTCTTCGCTGTGCCAGAGTTACCACAGTGTCATCTGTTCGGAAACGGCCCACGTCGAAACCGATGAGTGCGGCGCGCCGGAGTTTTTCTCCAACGGCTCGAAACTGCTGACCGCCCGCAGCCCCGGCGGCAAGCTGACCCCGGAGTCGATTCGTGAAGTGGCGCTCAAGCGTCAGGACATTCATTACCCCAAGCCGCGCGTCGTGACCCTGACCCAGGCCACCGAGGTAGGCGGCGTCTATCAGCCGGAAGAACTCAAAGCAATCAGCGCCACGTGCAAGGAACTGGGCCTGCACCTGCACATGGACGGAGCGCGGTTTTCCAACGCCTGCGCGTTTCTGGACGTTTCCCCGGCCGAGCTGACCTGGAAGTCCGGCGTCGATGTGCTGTGCTTCGGCGGCACCAAAAACGGCATGGCGGTGGGTGAAGCGATTCTGTTTTTCGACCATGATCTGGCCGTGGATTTCGACTACCGCTGCAAGCAGGCCGGGCAACTGGCGTCGAAAATGCGCTTCCTGTCTGCGCCATGGGTCGGGCTGCTGGAAAACGACGCCTGGCTCAAGCATGCACGCCACGCTAACCGCTGCGCGCAACTGCTGGCTGAACTGGTCAAGGACATTCCGGGCGTGGAGCTGATGTTCCCGGTGCAGGCCAACGGTGTGTTTCTGCAATTATCGGAACCGGCCATTGCCGCGCTGACGGCTAGAGGCTGGCGCTTCTATACCTTCATCGGCAACGGCGGCGCACGCTTCATGTGCTCGTGGGACACCGAAGAGGATCGCGTGCGCGAGCTGGCGGCGGACATCCGGCTGGTGATGCAGGGCTGTAGCGTCTAACTCAAGCTTGCGCGTGCAGCTTGTCGAGCTAACGGTTAATCTCCTTCTCAACGGCACTCGGCGCAAAAGGTCGTCCGACCGCCCTCAAGAAGGAGCTTGTCCGCATGTTCGATTTCTCCGCCCGGCTCAAGCAGCACTTCGCTGCTCTGCACAGTGAAGCGCAATTCTTTTCCGTGCGTTACGTGCGGCGCACCGGCCAACGGCTGTGCGTGCGCAAGAATGTGGCCGAGCCGCCCTCGCTGAGCAGCGACGAAGGCGCGATGCTGACCGTGCGCCTGAACGGCGTCGAAGCGTACGCCGCCACCAACGACATTTCCCGACAGGGTTTGCAGGCGGCCCTGCAGCAGGCCGAAGCGCTGGCGCGGCGTCTGGCACCGCATGCCTTGCTCGACCTGAGTACCCAGGCCGTGTCCACAGCCAAGGCCGACTACCTGTCGCCAAACCTCGATCAGGCCTTCCCGCCGCTGAGCGACTGCATCGGCCTGCTGATGAACGAGTCGAATGCCGTCCCGAAAGACGAGCGCCTGGTCAGTTGGCAAGCCTCGCTGGGGCTGGAAACCGTCGAGCAGATCTACTTCAACAGCGCGGGAGCCGAGCTTCGTCAGGCGCAGCGTTTCGTTTTTCCCGGCATGAGCGTGACCGCCTATGACGGCCGCGACAGCCAGACGCGCAACCTGGGTGGCGATAACTTCGGCCAACAGGGCGGTCTCGAAGTTCTGAGCAATTGCGGGCTGATCGGCGCTGCCGTCAGCGTGGCCGATGAGGCCTTGCAGTTGATTCTTGCGCCGAACACCCCGTCTGGCCCGCGCGACCTGCTGTTGATGCCGGACCAGATGGTGTTGCAGATTCATGAATCGATCGGCCATCCGCTGGAGCTCGACCGGATTCTTGGCGACGAGCGCAATTACGCAGGCACCAGCTTCGTCAAAACCTCCGACTTCGGCACCCTGCAATACGGCTCCAGCCTGCTGAACGTGACCTTCGACCCGGAGATTCCCGAGCAGTTGGCCAGCTACGCGCATGACGACGATGGCACGTCTGCAAGCAAGCAATTCCTGATTCGCGAAGGCCTGCTGCAACGCCCGCTCGGCGGTGCGCTGTCGCAATACCGCAGCGGTCTGGAGGGCGTTGCCAACAGCCGCGCCTGTAGCTGGAACCGCGCGCCCATCGATCGCATGGCCAACCTGAATATCGAGCCGGGCGACCAGTCGATGGACAGCCTGATCGGTAACATCGAGCACGGCATTCTGATGTCGAACAATCGCTCATGGTCTATTGACGATGCGCGTAACAAGTTTCAGTTTGGCTGCGAATGGGGTCAGTTGATCGAAGACGGCGAGCTCAAGGGCGTGGTGAAGAACCCCAACTATCGGGCGATTTCTGCACAGTTCTGGAAAAATCTCAGCGCCGTTGGCGATGCAAGCACGTTCAAAGTGCTGGGCACACCCAACTGCGGCAAGGGCGAGCCGAACCAGGTGATCCGGGTCGGCCACGCCTCTCCGGCGTGTGTGTTTGCCAATGTCGATGTATTTGGAGGGGACGCCTGATGTCGCACCAACAGCAATTCGAGGCACTGGTCGCCTTGCTCAAGGCGGCGATCAGCCCGACCGAACACTTTACCCTGGCTTACGATGCCGAGGCGTCGGACTTCATCCGCTTCAATCATGGCCAGGTTCGTCAGGCCGGTTGCGTGCAACAAGTGATCGTGACCTTCAAGCTGATCGACGACGGGCGTCATGCCAACCTGGAAGTGACCCTGTCGGGTGATACCGAAACCGACACCCGGCGCCTGACCGATGCCTTGCAGCAGTTGCGCGAAACGCTGCCGTCGCTGTCGAAAGACCCGTATCTGCTGCCCAATACGCAGGCCTGGCACAGCAGCAACGTGCAAGACCTGCCGCTGCCGGACAGCGCACAGGTCGTGGAGCAGATCAGCGCGCTGTCTCAGGGGCTGGATCTGGTCGGCTTTTATGCCGCTGGCCCGTTGTATCGCGGCTTTGCCAGCTCGTGGGGCGCGCTCGGCTGGCATCAGGCCAACAGCTTCAATTTCGACTGGAGCCTGTTCCATGAAAACGGCCAGGCGGTGAAAGCCAACTACGCCGGTCATGACTGGAACAGCGAGGCATTTGTGCGCCGTTTCGAGCAGGCGCGGGAACAACTGGCGTTTCTCGGACGCCCGCTGCACATCCTGGAACCTGGGCAATACCGTGCTTACCTGGCGCCAGCGGCCTTGGACGAAGTGATCGGCATGCTCACCTGGGGCGGGTTCTCCGCTCAGGCCCTGGCGAGCAAGCGCAGCCCGCTGCAACGGCTGTATGACGGCGATGCCCGTTTCAACCCGGGCGTCAGCATTGACGAGCACGTCACTGGCTCGCTCTCGCCTGCGTTCTCGCGCGAAGGTTACCCGCGCAAGGACCTGCCGCTGATCGCCAACGGACAAGCCCGCGAGCGCCTTGTGGATTCCAGCAGCGCAGCCGAATATGACCTGCCCGCCAATGGCGCGGACTACGGCGAAGGGCCCAGCGCGCTGAGCATGGCAGGCGGTTCGCTGGAGCTGGATCAGATCCTTGAAAAGCTCGGCACCGGCCTTTACATCAGCAACCTGTGGTACCTGAACTTCTCGGACCGCGCCGCCGCACGTCTGACCGGCATGACACGCTTTGCAACTTTCTGGGTCGAAAATGGCCGGATCGTCGCGCCGGTCAGCACCATGCGCTTCGATGACAGCGCCTACAGCCTGCTCGGCAGTGCGCTGGAGGACCTGACCCGCGAACGGGAACTGATCCTGCAATCAAGCACCTACAGTCAGCGCCAGACCGGTTCTACGCAATTGCCGGGTGCGCTGGTCAGTCGAATCACCTTCACGCTATAGCAGGAGCCTATGTCGAACTCAGCAGCGCCGATCATGGACGAAAAGACCCTGCGGTGGATGCCCTGGGTCATCGCCATCGCCTTCTTCATGCAAAGCCTGGACGGCACGATCCTCAACACGGCCCTGCCGTCCATGGCCGGTTCGCTGGCAGAAGACCCGCTGCGCATGCAGTCGGTGGTCATTGCCTACATGCTGACCATCGCCCTGCTGATTCCGGCTTCGGGCTGGATTGCCGACCGCTTCGGCATCAAGCGGATTTTCTTCAGCGCCATCCTGCTGTTCAGCTTCGGGTCGCTGCTGTGCGCGCTGTCCTGGTCACTCAACGTGCTGGTGGCGGCCAGGGTGATTCAAGGGCTGGGCGGTGCACTGATGCTGCCCATCGGGCGGCTGATTGTGTTGCGCGCCTATCCGCGCTCGGAGCTGGTGCGGATCATGGGTTTCATCACCGTGCCCGGCCTGCTTGGCCCGTTGCTGGGGCCGACGCTGGGCGGCTGGATGGTCGAATACCTGAGCTGGCACTGGATCTTTCTGATCAACATCCCGGTCGGGATTCTGGGCTGCTACGCCGTCAAACATTACATCCCCGATCTCCCCGGTGGCGGCCGGACGCGCTTTGACGGTGTCGGCTTCATCCTGTTTGGCGCGGCGATGGTGCTGATCACCATCGCGCTGGAAGGCCTGGGTGAACTGCACCTGCCGCACATGCGGGTGGTGCTGCTGTTGTTCGCCGGGATGGGTTGCCTGGCAGCCTACTGGCTGCGCGCCGGTCATATCGAGTCACCGCTGTTCGCCCCGTCGCTGTTTCGCACCCGCACGTTCGCGGTCGGCATCATGGGCAACCTGTTCGCCCGCCTGGGCAGCGGTGCACTGCCGTTTCTGGTGCCGTTGCTGCTGCAAGTGGCGCTGGGTTATTCACCGTCTCAGGCCGGTATGAGCATGTTGCCGCTGGCGGCAGCCGGCATGTTCGCCAAGACCGTGGCACGCTGGCTGATCGAACACCTGGGGTATCGCCTGATTCTCACCGGCAATACGCTGCTGCTGGGTATCCTGCTGGCAAGCCTGGCGCTGGTCGATATGCAGACACCTTACTGGGTCTTGCTGGTGCAACTGGGGCTGCTCGGGGCGGTGAACTCGCTGCAGTTCACCGCGATGAATACCGTGACCCTGATCGACCTCGATGACGCCAGCGCCGCCAGTGGCAACAGCCTGCTGTCAGTGGTCGCTCAGCTTTCTTTGAGCCTTGGCGTGGCAAGCGCTGCCGCTTTGCTGGGTGGCTTCAGCGAAGAAGTGACCACCGGCGAAGTCAGTAGCGTGCTGGGGGCATTCCAGCTGACGTTCCTGAGTGTGGGTGTGCTTGCGATGTTTGCCGCAGGTATTTTCTTGCAACTGCCTGCGAAAGAGGGCAATACGACCAAGTCCTGAAGCGTGATGCCATGAACCGCCAGTGAAGAGTTTTTAATCATTGTCGACTGAAAAAAACGGTTTTAGCCCCCGAAAACACTGCGCTTTAGGTAACCGACCAGATACATTGAAGAAGTGCGACAACTGGCCGACACTTTTATAGCACTAAGCCATCGTGGTCTCTTGTAAGCACGGCCTGCATCATGCAACCTTGCCGTACGCGAAAAGAGGTTTCACGCCCGTCGCGACTAGTATTCCGGAAGCGAGTTTGTTCATGAAAAGCCAAACCGATGCTGCCGGTAGAACCGCAGCCGAGGTAGTGACGCAATTGCCAGTGCCATCGCGCTTGGGAATGCTGCGTTTCGAGAGGCTGAATGAAGCCAATTGGGCGCTATTGTTTCTCGATCCAAATTGCGAAAAGCAGCTTGGCCTGCCTGCCGTCGACCTTTGTGCCTTGATTGGATCCCCTTATGCCAGTCTCATGGAACCGGAAGTACGCTATCAGCTGCATGACGACGTTCAACTGCAACTGTCCTCATCTCCGAATTACTTGATCCGCTATACCCTGCATACACCCAAAGGTCCGCTTGGGCTGCTGGAAATAGGCGAGGCCTACAAGCAGCACAATCGTCATTTGCTGCGCGGCTACTTCATGATCGTCGACGAGCTGGTCGCGGAGAGCGAACAACCTGTCGACTCCGATCTGGAAACCCGCAACTCCCGCTTGCAGATCGCTCTGGAGCTCAATCAGCGAGCCCAGCGAGACCAGTTCGCCCACCTTGAGCGTGTGCGCGCTCAGCAGGACCTGATCCTGCGCCTGACCCGCCACCGCTATACCACCGCCAACACCCTGCTGGAGGCGGCAGAGCTGATCACCCGAAGCGCCTGCGATATCTACGACGTCGACCATGTCAGCATCTGGAATCTGAACGACAAGCGCCTCGAGCCGATCACTGACTATGACCGGGAAAGTGGTGATTATCGGGCTCGCACGCCGATCGACATCAGCCCTTATCCCTCGTATCTCCAGGCCCTGCATACCAGCAGAGCCATTGATGCGAGCAATATCCAGACTGACCCGCGTACCCGGGAAATGGCCGAAAGCCTGACCCCCATGGAAAACCGCGCAGTGCTGGACGCCAGCATTCGCATCGACGGGCAGGTGGTGGGCGTGCTTTGCCTGGAGCAGTCCGCTTCGACACGCGAATGGCAGTCCGACGAAATAGCCTTCGCCGGCGAGCTGGCCGATCAGTTCGCTCAGGTGATCAACAACCATAACCGTCGCGCCGCAACCAACGCGCTGCATCTGTTCCAGCGCGCGGTCGAGCAGAGCGCCAACGCGTTTCTGCTGGTCAACTGCGACGGCGTGGTGGAATACGTCAACCCCAGCTTTACGGCGATCACTCAATACAGCTCCGATGAGGTTTCCGGGCGCAAACTCTCGGAATTGCCGGCGCTGGAAAACCTCAATCAGCTGCTGCTGGAAGCCAATTCCAGCCTGACCAACAGCAACAGCTGGCAGGGCGAATTCAAAAGCCGCCGCAAGAACCTCGAACCGTACTGGGGCCAGCTGTCGATTTCCAAGGTCTACAGCGATACACGTGAACTGACGCACTACATCGGTATTTACGAGGACATCACTCAGAGCAAGCTGGCCCAGCAGCGCATCGAGCGCCTGGCCTACACCGATAACCTGACCAATCTGGGCAACCGCCCGGCGTTCATCCGCAATCTGGACGAACGCTTTGCCCGCGACACCGACACGCCGATGAGCCTGTTGCTGGTCGACATCGACAACTTCAAGCGCATCAACGACAGCCTTGGCCACCAGACCGGTGACAAGCTGCTGATCAGCCTGGCGCGGCGCCTGCGCAACACGCTGAGCCCCACCGACGTGCTGGCGCGCTTCGCCAGTAACGAATTTGCCGTCCTGCTGGACAACACCGGCCAGGAAGCCGGACAGACGACTGCCAGCCAGGTGCTGGCCACGCTGGACAAGCCGATGTTCGTCGACAACCAGTTGATCAGCGTCACCGGCTCGGTGGGGCTGGCCTGCGCTCCGCTGCACGGCCGCGACCCGCAGACCCTGATGAAAAACGCCGGTCTGGCGCTGCACAAGGCCAAAGCCAACGGCAAGCATCAGGTGCAAGTGTTCACCGAAGCGCTGAATGCCGAGGCCAGCTACAAGCTGTTCGTCGAAAACAACCTGCGTCGCGCCCTGACCCAGAACGAGCTGGAAGTGTTCTATCAGCCAAAACTGTGCCTGCTGACCGGTCGTCTGCTGGGCATGGAAGCGCTGCTGCGCTGGAATCATCCCGAAAAAGGCATGATCCGACCGGATCAGTTCATCAGCGTGGCGGAAGAAACCGGGCTGATCATTCCTATCGGCAAATGGGTCGCCCGGCAATCCTGCCGCATGAGCAAGGACCTGACCGCCGCGGGCTTCGGCCATCTGCAGGTGGCGATCAACGTGTCGCCCAAACAGTTTTCCGACCCGGAACTGGTGTCGTCGATTGCCTCGATCCTCAAAGAGGAAGCGCTTGATCCCTCGCTGCTGGAGCTGGAGCTGACCGAAGGCTTGCTGCTGGAAGCAACCGAAGACACCCGCCAGCAACTCGACTCGCTGAAAAAACTTGGCCTGTCGCTGGCCATGGATGACTTCGGCACCGGCTACTCGTCGTTCAGTTACCTGAAGAAATTCCCCATCGATGTGATCAAGATCGATCGCAGCTTCATTCGCGATATTCCGGATGATGAAGACGACATGGAAATCACGTCTGCGGTGATCGCCATGGCCCACAACCTCAAGCTCAAAGTGGTTGCCGAAGGCATCGAGACCGCCGCCCAGCTGGCGTTTCTGCGCCGTCATCGGTGCGATGTCGGCCAGGGTTATCTGTTCGACAAGCCGATTCCTGGCGAAGAGTTGATCGAAAAACTGCAACGTTACCCCCGTCTGCCATCCGCCTGACCACCTTCCCTGTACCCCGCTTACTTGGGCACACTGTTGGTCTGTTTTTACACGGCAGCACTTGTTTCTACGTGTAACGGGACCTATGTAATGCTATTCATCCGTCCTGGCCTGCTGCCTGTCTCTAATTGAGAGGATACGGTTCATGACTCTGCGCTCGGAAATTCTAGTGAACAAAAACGTACTGCCTACCGCCGAACAAGCACTGCCGGGTCGTGAAACACCTATGGCGCTGCCGGAAACTCACTTCGTCAACGGTAACCCGCTGCTGGGGCCGTTCTCGAATAACGTCGAATTCGCCATCTTCGGCATGGGTTGCTTCTGGGGCGCAGAACGTCGCCTGTGGCAACAGGAAGGTGTGGTGAGCACTGTCGCCGGCTACGCAGGCGGATTTACCCCGAACCCGACCTACGAGGAAGTCTGCTCCGGGCTGACCGGCCACACCGAAGTGGTGCTGGTGGTCTACGAGCCGGCAAAAATCAGCTACGAAGCGCTGCTCAAGGTGTTCTGGGAAGTGCACAACCCGACTCAAGGCATGCGTCAGGGCAACGACATCGGCACTCAATACCGTTCGGTAATCTACTGCACGACTCCCGAACAGCTCGACGCCGCCAAAGCCAGTGCCGAAACGTTCCAGGCTGAACTGAGCAAGGCCGGTAAGGGCAGCATCACTACTGAAATCGAGCAGGCACCGACGGTTTACTTTGCCGAAGCCTACCACCAGCAATACCTGGCCAAGAATCCTCAGGGCTACTGCGGTCTGGGCGGCACGGGTGTGTGCATGCCGGCCTGATTCGAGCCTGGCGGCCCGAAAACAGCGTTTTTCAGGCTTCTGCCCGCAGGGCGTAGGAGCGAACTTGTTCGCGAAGATAGTAGTTCAGGTGACGCATTTTCGTCGAATATACTGGCCCTTTCGCGAACAAGTTCGCTCCTACCACCTACGGTCAGAATCAAAAGCGGGCTTATGTATAACGCTGAGCTCCGCGTCGGAATGCAGTTCTGGACGCTCTGCGTCCGCTAGGCAGCGCAACCCGGCCTGGCTGTGAACACGCTTACTCGGCAATCAACCAGTCCATCTTCCAGCCGCCCTGGGTCTGGCCAAGTTTTTCAGCCAGATACGGCATCAGCTCACGCAGTTCTTCTTCCAGGCCCCATGGCGGGTTGGCGATGGCCAGGCCTGAGCCGTTGAGGCTCGCCGGGGTGTCCAGCGGATGAACGTACAGTTCGACGCGTAGCAGCTTGGGTGCGCCGGTTTCTGCCAGATCCTGATAGAAACGCCGCAACAGACGCGGGTCCTTGATCGGGTACCAGATCGCGGCCACTGTCTGACGCATGCGCCCGATGGTTTCCTTCAGCGCCACGGCGCAACGTTTCATTTCGTCGAGCTGCTCGAAGGGCGGATCAATGAGCATGACGGCGCGCTTTTCAGCGACTGGCAGCAAGGCGCGTGGCACATGCCAGCCTTCACCCAAATGGACCGCCACGCGGCGGTCGCCCTTCATGTTTTCCTTGAGCAGACGCCCGTCTTCCGGGTGCTTCTCGTTGAGCAGCACACGTTCGCGCTCGCGGGTCAGGCGGCGGGCCAGTTCAGGCGAACCGGGGTAATAGCGCAGCTCGCCATCGGGGTTCATGTCGTGCAGCACTTGCAGGTAATCGGCAGCCAGCGCAGGCAGGTCTGCGGTATTCCACAAACGCCCGATGCCCTCTAGCCATTCGCCCGTGCGAGTGGCCTGGTCGCCCTTGAGGTCATACAGCCCGAGACCGGCGTGGGTGTCGAGATAGGCAAACGGCTGCTCCTTGCGTGCCATAAGGGCAATCAAGCGAGTCAACGTGAGGTGTTTGAACACATCGGCGTGGTTGCCGGCATGGTAGGCGTGGCGGTAATTCATGGCAGCTCCTGGCAAGCTGCGCAGTTTAGCAAACCTGAGCAATGAACAAGAATTTGTAACGAATTTGCAGGACTTGTCTCTTTCGTTTGAAGGAAGTTTCCGAGAAACTCCCGGCCTATTGTGCCTGCCGATTTCGATCTCTACTCTGCGCCGGTCGCTGCATATTCAGCGATGAGGATTAGTAGCCCTCGATGTGATTAGGCGCAATGCGCCACCTTGTGCAAGGCGCTTTTATACGGCCTGCATCTTTATGGTGGCCGTGCGTAGGGCGTCTTCGGATGCACCGGTTCCTAATCACCGGGCTACTACCTGCGCGCGGCCGCCACCTTCGATTAGTAGCCGAAGTGACGACCTTCCAGTTATTGATTAGGAGTCTCACATGCTAAAAATCGTCCCCGACCCGCCCCTCTTCACCGCCAACCCGAACATCAGCCATGAAGACGCACTCATGCACGCCAGCGACCTGCTGCGCTGCGCCATGACCAGCGCCGCAGAATTCAGCGACAGCATGACTGGCAACCAACGGGACATGACGCTCTCGATCATGCACCTGATGGAGATGGCAAAAGTGATGCTCGACTGGACGATAGACAAATCCGGGACCGAATGAGCGCGTCATGAACTGAAAACGACGTACTTGTAGCCAATCCAGCCATGCGCGACATGCAGGGCTTGCCCGCAGTCGGCTGTCCTACCAGAATCGGAAAAAGCCCGATCACAGGAATAGACGCCATGATGCACGCGGACTTGATTGACCAGGAAGACCTGCTCAGCCAGCTCAGAGCCTTGGGATTCGAAACACCCGGCGGCGCAACAGCCGAACAGGCCTGCGCACACGCGGTCTGCGCCCTTAACGCAGAGCGTGCCACAGCCTTGCGCCGCATGGTGGAAAAGCTCCTCACCGGCAGCGCCACCCTCCTCCCCGCCGTCCGCCAGGCTATCGACCAGCAACTGCTGCCCGCGCTGGCGGCTTATAAGCAGAGTCACAGTGGATCATGACCGATAGGTGAAGAACGCCTATCTTACCCATGCTTCGCGTGGGTATGCCGTTCCGGACGCTCTGCGTCCTGCCTTGAACCTGCTGCGCGGCGCAGATTTGTGACGCGGAGCGTCACCCACGGCATTCCCACGCTGGAGCGTGAGGAACGATATCCCAACCATCGTGCGACGCTCCGCGTCGTCATGCCGTTCGTGACGCTCTGCGTCACAGGGTTCAGGCGTGCTCAATACTCAATCCGCACATCCCCCCTCGGCACGCTGCAGCAGGACAGAATATAGCCCTCAGCCACGTCTTCGTCGGTGATGCCGCCGTTGTGTTCCATTTCCACTTCGCCACTCAGCTTCATGACCTTGCACGTTCCGCAAATGCCCATGCCGCAGGCTTTGGGAATCATCAAACCGAGTTTGGCGGCAGCGGCATGCACGGTTTCGCCCGGTCCCACACGGATGCTCTTGCCGGTGTCGGTGAATTCCACCTGATGCAGGTCGGCGATATCGACGTCGGGCGCGTCGGCAGCGATTTCGGCCTGTTCGACGGCATCAGCCCTGGCCTCGGGCGGTGTCGCACCAAATGACTCTTCATGGTATTGCGCCATGTTGAAGCCGTTTTCCTGCAACAGACGCTTGACCGCAGTCATGTAAGGCGTCGGCCCGCAGCAGAACACCTCGCGGTCCATGAAGTCCGGCGCCATCAGCTCAAGCATTTTCTGGTTCAGGTAGCCACGATAACCGGCCCACGGCTCGCCCAGCCCATGTTTTTCGCAGACCAGATGCAGGCTGAAGTTGTCGATCCGCGACGCCATGTGCTCCAGCTCGCGGTGATAGATGATGTCTTTCGGTGAACGCGCACTGTGCACGAAGACCATGTCGACGTTGGCGTTGGTGTCGTAGAACCAGCGCGCCATGGACATCACCGGCGTGATACCGACACCGCCGCTGAGGTAGAGAATTTTCGGGTTCGGGAAATCAATGGCGTTGAACAGCCCGACCGGCCCGTGCACCGCCAGCTCCTGCCCTTCAATCAGCGTGTCATGCAGGTAATTGGAAACCTTGCCACCCGGCACACGCTTGACGGTGATCGAAAAACTGTACGGCACCGATGGCGAGCTGGAGATGGTGTAAGAGCGCATGATCGGCAGGCCGTCGATCTCCAGCTCCAGGGTCACGAACTGGCCTGGCTTGAAGAAGAACATGATCGGCTGGTCGGCCATGAAGCAGAACGTGCGCACGTCCCAGGTTTCCTGGATGACTTTGACGACACGTACCAGGTGACGCCCGTTGGCCCATGTCTGGGTCGTGACCGGGCTCAGGAAACTTTGGGACATACTCGATCTCCACGGCCGACTGTCGGCCTCTCATGCTGCGGATTCTGCGTAACGCGCGAGGCGACCATTTACCTATCAACGACATTCACGTACTTACCGCGACCAGCCCCCGGGAACAAGGCCTTCCGCGTCGGGAACGGATGCGGCCATGTCGCCCATAGACAAGGTTCGCCATGCGCCCGGCTCCACACTCGGCATCAAAGGAATCGAGCATGAACGACTGATCTATCGTCTTGCGTGCAACGCGACAACAACCGTATCAGCCACATTCGCAGGCCGCCCATGATGCGGTCATGAGGGATTTTAACGATGGACGTCACCGCAACCTTGAGCCTGGGCGATCCGCTGGAACCTGCACGCAAGGCCACTGCAGAAATGCTGCAGAGCCGCGAGCGCACTTACTCGCTGCCGCAGCCCTTCTACAGTGATGAACGGCTGTTTGAAATCGACATGCAGGAAATCTTTCATAAAGAATGGCTGATTGCCGGGATGACCTGCGAAATCCCGACCAAGGGCAACTACCTGACGCTGCAGATCGGCAAGAACCCGATCCTGGTCGTGCGTGGCCCGGACGGGGCGGTCAACGCGTTTCATAACGTGTGTCGCCACCGCGGCTCACGGCTGTGCACCGCCGAGAAAGGCAAGGTCGCCAAGCTGGTTTGCCATTATCACCAGTGGACCTACGAACTGGACGGGCGCCTGCTGTACGCAGGCACCGAAATGGGCGACGACTTCGACATGAAGCAGTTCGGCCTCAAGCCGGTACACGTCAAGACCGCGGGCGGTTACATCTTCATCAGTCTGGCGGAGAACCCTCCGGCCATTGACGAATTCCTGTCGACGCTCCGCCACTACATGGAGCCCTACGACATGGAAAACACCAAGGTGGCGGTGCAGACCACCTTGATGGAAAAAGCCAACTGGAAGCTGGTGCTGGAGAACAACCGCGAGTGCTACCACTGCAGCGGCTCGCACCCGGAGCTGCTCAAAACCCTGCTGGAATGGGACGACGTTACCGACCCGCGCGCCGATCAGGCCTTCAAGGATCATGTGGCCGCATCCGCCGCGGCCTGGGATGCCGAGAAAATTCCTTACGCCCATGCCAGCTTCGGCCTGCGTAACCGCATCGTACGCATGCCGCTGCTCAAAGGCACAGTCTCGATGACCATGGATGGCAAGGTCGGCTGCAAGAAACTGATGGGCCGCATCCAGAACCCTGAACTGGGCTCCATGCGCATCCTGCACCTGCCACACTCCTGGAACCACTGCATGGGCGATCACATCATTGTGTTCACCGTGTGGCCGATCAGCGCCCAGGAGACCATGGTCAGCACCAAGTGGATCGTCCACAAGGACGCAGTGGAAGGCGTGGACTATGACGTGCAACGTATGCGTCAGGTCTGGGACGCTACCAACGACCAGGACCGCCGTCTGGCCGAAGAGAACCAGCGCGGCATCAACTCCTCCGCTTACCAGCCAGGCCCTTACTCGAAGACCTATGAGTTCGGCGTGGTCAACTTCATCGACTGGTACAGCTCGCGGATGCTGGAGAACCTGGGTGCAGAGCCTGCTCCCTATCTGAAAGGTGTGGCGGTGAATCACGAGTAAGAGGGTTCCTCTCCGGGCATACCCTTCAGCGTCGAGCCAGCTCAATCCTCTCTGGAACAGGCTGGCTTGCGATCCTGCCAGTCATCTGGCAAGCGATAGGCGCTGCCCTATCAGGCCCCTGTTGAAAAAAGGCAGTCCTTTCATATGCTTGCCCGAGCGTAGAGCCTGTATGTTTTTTAACCAGAAGCCGGAAACCCTTACACCATAACGCTTACAGCAGATCGCGAACATCTTATCCACAGAAGCGCCAACAGACTTTGGGTACAACTTTGCCCGATCGCGCACCTTGCTGTGGAAAACTTTTAAAATACGCTTGAGGGACGAAATACAGACCCCCTTCGTGCTCGGCCTCTCGCAATTGATCGTTTTTTGTACAAAACCTTGAGACCCCCTGTTTAAAAGGCTTGCAGCTGATCACGAACAACTTATCCACAGATACGCCAACAGAGATTGTGAGCAAATCAGTCACCGAAAGCCGTGAGCAAGCGCGTTATTCACTGAAAATCCTCAATGAAAACCGAAGGTTATGCTGATCAATTTTCGAACATCCCTCTGCAAGCCCCGTCTCACGTGCGCTTCAGCCATCCGCAAACATATTATCCACAGGCACACGCACAGGGATTGTGTGTAACTAGCTGCCGAACAATGACACCACGTTCATGAATGCTGCGTCAGGCTGGAATACCTCACCTGACAACGCCTTCCTCGACCAGCACTTTCAGTATCGCTGCCGCAGCCTCATCCGGGCTCAACCCTTTGAGCACCTGCCCGCCACCGCCACTGGCCTTGGCGGTGGCGGCTTTCATACGGTCTGCGCCGCTCTTGGCCTTGATGACTTTCAGGCGCTTGGGCCGAGGTTTGGCGGGTTGCAGGGAAGAAGCTGTCAGCACATCATCGACCACCACTTCAACTTCATCGATAGTCAGTGCCCCGCGCTGCGCAGGGCCGAATGCACTTTGTCGGGCTGTTGGCGCCGCGTTATCCACAGTGGCCAGAAACGGCAGACGGACCTTGAGACGCCGCCGCTGGCCACGAGGCAACGCCTGTAACACCAGCGCCGTACCGTTTTCCAGGGACTCGACTTCAGCCAGACCGGTCACCAATGGCCAGCCAAGCGTCTCGGCCAGCAGGAACGGCAACATGCCCGAGCCCTCACCGGTTTCAGCCTGGCTACCGGTCAGTACAATCTGTGCCGACGAATCGCGAATATGCTCGCCCAAGGCCGCCAGTACATCGGCACCTGGCGGCTGTTCCAGAATGTGCAACTCGCTCAAACCCATTCCCAGATAGGCGCGCAGCGCAGGCTCGCCAGCGTCGCCAGCGTGCAGCACCTGCAAGTTATCCCCAGCCAGTTGCAGGCCGAGCTCGACAGCTCGGGCATCCTGTTCGGCGCGGCGCGCACGTCCTGAAGTCGGATGCGCGCCGATGGACACCAGGCTGATGATCTGCACCCCATACTTATCCACAGCGGAGTCAGGCTGCATCACGTCTCTCTCCATCAGAGCGGGCTTCAACCGCTGCAATCAGCGCCCTGAGAATGTCCGAGCTTTCGCCGATCACGGACAAGTCTGCGCGCTTGATCATGTCGCAGCCCGCATCCAGATTGATTGCAATGACCTTGTCGCAAGCACCGATACCTTGCAGGTGCTGGATGGCCCCGGAGATACCGACAGCCATGTAAACCCTTGCGGTGACCCATGTACCACTGGCACCCACCTGACGCTCACGACCCATGAAGCCATCGTCCACCGCTACCCGCGAAGCGCCTTCGGTTGCACCGAGGGCCGAGGCGGCACGGTGGAAGAGGTCCCAGTCCTTGACGCCGTTGCCACCCGACAAGATGAATTCTGCTTCAGCCATGGGGATAACTGCAGGATCGACAGCCACCGCGCCAAGGTCCTCGATGCGCGACAGGCTGCGCGCCACAGCTGTGGATAACTCGACCGGCAATACCTCATGACGGGTTTCACTCTCGGGTTCGGCACACTCGGCAGCGGCCAGAATCAAACGCGCCAATGGGCGAGCCAGATCCTCACGCCCTGCCCCGGCGCGGCTTATGCACTGTTCATCCTTGACCTGCCAGACCCGCGTTGCAGGTCGCTCGCCGAGGCTGGCCGCAAAGCGCCGTCCCAGCTCGCCACCCCCCGTACGGCTGTCCGGTAGCAGCCAGTGACGGGGGCTGAACTGGTTATCCACAGCACGAAGTCCCTGGACGCGCTGTTCGGGTGAGTAACCGCTGAATTCAGTACCGTCGAGCAGCAACAAACGGTCCACGCCCGCCGTGTCGAAGGCGGTCTCTTTATGCTCGCCGAAAACGACGGCAAGCACTGCCCCTTCGGTACCCGCCAATTGCCGCGCCAGGCCCAACAGATCACGGTCATGACTGCTCAGGCGCCCGCCAACCATGTCGGGCACGACATTGATGTAAAACGCTGGCGCGGCAATTACATGCAGTGGCAGCTGGACTGCGGATGCCGTCAAGCGCCTGGTCGTACCGCCCTGCTGCGCGCCACTGCGGTCAATCCGCTTGATGCCATTGGGGCCGATAAAACCGAGGCCATGCACGTTCTTGCGCATCAGACCGTTCGGTCCCATCCAGCTGCTCTGCGCAGGTTGCATGGCCGCATGCAGCGGATGTAACCGGTTACGGGCGATCCACTCGGCACGAGGATCGCGGCGGATAATGTCGCTCATCAGTGCACCTCCGCAGGTTCACGTTTGGCAGCAACGGATGGGCTGGGGATAACTTCTTCCACCAGCGCGTCGGCCACCAGTTCGGCAATGTCCTTGATCAGCGGCCGGGGCTCGACCACACCTTCGAGCATCGCCGTGCATTGTGGACAACCCACCGCCACGACCTCGGCCGCCGTTTCACGAATGTCGTCCATGCGCATATCGGGAATCCGCTGTCTGCCGGGAATGTCTGTGATGGGCGCGCCACCACCGCCACCGCAGCAGCGGGAACGGAAGCCCGAGCGCTGCATTTCCCTGATCTCGATCCCCAGCGCACGCAGCACTTCACGCGGCGCCTCGTATTCGCCGTTGTAACGGCCCAGGTAACACGGGTCGTGATAGGTCACGCTGGCACCTTTGTGCTGCCCCAGGTTCAGGGCGCCGCGCTTGACCAGTTCCGCCATGAAGGTGCTGTGGTGCTGCACCTGATAGTCGCCACCAAACGCACCGTATTCGTTTTTCAGCACATGAAAGCTGTGCGGGTCGCAGGTCACGATGCGTTTGAAACTGTAATGGGACAGGGTCTGAATGTTGCGTCGGGCGAGCGTCTGGAAGGTCGCTTCATCACCCAGCCGCCGCGCCACATCGCCACTGTCTCGCTCCTCCAGCCCCAGCACGGCGAAATCGACCCTGGCCGCTTTGAGGACTTTGACGAAAGCGCGCAGGGTCCGTTGATTGCGCATGTCGAACGCGCCATCGCCGACCCAGAACAGCACATCCACCGTTTTTTTCTCGCTGAGCAGTGCCAGGTTCAGATCTGCCGCCCAGTTCATTCGCCCGCCCGGCGCAAACCCGCCGGGGTTGTCGGTGGCGATCAGGTTGTCCAGCACTTCAGCGCCCTTGTTCGGCGTAGCGCCCTTTTCGAGGGTCAGGTAACGGCGCATGTCGACGATGGCATCGACGTGCTCGATCATCATCGGGCACTCTTCGACGCAGGCGCGGCACGTGGTGCAGGACCACAGCGTTTCGGCATCCACCAGCCCGTTGACGATGGGCTGATGCGGATTGCCGCCGTGTTCGCCAAGTGGCTTGCCTTGGCCATCCAGCGAGGGATAAGGACTGCCGGCGAACTTCGCATCGGTACCGCCCGCCAGACCGACGACCATGTCCTGAATCAGCTTTTTGGGGTTCAGTGGCTGGCCTGCCGCAAAGGCCGGGCACGCCGCCTCACATTTGCCGCACTGTACGCAGGCGTCGAAACCCAGCAGTTGATTCCAGGTGAAGTCTTCAGGTTTCTCGACGCCCAGCGGCGCGGATCGATCGTTCAGATCAAGCGGTTTCAGGCCGGTGGAACGCCCGCCGCCAAAACGCTCGGCACGCCGGTGCCAGGCAAGGTGCAGGGCACCGGCGAAAGCGTGCTTCATCGGCCCGCCCCAGGTCATGCCGAAAAACAGCTCGCTCACGCCCCACAACACGCCCAACCCAAGAATGACGACCAGCACCCAGCCGCCGAAGTGCTCGGGAAGAATCCCCGCCACTGGCAACGTGACCAGAAAAAAGCTCGCGGAAAACGCCATCAGGCTTTTCGGCAGCCGCATCCATGGGCCTTTCGACAGGCGCGCAGGCGGATTGAGGCGACGCCAATAGACAAACACTGCCCCGACAAACATCACCGCCGTCATTAACAGCAGCGCATAGCCAAGCAGGCGATTATGCAGGCCGAAACCGTGCACCAGAATCGCCAGCATAATCGAGGCCACCGCACCGCCCGCTGTGGCCACGTGGGTGTTGGCGATGTATTTGTCCCGCGCGACTACGTGGTGCAGATCGATCATGTAGCGCTTGGGCATGGCCAACAGCCCGCCGAGCAAATCGACTTTGGAAGGCCGACCAGCGCGCCACAGGTTCATCCGCCGCAAAGCACCCAGTGCCGCAAGGGCCAGAGCGCTGAACAGCAGGATGGGAAGAAGAGTGTCTAGCATCACGTTGCCCTCAAGACGCGAGCTGCAAGCTTCAAGCGACAAGCTGCAAGAAAAAGCTCTGAGCGAAGGCTTTTACTTGCCGCTTCAAGCTAAAAGCTTGTAACTGCCGTCAGAAATCCTTACACAGCCGCAAGCCGTCGTAGATCGCTGCATGGGTGTTGCGTTGCGCCACGCAGTCGCCGATACGAAACAGCAGGTAACCGTCACCCGGCTGGCTCAATGAAGGCTGCGGCTGAATGGCGAACAGCGCGTCGATGTCGATCTGGCCCTTGTTGCGCGAGCCTTCCTTGAGCGCGTAGTAGATCGCTTCGTCCGGACGCACACCGTTTTCCACTACCACCTGATCGACAACGCGCTCTTCCTTGGCGCCGGTGTATTCGTTTTCCAGCACCGCCACCAGCTTGTCGCCCTCGCGATAGACCTTTTCCAGCATCATGTCGCCGGTCATGATCACTTCCTTGGGGTACATGCTGCGGTAGTAGGTCGGGAATGAGGTGCCGCCAATCGCGACACCCGGTTTGATGTCATCGGTAACGATTTCGACCTGGCAACCCTTGTCGGCCAGAAAGTCAGCCACCGACATGCCGGTGAACTCGCAGATGGTGTCGTAGACCAGCACGTTCTTGCCCGGCGCGACCTTGCCGTCCAGCACGTCCCAGCTGCTGACCACCAGCCCTTCTGCCGCGCCCCAGTGTTCGTTCTGCTCCAGAAACGGATGACCGCCCACGGCCAGCACCACGATGTCCGGGCGCAGGTCCAGAATGGTCGCCGCATCGGCCGCAGTCCCGAGCCGCAGGTCGACCTTCAGGCGCGCCAGTTCCAGCTGGAACCAGCGCGTGATGCCCGCAATCTGGTCGCGCTGTGGTGCCTTCGATGCAGTCGTGATCTGGCCGCCGATAAACGCCTTCTTTTCGAACAGCGTCACATCGTGACCGCGCTCGGCAGAGACCCGCGCCGCTTCCATGCCCGCCGGCCCGGCACCGACCACGACCACCTTGCGCTTCGGCCCGGCAGATTTTTCGATGATGTGCGGCACGCCCATGTATTCGCGGGACGTGGCGGCGTTCTGGATGCACAGCACATCCAGCCCCTGATATTGACGATCGATGCAGTAGTTGGCGCCGACGCACTGTTTGATCTGATCGATCTGCCCCATCTTGATCTTGGCGATCAGGTGCGGATCAGCGATGTGCGCGCGGGTCATACCGACCATGTCGACGTAGCCGCCTTCCAGAATCCGCGTCGCCTGATTCGGGTCCTTGATGTTCTGCGCGTGCAGCACCGGCGCCTTGACCACTGCCTTGATGCCGGCCGCCAGGTGCAGGAACGGCTCCGGTGGATAACTCATGTTCGGGATGACGTTGGCCAGGGTGTTGTGGGTGTCGCACCCCGAACCCACCACGCCGAGGAAATCGATCATGCCGGTGTCGTCGTAATATTTGGCGATCTGCTTCATGTCCTCGTGGCTCAGGCCATCAGGGTGAAACTCGTCGCCGCAGATGCGCAAACCGACGCAGAAATCAGGGCCGACTTCCTTGCGCACCGCTTTGATGACTTCGAGGCCGAAGCGCATGCGATTCTCGAAGCTACCGCCCCACTCATCGGTGCGCTTGTTGACGCGCGGGCTCCAGAACTGGTCGATCATGTGCTGATGCACGGCCGACAGCTCGACGCCATCCAGACCACCGGCCTTGGCGCGAGCGGCTGCACTGGCGTAGTTGCCGATCACCCGCCAGATCTCTTCCGGCTCGATGGTTTTGCAGGTTGCGCGGTGCACCGGCTCACGAATGCCCGACGGCGACAGCAGGGTCGGCCAGTGATCGCCATCCCAGCGTGAACGACGGCCCATGTGGGTAATCTGGATCATGATCTTGGCGCCGTGCTTGTGCATGGCATCGGCGAGGTTCTGAAAGTGCGGGATGATCCTGTCAGTCGCCAGATTGACCGATTTCCACCAGCCTTGCGGGCTGTCGATGGCCACGCTTGAAGAGCCGCCGCAGATGGCCAGACCGATACCGCCCTTGGCCTTCTCTTCGTAATACTTCACGTAACGGTCCGTGGTCATGCCGCCGTCAGTGGCATAAACCTCGGCGTGCGCGGTACTCAGCACGCGATTGCGGATCGTCAGTTTGCCGATCTGGATCGGCTGGAACATCGCTTCGAAAGCCATAACCCGATCCTCGATTTACAGCGGCTTGACGACAAACAGACCGTCGTCGTGGCCTTCTTCGGAACCCCCGTAAACCTGCTCGGCGACGGTACGAATCGAGCTGCCGCTGGCCGCGAGAATCTGGTCCATCGCCCCGGCGAACCAGCCGGTGAACATGTAATCGACCTTGCGCCCGACCTTGCCGTAGACGTACACAAAGCAGGAGTGCTCAAGCTTCACGCTGGCGGTGCCTTTCTCGATGTCGATGTCCTGAATCCTGAACAGCCCCCAGCCGCGTTGCGACAGGCGCTTCATGTAGTGTTCGAACACCGCGACGCCTTCCAGACCATGGCACTCGGCTTCTTTTTCACACCAGTGCCAGGCGGATTTGTAACCCGCCTTGTAGAGAATGTCGGCGTAGGCATCGGCGCCCAGTACTTCTTCGATGCCCATGTGATTGTTGACGAAAAAGTGCCGTGGCACGTAGAGCATCGGCAATGCATCGGAGGTCCAGACGCCGGTTTCGCTGTCGACTTCGATGGGCAGTTGCGGGGCGATTTTAGCCATGGGGTCAAACTCCAGATGATTCGGGTTACACCCACCGCCGTTAAGGCCATGGGGGCTCAATTCGATTAGGTATGGCTGGCGGGTTACTCGCCCCAGACGTCGGTCAGCACGTTGACCCAGTTCTCGCCCATGATCTTGCGCACCACGCGCTCGGGGTGGCCGCGCTTGAGCAGGGTTTCCGTCAGATTGGGAAACTCGCCCACGGTGCGGATACCCAGCGGGTTGATGATCTTGCCGAAGCTGGTCAGGCGGCGGGCGTAGCCTTTGTCGTGGGTCAGGTATTCGAAAAAGTCCTGACCGTGGCCCTGAGTGAAATCGGTGCCGATACCGATGGCGTCCTCGCCCACGATGTTCATCACGTACTCGATGGCTTCGGCGTAATCGTCGATGGTCGACTCAATGCCCTTGGCCAGGAAGGGCGCGAACATGGTCACGCCGACAAAGCCGCCGTGGTCGGCAATGAACTTCAGTTCGGCGTCGGACTTGTTGCGCGGATGTTCCTTGAGGCCGGACGGCAGGCAATGGGAGTAGCAGACCGGTTTCTTCGATTCGAGAATGACTTCTTCGGAGGTTTTCGAGCCGACGTGGGACAGGTCGCACATGACGCCGACACGGTTCATTTCGGTGACAATTTCACGCCCGAAACCCGAAAGCCCGCCGTCGCGCTCGTAGCAGCCGGTGCCGACCAGATTCTGGGTGTTGTAGCACAGCTGCACGATGCCGACGCCGAGCTTCTTGAAGATCTCGACATAGCCGATCTGGTCTTCGTAGGCGTGCGCATTCTGGAAGCCGAACAGGATGCCGGTCTTGCCCAGCTCCTTAGCCTTGCGGATGTCGGCGGTAGTATGCACCGGCATGACCAGGTCGCTGTTTTCGCGCATCAGTTTCTGGCTGGTGCAGATGCTGTTGATGGTGGCCTGGAAGCCTTCCCATACCGACACGGTGCAATTGGCCATGGTCAGGCCACCCTTGCGCATGTCTTCAAACAGCTCGCGGTTCCACTTGGCGATGATCAGCCCGTCAATAACGATGCTGTCGGCGTGCAGTTCGGCTGGGCTCATCAGGCTGTCCCCTTTTTTGCTTGCGGCGCACCGAATCGGCTGTCGGCGCTAATAGGGTCAGCATATGCCGGAGGGTTGGGCGAGCCGGGTGCAAAAACGACAGGGGGTTTGCCGAAAGCGTCAAGATGCGACAAAGGGCGACAGCACTTCGCCGGGCGGTGTCGTAAACCTGTTCATTGTCTCGCGCTTGAGACAGAATCAGGCGTATCAATGGATCGGAGCGACTCGATGAAAACGTTTTTGCTGACCCTGGCCCTGATGGCAACGGCTGTGACAGGCGTGCAGGCTGCTCAGAACCCGGATGCCACGCCGTGCGACGGTGTCGAAGACGACAAGCAGACGCTGGAGTGCTCGGTTTACAGCCGGACCACCGCTGAACAATTGCTCAAGGAAAATTTCGACAACCTGCTCAAGCGTGTTCAATCCCAGTTCGTCGCCAACAAGACGCAATTCAACGATTTTACGAGCAAACTCAAAACTGCCCAGCAGGCGTGGGAGAAGCTGCGTGACGCCGACTGCGCGGTTGAAGTCTTCCCTTCTGCAGCAGGCAGCAAGGCCTTCACCATCAGCGAAAACGACTGCATTGCGCGCATGAGTGACGAACGCTCGGAGTACCTGGAGTCGATTGCACAGGAATAACGTCTACGATGGGATAACCTGCTTCTTTATATGAACGAGCTCATCAGGTTTTCTCATGATTATTTGCGGTGTAGAAATCAAAGGCAGTGAGGCCATTTTTGCCCTCGCCACTCGACGTAACGGCGACATTGAGCACCTGCCGCTCGCCACGAAGAAACTGGCGCTGGAGGACGATGACGAGGCCGTCAACGTCAAAGCCTTCGCCACGCAACTCGCCGGTTTCGTGCGTGAAAACGGCATCAGCCATGTGGTCATCAAGAAGCGCAGCAAAAAAGGCGAGTTCGCTGGCGGCCCGACCACCTTCAAGATCGAAACCATCTTCCAGCTGATGTCAGATTGCGAAGTACTCCTGATCTCACCACAGACCGTCAATGCGCAGAACAAGAAACACAACTTCGCCCTGCCAGGCACGCTGAACAAGTACCAACACGAAGCTTACAAGGCAGCGTGTGCCGGGTTGATGAAAAGCGCCTAAGCACTTCAAGGGCGTACGCAGAGCACGGGTAACATGATCGTTCCTACGCTCCCCGCAGGAATGCATTTCGTGACGCTCTGCGTCACATACTGGAGCCTTGACGCCTGATTCAGGCCGTACGAGGTTCAGGCCTGAGCTTCGGTTACGCGAACTGTCTCGCCAGACTTAAGATTTGTGACGCAGAGCGTCACCAACTGCGTACCAACGCGGAGCATTGGCACGATAGTCAACTCAAGAGCGTCCAGAACGGCATGCCCACGCGGAGCATGGGCACGATAGTTGCGCATTATCGTTCCTCACGCTCCAGCGTGGGAATGCATTTCGTGACGCTCTGCGTCACATACTGGAGCCTTGACGCCTGATTCAGGCCGTACGAGGTTCAGGCCTGAGCTTCGGTTACGCCAACTGTCTCGCCAGACTGAAGATTTGTGACGCGGAGCGTCACCAACTGCGTACCAACGCGGAGCATGGGCACGATAGTCAACTCAAGAGCGTCCAGAACGGCATGCCCACGCGGAGCATGGGCGCGATAGTTGGGCATCGTTCCTCACGCTCCAGCGTGGGAATGCCGTTCGTGACGCTCCGCGTCACCTCCATTCACCGCGCAGCTACTTTTGAACCGACATAAAAAAACCCGCATTTCTGCGGGTTTTTTCAGTGCTCAGTCAACTCAGTTGACCTTGGCATCCAGCTCGCCACGGGCGTAGCGTTCGAACATGGCGTCCAGGGAGATCGGTTTGATCTTCGAGGCGTTGCCAGCGGTGCCGAAGGCTTCGTAACGGGCGATACACACATCACGCATGGCCGAGACCGTTTTTGCCAGATACTTGCGCGGGTCGAACTCGCTCGGGTGCTTGGCCATGAACTCGCGGATGGCACCGGTGGACGCCAGACGCAGGTCGGTGTCGATGTTGACCTTGCGCACGCCGTGCTTGATACCTTCAACGATTTCTTCGACCGGCACGCCGTAGGTTTCTTTGATGTCGCCGCCGAACTCGTTGATGATCTTCAGCCATTCCTGAGGGACCGACGAAGAACCGTGCATCACCAGGTGAGTGTTCGGGATACGCTTGTGAATCTCTTTGATGCGCTCGATCGCCAGGATGTCGCCGGTAGGCGGCTTGGTGAACTTGTAAGCGCCGTGGCTGGTACCGATGGCGATGGCCAGGGCATCGACCTGAGTGCGTTTGACGAAGTCAGCGGCTTCTTCCGGGTCAGTCAGCATCTGGCTGTGATCCAGAACGCCTTCAGCGCCCACGCCGTCTTCTTCACCGGCCATGCCGGTTTCCAGCGAACCCAGCACGCCCAGCTCGCCTTCCACGGAAACGCCGCAGGCGTGAGCGAAGGACACCACACGACGGGTGACGTCGACGTTGTAGTCGTAATCGGCCGGGGACTTGCCGTCTTCACGCAGCGAACCGTCCATCATGACCGAACTGAATCCCAACTGGATCGAGCGCTGGCAGATGTCGGGGCTGGTGCCGTGATCCTGGTGCATGACCACCGGGATGTGCGGGAATTCTTCGATGGCCGCAAGGATCAGGTGACGCAGAAACGGAGCACCGGCGTATTTGCGGGCACCGGCCGAAGCCTGAACGATCACCGGGGAGTCGGTCTTGTCGGCCGCTTCCATAATGGCGCGCATCTGTTCCAGGTTGTTTACGTTGAAAGCTGGAACGCCATAGCCGAATTCGGCTGCGTGGTCCAACATCTGGCGCATGCTGATAAGTGCCATTGTCTGTCTCTCTCCCGGTAGGGTCGTTGATCGTGCAGCCTGCCGTAGTGGCGGCCGCTATTCAAGTTATAAGCATTGGCCGCAAGGACCAAGCGTGTGTGCCATGGGTCCGGTTTATCGGGCCTTGCAGCCGCGACCAATCAGATCGTTGGTAGCGTCCCAGTAGATCAGGCCTTCGCTACCCTTGTTGACGAATGCCAACACATTATTACTGTACAGCGTGCCACTGGCAGCGCCAGGTTCAGCCTTGAGCCTGAACACCTGATCGCTTTGATTCAAACGCACGTCGACTTCCTTTTGGGCCGAGTCGATGTAACGCCAGTGAACCTCGGCGTTGCTGTCGCAAACCCAGCGATTCCACGGGTCGTTCTGCTGCGGAGTGCTCATGCTCGAACAACCGCCAAGCGCCGCCAAAGCCACAAGGGCCAACAAGCCTTTCATCATTTCTCCTGCCTGCCCTGCCAAACCGGTGTATCAGGGGCAGTTCTGTTCCTGTTTACTGTCGTCGGCCGGTTCACCCGTGACATGCGCCTCGACCCGTTGGGTATTTTCGGTCGTTGGCACATTCACCGGGGCCGGGCTGAATAGTTGACACGTCCTGGCGTGCGAGCCAGAACCGGTACAGCCAGCCAGTGCAATACAGCTGAGCAGAGCCAGGGCAGCGATCTTCATGACGAAACTCCTTCCTCGGAAAAAATATCCACTCAATAAAGACCGCTGAAGCCCGTCAATGTTGCCAGACGGGTTTCAGGCCTGAATTACAGGCAACCCACACTCCCTGTCTTGCGGGGCATGAATTCGTACCGATCCCACACCTCCTGACCGCCACGCTTGTAGATCACCGGCACCGTTTCGGCCTGCCAGCCCGCCTGATAGCAGCTCAACTGAAGCGGCTGGTTCGGCGCGTCTGCCTCGACGTCTTCAGCTTCGGGCTTGCTCGCGCAACCGGCCAGCAAACCTGCGATGAGCACCCACGGTAACGCCCTGACCATTGCCTACTCCTTGTCCAAGGCCTTCATTCAGGCCTTGGCACGTTGTTCGAGCACTTCAACCGCAGGCAGAACCTTGCCTTCCACGAATTCGAGGAACGCACCGCCGCCGGTGGAGATATAGGAAATCTGTTTTGCCACGCCATACTTGTCGATCGCCGCCAGCGTATCGCCGCCACCAGCAATGGAGAATGCACTGCTTTCGGCGATGGCCTTGGCCAGCGTCCGGGTGCCTTCGCCAAACTGATCGAATTCAAACACGCCGACCGGACCGTTCCACAGGATAGTCCCGGAAGATTTCAACAATTCGGCGAAATGCGCTGCCGTTTGCGGACCAATGTCCAGAATCATGTCGTCATCGGCTACATCGGCGATCAGTTTGACGGTTGCAGGGGCGCTCTCGGCAAACGCCTTGGCAACCACGACGTCGGTCGGCAATGGCACGCTGACTTTCGCAGCGATGGCACGGGCCGTGTCGAGCAGATCAGGTTCATACAGCGACTTGCCAACCTTGTGACCGGCTGCGGCCAGGAAGGTATTGGCAATGCCGCCGCCGACGATCAACTGATTGCAGATGCCGCTCAGGCTGTTGAGTACGTCCAGTTTAGTGGACACCTTGGAACCGGCAACGATGGCGGTCATTGGCTGGGCCGGAGCGCCCAGCGCCTTGCCCAGCGCCTCCAGCTCGGCGGCCAGCAACGGACCCGCAGCAGCGACCTTGGCAAACTTGGCCACGCCGTGAGTCGAACCCTCTGCACGGTGAGCGGTGCCGAAAGCGTCCATCACGAATACGTCGCACAGGGCCGCGTACTTCTGCGCCAGTTCGTCGGCATTCTTTTTCTCGCCCTTGTTGAAGCGAACGTTCTCGAACAGGACGACATCGCCTGCCTTCACGTCGACACCGTCCAGATAATCAGCGACCAGAGGAACCTCGCGGCCCAGCGCCTTGCTCAGGTACTCGGCAACCGGCTTCAGGCTGTTCTCGGCAGAAAACTCGCCTTCGGTCGGGCGACCCAAGTGCGAGCAGATCATGACAGCCGCGCCTTTTTCCAGCGCCAGCCTGATGGTCGGCAGCGAAGCAAGGATACGCGCGTCACTGCTGACAACGCCGTCCTTGACCGGGACGTTGAGGTCTTCGCGGATCAGTACACGTTTGCCTTGCAGATCGAGGTCGGTCATCTTCAACACGGTCATGAGCATTCCTGTTTTTTTACTGTTATTGGTCAGCGACGCGCAAAAAGTGATCGGCGACGTCGAGCATTCGGTTTGCAAAACCCCACTCGTTATCGAACCAGGCCAGCAGATTGACCAGCCGGGGTCCGGAAACGCGGGTCTGACTCGCATCGACAATGGCCGAATGCGGGTCATGGTTGAAATCGCAGCTGGCATGCGGCAACTCAGTGTAGGCCAGCAGCCCCTTGAGCGGGCCACGGGTGGCGGCCTCACGCAGGATACGGTTGACCTCCACTGCATCGGTGTCCCGCGACATCTGCAGTGTAATGTCCAGACAAGACACATTGACGGTCGGTACACGAACTGCTTTGGCCTGAATTCGACCGGCAAGTTCCGGAAGCAGCCGCTCGATTCCTCGCGCCAGACCGGTGGACACCGGAATGATCGACTGGAAAGCCGAGCGGGTACGACGCAAATCCTCATGGTGATAGGCGTCGATTACCGGCTGATCGTTCATCGCCGAGTGAATAGTGGTGATGGTGATGTATTCCAGACCAATGGCCTGATCCAGCAAACGCAGCAGCGGAACGCTGCAGTTGGTGGTACAGGACGCGGCCGAGACCAGCAATTCGCGCCCGGTCAGCCGTTGCTGGTTGATGCCGAACACCACCGTGGCATCGACATCCCGCTCGCTGGCCATAGGCTGGGAAAACAGGACCCGTGGCGCACCGGCATCCAGAAAACGCTGCCCGTCTTCGCGGGTGTTGTAGACACCCGAGCACTCCAGCACCAGATCGACTTCCAGCCCGGCCCAGTCAATGCCTTCGGGCGTTGAACTGCGCAGGACCTTGATCCGGTGATCGTTGATATGCAGGTATTGCCCTTCGACCCGCACTTCGCCGGGGAACCGGCCATGTGTCGAATCAAAGCGCGTGAGGTATTCGAGACTGGCCATATCGGCCAGATCATTGATGGCAACCACTTCAAACCCGGCCTTCGTCCCCCGCTCGCACAGCGCACGAACGACACAACGGCCGATACGACCGTAGCCGTTCAGAGCAACTTTATAAGGGCGGGGCTGGGGCATGAAATTTTCGCCAGGGGATGGATCAGGTTGCGTAGAGCTCAATATGCGTAGTGATACATGTGTAGGAGCGGACGGGGCAACGCTTCGCTTGTCCGCGAATAGGAACACTCGGTGTATCTGATTTACCGAGTTGCTCCATTCGCGGACAAGTCCGCTCCTACACAGACCTTCACATAGCCAATCAGTCCTCCAGCAGCTCTTCAGCAATGCTCAGGACGTTTTCCAGCGTGAACCCGAACTCTTCGAACAGCGCTGGTGCAGGGGCCGACTCACCGAAGGTGGTCATGCCGATCACGCGGCCTTCCAGACCGACGTATTTGTACCAGTAGTCTGCGTGCGCGGCTTCGATGGCGATACGTGCGCTGACCTGAAGTGGCAGGACTTCCTGCTTGTACAGCGCATCCTGAGCTTCAAAGATGCTGGTGCACGGCATGGAAACCACGCGAGCCTTGCGGCCCTGAGCGATCAGTTTGTCGTAGGCCTCAACAGCCAGACCCACTTCCGAACCGGTCGCGATCAGAATCAGTTCAGGCTCGCCAGCGCAGTCGCGCAGCACGTAGCCACCACGAGCGATGTTGGCCAGTTGGGCCTCGTCACGCGCCTGGTGAGTCAGGTTCTGACGCGAGAAGATCAACGCCGATGGACCGTCGTTACGCTCGATGGCGTGCTTCCAGGCCACTGCCGATTCAACGGCATCGGCCGGACGCCAGGTGTCCAGGTTCGGCGTGGTACGCAGGCTGGTCAACTGCTCGATTGGCTGGTGAGTCGGGCCGTCTTCGCCCAGACCGATGGAGTCGTGAGTGAACACGTAGATCACACGCTTCTTCATCAGCGACGCCATGCGCACTGCGTTGCGGGCGTATTCCATGAAGATCAGGAAGGTTGCGCCGTAGGGCACGAAGCCGCCGTGCAGGGCGATACCATTCATCATGGCGGCCATGCCGAACTCGCGAACGCCGTAGTGCAGGTAATTGCCGTTAGGGTCTTCGCCGGTGATGCTCTTGCAGCCTTTCCAGATGGTCAGGTTGGAACCTGCCAGGTCGGCCGAACCGCCGAGGATTTCAGGCAGCAACGGGCCCAGCGCGCTCAGTGCGTTCTGGCTGGCCTTGCGGCTGGCAATGGTTTCGCCCTTGGCGTTGACTTCAGCCACGTACGCTGCGGATTTCTCGGCAAAGTCGGCAGGCAACTCGCCGCTCATGCGACGGATAAAGTCGTTGGCCAACTCGGGGAATGCAGCGGAGTAGGCAGCAAAGCGCTGGTCCCACTCGGCTTCGACCGCCAGGCCTTTTTCCTTGGCATCCCATTCGGCGTAGATATCAGCCGGAATTTCGAAGGGGCCGTAGTTCCACTTCAGCGCAGCACGGGTCAGGGCGATTTCGTCAGCACCCAGCGGCGCGCCGTGGGATTCTTCCTTGCCCTGCTTGTTCGGCGAACCGAAACCGATGGTGGTCTTGCAGCAGATCAGGGTTGGCTGAGCGCTCTTGCGGGCGGTGTCGATCGCGATCTTGATCTCTTCGGCGTCATGGCCGTCGACATTGCGGATGACCTGCCAGCCGTAGGCTTCGAAACGCTTCGGCGTGTCGTCGGTGAACCAGCCTTCGACTTCGCCATCGATGGAAATGCCGTTGTCGTCGTAGAACGCGATCAGCTTGCCGAGTTGCAGCGTACCGGCCAGCGAGGCGACTTCGTGGGAAATGCCTTCCATCATGCAGCCATCGCCCATGAACACGTAAGTGTTGTGGTCAACGATGGTGTGGCCTGGACGGTTGAACTGTGCCGCGAGGGTCTTCTCGGCAGCGGCAAAACCGACAGCGTTGGCAAAACCCTGACCCAATGGGCCAGTAGTGGTTTCAACGCCCGGGGTGTAGCCGAATTCAGGGTGACCTGGCGTACGGCTGTGCAGTTGACGGAAGTTTTTCAGATCGTCGATCGACAGGTCGTAACCGGTCAGGTGCAGCAGCGAGTAAACCAGCATCGAACCATGGCCGTTGGACATGATGAAACGGTCACGGTCGGCAAACGAAGGATTCTTCGGGCTGTGTTTCAGATAATCACGCCACAGAACCTCGGCGATATCCGCCATGCCCATCGGGGCACCCGGATGGCCGCTGTTGGCTTTTTGCACGGCATCCATGCTTAGGGCACGAATAGCATTGGCACGCTCACGACGGCTTGGCATCGCTGATCTCCTGGGATTGAAAAAATTAGGGGCGGAAAAAAGACGCTCATTTTCCCTCACGGACCGGCCGGGGGCAATGACAGATGTCGACCTTAGGCTCTTTTCCTGCGTTACGGACATTATTTAGCCTGTGAAGACTGGAACACACGGCGACACGACAAGTTCACAGCGCCTGACCGGCACCCGGCCAAGGGCAATATCAAAACTTTTTGATATTGCCCTTGCGGCGTCATGGATCGCTCTCTAGACTGCGGAGCTTATGAACCTGCGCGTGCCTGCAATTCGCCATGACGCATGCGACGACCTTTCTGCATTGTGCAAGGCCGGCGGCGATCCTCTACGGCTGAATGTATTGCGCGCACTGACCAACGATTCGTTCGGCGTGCTTGAACTGGCGCAGATCTTCGCCATTGGTCAGTCAGGCATGAGCCATCACCTGAAGGTTCTGGCGCAGGCCGACCTGGTGGCGACTCGCCGTGAAGGCAACGCGATTTTCTACCGCCGCGCCCTGCCCCACACCAGCTTGCCGGGCGGCAGACTGCACGCGGCGCTGCTGGATGAGGTCGATACGCTGGCTTTGCCGGACGATGTTCAGGGCCGCATCGGCCTGGTGCATCGGCAGCGGGCAATGGCCAGCCAGGATTTCTTTGCCCGCACTGCAGAAAAGTTTCGCGCTCAGCAGGACCTGATCGCCGGTCTGGCGCAATACAGCGAGAGTCTGCTGACGCTGCTCGACAAACTGAGCTTCGGCGCGCAGGCCACGGCTCTGGAAGTAGGCCCCGGCGACGGCGGCTTCCTGCCAGAACTGGCGCGGCGTTTCCGGCAGGTCGTCGCCATGGACAACAGCCCGGCTATGCTGGAGCTGGCGCGCGGCGTCTGTGAACGCAAGGCGCTGGCTAACGTTGAGCTGAGGCTGGCCGATGCACTGAACGACAGTAAAGTCAGCGCCGACTGCGTCGTCCTCAACATGGTGCTGCATCATTTCGCGGCACCGGCCGAAGCGCTCAGGCAACTGGCCGAGCACGTAACACCCGGCGGTAGCTTGCTGGTAACAGAATTGTGTAGTCATGACCAGAGTTGGGCCAGGGAGGCCTGTGGCGATCTCTGGTTAGGTTTCGAGCAGGAAGACCTGGCCCGTTGGGCCATCGCTGCGGGGCTAGTTCCCGGGGAAAGCCTCTATGTAGGCTTACGTAATGGTTTCCAGATCCAGGTTCGCCATTTTCAGCGACCGGCTGGCGACACTCACCATCGGTAAAATGAAGGAAACCCGTAGAGATGAGCGAATACTCACTTTTCACCTCCGAGTCCGTGTCCGAAGGGCATCCGGACAAGATCGCCGACCAGATTTCCGACGCGGTTCTGGACGCTATCATCGCTGAAGACAAATACGCCCGTGTAGCGTGCGAAACACTGGTCAAGACCGGTGTGGCGATCATCGCTGGCGAAGTGTCGACATCGGCCTGGGTCGATCTGGAAGACATCGTGCGTAACGTCATCCTCGACATCGGCTACAACAGCTCCGACGTCGGCTTCGACGGCGCGACCTGCGGCGTGATGAACATCATCGGCAAGCAGTCGGTGGACATCGCTCAGGGCGTTGACCGCAGCAAGCCTGAAGATCAGGGCGCTGGCGACCAGGGCCTGATGTTCGGCTACGCCAGCAATGAAACCGACGTGCTGATGCCTGCGCCGATCACCTTCTCGCACCAACTGGTGCAGCGTCAGGCCGAAGCCCGCAAATCCGGCCTGCTGCCGTGGTTGCGCCCGGACGCAAAATCCCAGGTCACCTGCCGTTACGAAAATGGCAAAGTGGTCGGCGTCGACGCCATCGTGCTGTCGACCCAGCACAACCCGGACGTGTCTTACAAAGACCTGCGCGAAGGCGTGATGGAGCTGATCGTCAAGCACGTCATCCCTGCGCACTTGCTGCACAAAGACACCCAGTTCCACATCAACCCGACCGGCAACTTCATCATCGGTGGCCCGGTAGGCGACTGTGGTCTGACCGGCCGCAAAATCATCGTCGACACCTACGGCGGCATGGCCCGTCACGGCGGCGGTGCTTTCTCCGGCAAGGACCCATCGAAGGTTGACCGTTCGGCCGCCTACGCCGGTCGTTACGTCGCCAAGAACATCGTGGCTGCCGGCCTGGCCGAGCGTTGCGAAATTCAGGTGTCCTACGCCATCGGCGTCGCTCAACCGACCTCGATCTCGTTGAACACTTTCGGCACCGGCAAGCTGTCCGATGACAAGATCATCAAGCTGGTCCGCGACAACTTCGACCTGCGTCCTTACGCAATCACCACCATGCTCGACCTGCTGCACCCGATGTACCAGGCCACTGCGGCCTACGGCCACTTCGGTCGTACCCCGGTCGAAATGACCGTTGGCGATGACACCTTCACCGCCTTCACCTGGGAAAAAACCGACCGCGCCGACGCCCTGCGCGCAGCTGCCGGCCTGTAAAACCCGCCCCGAAAAAAGCCCCGGACGACCTGGTCGTTCGGGGCTTTTTTTCGTCTGGATTATTGATCCTGCGCTGCATGGTAACGACGCTATGGGCGTTCTGCGTCCAATTCTGAGTACGCAGTGCGGCGCAGATTTGTGACGCAGAGCGTCACGAAAGGCATGCCAACGCGGAGCATTGGCACGAGAGGACACAGTCTCGTTCCGCACGCTCCAGCGTGGGAATGCCGTTCTGGACGCTCCGCGTCCGATCTTGGGCATGCGGCGCAGTGCGGTGGAAAAACCCGGTAACCAAGCCACTCGTGTGCAAAGCGAACCGGCAACTACTCTGATCGGGCCTACCCCTAAAGCAAGGATGCTTCGATGTTGTCCACCCTCCGCCTGATGACGTGCGCTCTGGTCTTTCTTCTCCCCGGCCTCGGCCATGCCAGCCAGTGCCCTGACTGGTCTGCCGCCAGGGCAAACAACGAAATAACGGCACTGCAAAAGCAGGTTGCCGAGTGGGACGACAGTTATCACCGACGCGGCATCTCGCAAATCCCTGACGAGCTTTACGATCAGGCGCGGCAGAGGCTGAGCGTATGGCGTGCATGTTTTGCAGTGTCTACGCCTGAATCCAACCCGCTGAAAACCGCAGTCGGCCCACTGGCACATCCTGTCCCGCACACCGGCGTTAACAAGCTGGCGGACGAAGGCAGCGTCAAGGCCTGGCTCAAGGGCCGCAACGATCTGTGGATTCAACCCAAGGTCGACGGCGTGGCGGTGACGCTGGTTTACGAACAGGGCCAGCTGGTGCAGGCAATCAGTCGGGGCGACGGGATAAAAGGTCAGGACTGGACCTCGCAAGCACGACTGATCAAGGCGATCCCTCAGCAGATCCCCCAAACCGAATCCGTGGTCCTGCAAGGCGAGCTTTACTGGCGGCTTGACGATCATATTCAGGCGACGGCCGGCAGCGTCAACGCTCGCAGCAAGGTGGCGGGCCTGTTGGCGCGACAGACGATCAGCTCGCAACAGGCCGACGCCATCGCCCTGTTCGTCTGGGACTGGCCGAACGGGCCAGCGGATATGACTCAGCGGCTCGAAAGCCTGCAAAGCATGGGTTTTGCAGACAGCATGGCTTACACCCACCGGCTGGAGAACTACGCTCAGGCCGCGAAATGGCGTGAGCACTG
Source organism: Pseudomonas syringae (assembly GCF_023278085.1). Lineage (NCBI taxonomy): Bacteria > Pseudomonadati > Pseudomonadota > Gammaproteobacteria > Pseudomonadales > Pseudomonadaceae > Pseudomonas > Pseudomonas syringae. The sequence continues at coordinate 218,485 of NZ_CP066265.1, read as the reverse complement.
GTATCGCAATCCCCTGCCGTTCGCCACAGACGGCGTGATCATGCGCCAGGGCAAGCGGCCACCCGCACAGCGCTGGCAAGCCAGTGCGCCTTACTGGATCGCTGCCTGGAAACATCCTTACGCCCAAGCGCTGGCCGAGGTGCGCAAGGTCAACTTCACCATCGGGCGCAGCGGCAGAATCACCCCGGTGCTGGAACTGACACCGGTACGCCTCGATGACCGGACCGTCACCCGTATCAGCACAGGGTCGCTGCAACGCTGGCAGGCGCTGGACATCCGGCCCGGCGATCAAGTGGCAGTGAGCCTGGCCGGCCTGACAATCCCACGACTCGACAGCGTGGTTTCTCGCACAGCCGAGCGAGCGGAAATAAGCATTCCGCAAGCCAGTGATTTTCATGAGTTGAGTTGCTGGCAAGCCACGCCAGGCTGTGAAAGCCAGTTTCGCGCCCGACTGGTCTGGCTCAGTGGCAAGAAAGGTCTCGCGTTGCCCGGAGTCGGTCCGGGAACCTGGGACAAGCTGATTGAAAGCGGCCAGATCGAAGGCTTGCTCGATTGGATGACCCTTAATCACGCTCAGCTTGCTAACATCCCCGGCTTCGCCGAACGCAGTAGCGCTAAACTGCTTGCGAGCCTGCAAACAGCCCGCGAACGGCCGTTTCAGGCGTGGCTCAAGGCCATCGGTCTACCGCCCTCAGGTGACGCGAAACTGCCTGATAACTGGCACGACCTCGCGGCACTCACCGCCGAACAATGGCAAGCCGAACCGGGCATCGGTCCGGGACGGGCAGCGAAACTCAGGGCTTTTTTTCAAGACCCTCAGGTGCAGGCGATAAGCCAGCAATTGCAGGCGCACGGTATTTCAGGTTTCTAGGTAGCGGACGTTCATTTTTCTGTCCGGGTATTGTCATCTTCAAGCGGAGTTCACATGCGGTTTTTATCACCATTGATCCTTTTCACCAGTTGCACGCTGATTGCGAGCACATCGCTGGCCGTCGAGCCGGCAACACCGCCTTCCGAGTGCCTGATCAAAAGTCAGGAGATCAGCAGCAAGATTCAGGACGCCAAGACCGAAGGTAACAAGGCCGAGCAGACCGGGCTGGAAAAGGCCCTTGCCGAGGTCAATGCCAATTGCACGGAGACTTCCTTGCTCAAACAGCGCGAGCAAAAGGTGCTGGACGCCAAACGCGAAGTCAGCCGCCGTCAGACCGATCTGAACAAAGCCATGGACAAGGGTGACCCGGAACGGATCAACAAGCGCAAAGACAAGCTGGCCGAGTCGCGCAAGGAGTTGCAGGATGCGCAGACTGAACTCGAGAAAGTACAGCCGGACGATTGATCGGTATTGGACGTTGCGACGCTGACCATGAAAGACAGCGTCGCAAGGCCATCATCAGGCAGCAGCCGGGAAAGCCGATACACCGAACAGCGCAATGATCAGCCCCATGCCAACCAGCCATACCGCAGAACGCAACGCAGCCAGGTCGGCCAGATAGAAAATGATGTACAGCAGGCGGCTGGTGATAAACAGCACCGCCAGTACATCGATGGTGACCAACTGCGCATTGCCCGCGATGTGCGCAATGATCACCGCCGCTGCAAACGCAGGGGTCACTTCAAAGCTGTTGAGCTGTGCCGCGTGGGCACGTCGTGGAAAACCTTCCAGCTTGTCGAGAAATGCACGCGGGTCATGATTGTGCCCGCTGCCGAATTTGCGGCTACCGAACTTGGCGATGCCGGCACAGATTATCGGCAGCAATATCGCGACCAGCACGCACCAGAAAGCAACTGTCATACGTCCATCCTTATAGGTTCAGCTTCATCGGAAGCATCCGGGCGTTACCCGCTCACAAGCTATGAGCCGGAGGTCAGCGAAAGGTTCTTGAAGAACGACCATCAACCTGACGCATTACATCAGTTTAGGGAAGATCAGGCTGAACGTGGTGAAATGTCCGGGCTCACTCTGAACCGTCACCTGCCCTTCATGCAGGCTCATGATGGAACGCACAATCGCCAGCCCCAGCCCCGTACCGCCCTGCTGCCGGGCGCGACTGACGTGGACCCGATAGAAACGGTCGAACAGTCGCGGCAGGTGTTCGGCGTCAATACCGTCGCCCGCATTGCGCACTGCCAGCGAGACTTCATCACCCTGCGTGGCAAGGGTGATGGTAATCACACTGCCGGACAGACCGTGGCGGATGGCGTTGGAGAGCAGGTTCGAGATCGCTCGCTGGATCATCAGCTTGTCGCCCGATACTTTCGCCGTGCCATTGATCTGTAGCGTGATGTCGCGGTCCTCGGCCGAGGATGAAAACAGCTCGGCGACTTTTTCTGCCTCTTCCCGCAGATCGACAATGTCAGCCGGCAGCGGCGCAGCCGGCTGGCTGACGCTGGCCAGGAACAGCATCTGGCTGATCATGCGCGACATGCGCTCCAGCTCTTCGGTGCAGGACTCCAGTGCCTGCTTGTACTCTTCGGGCGGACGCGGTCTGGAGAGCGTGACCTGCGCCTTGCCCATCAGATTGTTCATGGGCGAGCGCAACTCATGCGCCAGATCGTCAGAAAATTGCGCCAGTTGCTGCACGTCGCCATCCAGCCTGTGCAGCATGAAATTGACTGCATGCGCGAGATCGCGCAATTCGTCAGGCAGGCCATTCACTTTCATGCGATGGGACAGATCTCGAGCCGAGATCAGCGCAGTCACCTTGCGAAACGCCCTCAACGGCCTGAGGCCACGGCGCACCACCCACCAGACGCAAAAGCCGACCAGCAGCAGAATCACGGGCAAGACCATACACGTCGATCTCACATAAGCGTGCAGCAGCTCAGTGTCGCTTTCCCTGTCCATCGACAGCCTGACCAGTATGTCCTGACCGGTTTTGAGGCGTATCGTCTTGTAACCCAGCAGGATCTTGTGACCCTGCGCCGATTTCAGCTCCTGAAAGTCTTGAGGTATCTGTGCGGTATCGGGAACCGGCAGATTGCGCCCCTCCTCGTTACCGACGCTCATCAATTGTTGCCGAGGATTACCCGAGTCGAGAACGGTCAGCGAGAAGCTGTCATGCCCGACGATCTGATCGCGCAGCGTGTGGGGGTATTGAACGATGTCTTCGATCCCCAGAAAACCCTCGCTCATGCTGTGTTCGATCTGCCTGAATTTCTCGCTCAATCCGTCTTCGGCGCGTATATCGAGCTGACGGGAAATCGCCGCGTAGGCGAGCATTTCCATCATCAGCACCAGGCACGCAATCAGAGCAACGACCGTCAACCCGAGACGCGTCGAAAGGCGTGTCGGCGTCATTCACGCACTTCCAGTACGTAACCGACGCCACGCAGGGTGTGAATCAGCTTGGTCTCGAACGGATCATCGATCTTCGCTCGCAGGCGGCGGATCGACACTTCCACCACGTTGGTGTCGCAATCAAAGTTCATGTCCCAGACCAGCGAAATGATCTGGGTACGCGACATGACTTCACCACTGTGGCGCATCAACAGGTGCAGGAGCGCAAACTCCTTGGTGGTCAGGTCGATGCGCTGCTTGCCGCGAAATGCCCGGTGTCGGCCTTGATCGAGCTCCAGGTCGCCGACCTGCAACACCTTGGAAGTGGTGGTCTGCTCACTGCGACGCATCAGGGTGCGGACCCTGGCCAGCAGTTCCGGAAACTCGAACGGCTTGACCAGATAGTCATCAGCGCCCATCTCCAGACCTTTGACTTTTTCCTCAAGCCGCCCCCGCGCCGTGACCATCATGATGCGCGTGTTGACGGTTTTCCTCAGCCGGCTCAACACTTCCCAGCCATCCATCTCCGGCAGGTTCACATCCAGAATCACCACGTCGTAAGCCTGATGCTGCGCGAGATAAAGCCCATCAAGCCCGGTGGCGGCGATATCGACGACATAGCCACTTTCGGTCAGACCTTGATGCATGTACTCGGCCGTTTTCGGCTCGTCCTCTACGACAAGGATTCGCATAACCTGGCTTCCTGTTTGATGAACGGAGGATGACGATGCCGTGCAGTGTACTGAAAAGAAACGCTTATCTCGCTGGATAACAGAATCGTAATTTTCCGGCAATCCCTGTGATAACTCCCATTGCATAAAGTCCTCCCAGCCAACTTCAGCGCCTCGGTGCCTGTTTGTATTTTTGCTTTGATGGGGTGATTTCATGGGACTGGAGAACAACATACGCACTCGGCGTACAGTTGGATTTGCAGGGGGCCCGGCATGAGAGTCGGCGCGTTTTTTCTGTTGTTGTTGCCGTTTGCTGCGCCCGGCGTTGCAGCGGCTCAAGGCATCAGCCTGCCTCAGGCACTGGAAGCCGCTTTTGCCCACAACCCGGAGCTGGCCGCAGCCCAATGGGAGATCGGTGTCGCCGAAGGCGATCGACAGCAGGCGGGACTAATCCCCAACCCGACCGTGTCGTGGGAAGTCGAGGACACGCGACGCAACACCAGCACCACCACCGTGATGCTCAGCCAGGCGCTGGAGCTGGGTGGCAAACGCGGCGCGCGTATCGAAGCGGCCGGCAAGGGGCAGGATGCGGCTCGACTGGAACTTGAACGGCGCGGCAATGAACTGCGCGCCGAAGTGGTTCAGGCCTTCTATGCCGCAGCGCGTGCGCAGGCCGGTCTGGAACTGGCACGGCAATCCCGGGCGCTTGCCGAACGCGGCCTGAGGGTCGCCGAAGGTCGCGTGCAAGCGGGCAAAGTTTCGCCGGTCGAGGCCACCCGCGCACAGGTGCAGCTGGCAGAAACCGACTTGCTGGTGCGCCGCGCCGAAACCCTGAAAATCAACAGCAACCGTGAACTGGCGCGCGCCACCGGCTCGCCGACCGCGTCTTTCGAACGTCTGGATTACACCGATCTGTCTCCCGGCAAATTGCCGCCGACCGCAAAGATGCTGACCGCCCTCAGCCAGTCTGCCGAACTGCGCCTCGCCCAGACCCAGATCGAGCAGCGCGAAGCCGCACTCGGATCGGAACGCGCCAAGCGTATTCCGGACCTGACCGTCAGCGTCGGCAGCCAGTACAGCCGCGAAGAGCGCGAACGCGTCAACGTGGTCGGGCTGTCGATGCCGCTCCCGCTGTTTGACCGAAATCAGGGCAACGTGCTCGCCGCCTCACGCCGGGCCGACCAGTCCCGCGACCTGCGCAATGCCGTCGAACTGAAACTGCGCACCCAGACACAGTCGGCCCTCGATCAGTGGAGCACCGCTGCGCAGGAAGTCGAGTCGTTCAATCAAGTCATTCTGCCCGCCGCGCAACGTGCCGTCGACACGGCGACCCGTGGTTTCGAAATGGGCAAGTTCGGCTTCCTCGAAGTTCTGGACGCACAGCGAACGCTGATTTCGGCGCGCAGCCAATACCTGGAATCACTGGCGACAGCGACCGAAGCGAGAGTCGCCATCGAACGAATTCACGGTGATCTCAACCGGTTCAGCTTCAACCCCTGACTGTCTTTTTCCGCCTACATCGAGCGTATCCAGAGGTGCTGCACGTACCTGATCGCCGGGAGCTTTCATGAATAACAAACGAAGCATTGCCATCGCGTTGGCGGTGGTGGTCATCATTGGTCTGGGCAGTCTGACAGTGAACCAGCAGATGCGGCCCTTCGCCGCTGAAACCGGCTCATCGGGCGATGGGCATTCAGACCAAGAGCACGCCCATGAACCGGAAGAGGCTCACGGCGAAGACAACCATGACAGTGAGCCGAAAAAACCGGGCGCTGCAGCCGCAGAGCCGGCCCACGAAGAAGAAGAGGGACACATCGAGCTGACTGCCGAGCAGATCAAGGCCGCTGGTATCGAGCTGGCAACCGCCGAGCCTCGGCAGATGAGCACGACCGTGACCTTCCCCGGTGAAATCCGCTTCGACGAGGACCGCACCGCGCATGTCGTGCCTCGGGTCAGCGGCGTGGTCGAATCGGTCAAGGTCGATCTGGGTCAGGCGGTGAAAAAAGGCCAGGTGCTGGCGGTGATTGCCAGCCAGCAGATCTCGGATCAACGCAGCGAACTGAACGCCGCCCAGCGCCGTCAGGAACTGGCACGCCTGACCCTGCAACGCGAGAAGAAGCTGTGGGAAGACAAGATTTCTGCCGAGCAGGACTACCTGCAAGCGCGCCAGGACTTTCAGGAAGCCGACATCAACCTCGCCAACGCCCGGCAGAAGATCAGCGCCATCGGTGCCAGTCTCAGCCCTTCCGCAGGCAATCGCTACGAACTGATCGCCCCCTTCGACGCTATGGTCGTGGAAAAACACCTCGGCATCGGCGAGATGGTCAACGAAGCGAGCAACGCGTTCACCCTGTCGGATCTGTCCCGTGTCTGGGCCACGTTTGGCGTATCGCCAAGGGATCTGGACAAGGTGGTCGTCGGGCGTCCGGTGATTGTCAGTGCGCCTGATCTGAACGCGAGCGTCGAAGGCAAGATCGGTTATGTCGGCAGCCTGCTGGGCGAGCAGACCCGTGCCGCCGCTGTGCGCGTGACGCTTGCCAACCCGCAGGGCGCCTGGCGTCCAGGCCTGTTCGTATCAGTAGAGGTCGCCGCCGAACAGACCGGTGTAGCGGTCAGCCTGCCCGAGTCCGCCATCCAGTCGATTGAAGACAAGCCATCGGTCTTCGTGCGCAACGAAGAAGGTTTTCAGCTGACGCCCGTCACGCTTGGCCGCCGCGACGGCGGTCATGTGGAAATCGTCAAAGGCCTGGCCGCCGGTAAGCAAGTGGCCTCCGCTGGCAGCTTCATCCTCAAGTCGGAGCTGGGCAAAGGCTCCGCCGAGCACGCCCATTGATCTGCGTCACACGAGTACACCTCCATGTTTGAACGGTTGATTCAATTCGCGATTGAACAGCGCATCGTCGTGATGCTCGCTGTGTTGCTCATGGCTGGGCTGGGCATCGCCAGTTACCAGAAACTGCCCATCGATGCCGTACCCGACATCACCAACGTACAGGTGCAGATCAATACGTCTGCGCCCGGTTTCTCGCCGCTGGAGACCGAGCAGCGCATCACCTTCGCCATCGAAACCAACATGGCGGGCCTGCCCGGCCTGCAACAGACGCGTTCGCTGTCGCGTTCGGGCCTGTCCCAGGTCACGGTAATTTTCGAAGACGGCACTGACCTGTTCTTTGCACGCCAACTGGTCGGCGAGCGCCTGCAGATCGCCAAGGACCAATTGCCCGAAGGCGTCGACGCGATGATGGGGCCGATTTCCACCGGCCTCGGCGAAATATTCCTGTGGACGGTCGAAGCCCGGGATGGCGCGCTGAAAGAGGACGGCACGCCGTACACGTCGACTGACCTGCGGGTGATTCAGGACTGGATCATCAAGCCACAGTTGCGCAACGTGCCGGGCGTGGCCGAGATCAACACCATCGGCGGGTTTGCCAAGCAGTATCAGATCGCCCCCGATCCGAAAAAACTGGCCGCCTACAAGCTGACGCTGAACGATCTGGTGGCGGCGCTGGAGCGCAACAACGCCAACGTCGGCGCAGGCTACATAGAACGCGGCGGCGAGCAGTTGCTGATCCGCGCACCGGGCCAGCTTGGTACGGTGGACGATATCGCCAACATCGTCATCGCCAATGTGCAGGGCACACCGATCAGGATCAGCAGCGTGGCCGAGGTCGGCATCGGCAAGGAAATGCGTTCCGGCGCAGCCACCGAAAATGGCCGTGAAGTGGTGCTCGGCACCGTGTTCATGCTGATAGGCGAGAACAGCCGCACCGTCTCGCAAGCCGTCGCAGCGAAACTCGCCGACATCAATCGCACGCTACCCGAAGGTGTCGAAGCGGTAACGGTTTACGACCGCACCACGCTGGTCGAAAAAGCCATCGCGACGGTCAAGAAGAACCTGATCGAAGGCGCGATTCTGGTTATCGTGATTCTGTTTCTGTTCCTGGGCAATATCCGCGCGGCGCTGATCACCGCCATGGTGATTCCGCTGGCCATGCTGTTCACCTTCACCGGCATGTTCACCAACAAGGTCAGCGCCAACCTGATGAGCCTGGGCGCGCTGGACTTCGGCATCATCGTCGACGGCGCGGTGGTGATCGTCGAAAACGCCATTCGCAGGCTGGCGCATGCCCAGAAAAAATACGGCCGCATGCTGACTCGCTCCGAGCGTTTCCACGAGGTATTCGCCGCCGCCAGAGAAGCACGTCGACCGCTGATTTTCGGTCAGTTGATCATCATGGTCGTGTACCTGCCGATCTTCGCCCTCACCGGCGTGGAAGGCAAAATGTTCCACCCGATGGCTTTCACCGTGGTGATCGCCCTGCTCGGCGCGATGATCCTTTCGGTGACCTTCGTACCCGCCGCCATCGCCATGTTCGTCACCGGCAAGGTCAAGGAAGAAGAAGGCTTGGTGATGCGCACCGCCCGCCAGCGCTACGCACCGATACTGAGCTGGGTACTGGGGCATCGTGCCATTGCCTTCAGCATGGCGTTCGTTGTAATCGTGTTGTCCGGGTTCACCGCCAGCCGCATGGGCAGCGAGTTCATTCCGAGCCTGAGCGAAGGCGACTTTGCCTTGCAGGCGCTGCGGGTGCCTGGCACCAGCCTGACCCAGTCGGTGGACATGCAACAGCGTCTGGAAAAAGCCATCATCGAAAAAGTGCCGGAAGTGCAGCGTGTGTTCGCTCGTACCGGGACCGCCGAAATCGCCGCCGACCCGATGCCGCCCAACATCTCCGACAGCTACGTGATGCTCAAGCCGCAAAGCGAGTGGCCTGATCCGGACAAATCCCGAGAAGCCTTGATCGCCGACCTGCAAAAGGCCGCCGCTACGGTGCCGGGCAGCAACTACGAACTGTCTCAGCCGATCCAGTTGCGCTTCAACGAACTGGTTTCGGGAGTGCGCAGCGATGTGGCGGTGAAGGTATTCGGCGACGACATGAACGTCCTGAATCAGACTGCAGCAAAAATCGCCGCCACGCTTCAGAAGGTGCCGGGTGCATCAGAAGTGAAAGTCGAGCAGACCACCGGCCTGCCGGTGCTGACCATCAATATCGATCGCGACAAGGCCGCGCGTTACGGCCTCAATGTCGCCGACGTGCAGGACGCCATCGCCATTGCGCTGGGCGGGCGTCAGGCGGGCACGCTGTATGAAGGGGATCGCCGTTTCGACATGGTGGTGCGCCTGTCCGAGCAACTGCGCACTGACGTGGACGGGCTTTCCAGCCTGCTCATTCCGGTACCCGCGAGCGCCAGCAACCAGCAGATCAGCTTCATCTCGCTGTCGCAGGTCGCCAGCCTCGATCTGGTGCTGGGCCCGAACCAGATCAGTCGCGAGAACGGCAAGCGCGTGGTGATCGTCAGCGCCAATGTGCGCGGTCGCGACCTTGGCTCGTTTGTCGAAGAAGCAGGCACCACCATCGAAAACGGTGTGCAGATCCCGGCAGGCTATTGGACCAGTTGGGGCGGGCAGTTCGAACAACTGCAATCCGCTGCGAAACGCTTGCAGATCGTGGTGCCGGTGGCATTGCTGCTGGTCCTCGCGCTGCTGTTCATGATGTTCAACAACCTCAAAGACGGCCTGCTGGTCTTCACCGGCATCCCGTTCGCGTTAACCGGCGGCGTCATGGCCCTGTGGCTGCGCGACATTCCCCTGTCGATCTCCGCAGGCGTAGGCTTCATCGCCCTGTCGGGTGTTGCGGTACTGAACGGCCTGGTGATGATCGCTTTCATCCGCAGCCTGCGCGAAGAAGGCCGCTCGTTGCACGACGCCATCAACGAAGGCGCCATCACCCGCCTGCGCCCGGTACTGATGACTGCACTGGTCGCATCGCTGGGCTTCATCCCCATGGCCCTCGCTACAGGGACCGGCGCCGAAGTGCAGCGGCCACTGGCAACCGTGGTGATTGGCGGGATTCTGTCCTCGACGGCACTGACATTGCTGGTGTTGCCAGCGCTGTATCAGTGGGCGCATCGGCGGGAGGAGGAAGAGGAGTAAACAGGCTACCCGTAGAAAAAAAGCGCCCAGTGGGGCGCTTTTTGCTTATGTCGAAAACACTTTAAGTCAGGTCAAAGCACGCTCAACGGATACTCCACAATCACCCGCACTTCATCCAGGTCCGATTCAAACGCCGTAGCCCGGGTCGTCGCCTGGCGCACGCGCAACGACAGGTCTTTCAGCGAGCCGGTCTGCACGATGTATTTGGCTTCGATATTGCGCTCCCAGCGTTTCTGATCGGTCAGCGGGTTGCCTTGTGCATCGCGGCGCATGTAGGTGCTGTTGGCGTTGGAGTAGTCGGCGTCGGTGCCTTTGCCGTAGCGGGTCATGAACGACAGGCCGGGGACGCCGAAGGTGGACATGTCGAGGTTGTAAGTGAGCATCCATGAACGCTCTTTGGGCGAGTTGAAGTCGCTGTACTGGATGGAGTTGGCCAGGTAAATGGAATCGGACTGCCTGAGGTAGTCGAAATCGTCATCGCCTTCGTTGCGCTGGTGCGACAGCGACAGGGTGTGCGCGCCGTATTGCAGGGCGACTTTCGCACTCCAGATGTCGTTGTCGAATTCGCCGAGCAGCTTTTTGCCTTCATCGGTAGCGTTGTAGTAGTTCAGGCTGCTGGTCAGCGACAGGTCATCGGAGAGCGGCAGCACGTAGGAGGCCGAGGCGTATTTCTGATCCCAGGCGTCTTTCAGGCGGCTGGTGTAGAGGCCAAGGCTCAGTGCGTCGGTGGCCTGGTAATCACCGCCGAAGTAGGCAACCCAGGGAGAGTCGACCGCGCCGCCGTAGAAGGTCACGAAGCCGTCGCGCATGTTGCTGGAGACCGGCTGGCTCATGGAGTGCAAGCGACCGCCTTGCAGGGTCAGACCGCTGATGCTGTTGTTGATCGCCGTGACGCCACGAAAGCTTTCCGGCAGCAGGCGCGAATCACCGAATGCAACCACCGGCGTCGAGGGGAAAACATCGCCCACATTGACGACGGTGTCGAAGGCCCTGGCCTTCAGCGAGCCGCCGACTTTGCTGTACTCGTCGCGGGCATTGCCTTGCCCATCGACCGGCAGCACATCGAATGCGCTGCGCCCGCCATTGCGTCCATCACCGGTGTCGAGCTTGATGCCGATCATGGCAAAGGCATCGACCCCGACGCCGAACGTACCCTGGGTGAAGCCTGACTGGAAGCGCCCGATGATGCCCTGCGCCCAGGCTTCGGAGTAGCCGTTGCCGGTAGGGCTGGACTCGCCGTTGCGGTGATCCCGGTTCATGTAGAAGTTGCGGTTGAGTACGGTCAGCGTACTGCCTTCGATGAAGCCTTCTTTCTGCTCTTCCGCAAGTGCCGCAAAAGGCGTTATACCTGCGAAGGTCGAACACAGGGCCAGTGAGAGTGTTCTGAGTTGAGTCATGTGCGCTCCGATTGATCGGCAGATTGTTTTAAGTGTCGACCTGGCTGTTTTTATTAAACCGAGCGCTGCCAGTGGGGCACAATCTTGAAGCGGCGAAGATAACGCCAAGGTGACGGGAAGATTACAAATAGGAAAGGAAGCGCACTGCAGCGTGTGTTAGTTCGATAAAACAAAACACGCTTTGGCCAGATGCGACTAGATATTCAATAGCGGACGCGGAGCGTCCAGAATTGCGCTCCCACGCTGGAGCGTCGGAGCGATACCGAATCGGCGTTTTGCGGGAATAAAAAAAAGCGCCCCGAAGGACGCTTAAAGATTCGCCCGGACCAAAGGAGCTGGGAGCTGCCAAAGGGCGAATGGGGGTGCAGCGGGTCGAGCATCAAGGCATCAGCCTTCAGACTTGGTTGGCTGCTCAGCCTTCTTGTCGTCTGAGTTGACGTACCGCTCGCCCGGGGTGCTGTTCTGCTCCTTGAAGCGCATCTCTTGTGCCAGGCGCATCTTGTCAGCGGCCGTGCTTGCATACTCGTTGCCGTCGTCGGCAAATGCTGCAGTACCGGACAGGGCAGCTACTGCGAAAACCATCGACTTGATCAGCTTCATCATCATTACCTCTTGGGTTGAAAGTGGTTCCTGAAAAGCGCGTTGCTCGTCAGGGATGAAACAAGCTTACGCCCGGACAACTAACAGGAAGGTGAGCAGACAATGACAATACTGTTAGAAAACTGACATCTTGAAGATTGCCGATTTGTAATGTTTCAGCCACTTTCTGGTTAGCACCTGCTTGTTAAGGTTGAGCCACATTCAAACGGAGACAAAAGAAAATGCGCACAGCCAAATCGTTGTTACTTGCTCTGGTTATCCTTTCGCCAATGAGTGCTTTCGCTTACACGACTGATGAAGTCAAGGCCACCACGGTCATCAAGGAACACCAGGCCAGCGTGCAAAAGTATGCCGCCATCCATAACAAGCCGATGCCGGAGATCAAGGAGTACAAGTACGGAATGAAGCTGGACGTCGCCAAAGTCATTCGCAAATCCCCGGATCTGCAGACCTGTAGCGTGATGCCGAAGCTGATGACCTACGAAGACTCCAAGGGCAAGCTGAACACCGTGCAGTACCAGATCCTGAGCGGGTGCAGAAACAGCCAATGATTCTGAACCTGCCAGGGAGGCCACCCAGCGTTACATCCCCCATCAGCCCGGACCATCCTCCGGGCTGATTTTTTTGCGTTGCCCTCCCGCTTGAACCCTGTTTACAGCCCGCCGCCTGACCGCTTATTCCCACCTTCCTTGCAACATCACCGGCTTTGCGTGGTCAACGCAGACCCTGCTGTGTCTTGTCGCCATGTGCCTGGATGCCCGTCCGGTCCATCCAACACAGGCTCGGTTACGGTGATCGAGTAACTGCAACTACGGATTTGGAATGACCGATGCTTGAACTCGCTGCTGGTTTTATCTGCCTCACTGCGCTGCTGACCTATGTGAACTATCGTTTTATCGGTCTGCCTCCCACCATCGGTGTGATGGTGACAGCGCTGATGTTCTCGTTACTGCTGCAAGGCCTGAGCTTTCTGGGCTACCCCGGTCTGGAAGACCGCGTCCAGCAATTGATCGGCCAGATCGACTTCGGCGACCTGTTGATGAACTGGATGCTGTCCTTTCTGCTGTTCGCAGGGGCCTTGCACGTCAACCTGGGTGACTTGAGGAACTATCGCTGGCCCATCGGCCTGTTGGCGACCTTCGGTGTGCTGATTGCCACCACCGTTATCGGTGCGCTGGCCTACTGGATCTTTGCTCTGTTCGGCTGGCATGTGAGCCCGCTGTACTGTCTGCTGTTCGGCGCACTGATTTCGCCTACCGACCCGATTGCGGTGCTTGGTGTGCTGCGAACCGCCAATGCGTCCAAGCCGCTCAAGACCACCATCGTCGGTGAGTCGCTGTTCAATGACGGCACGGCAGTGGTGGTGTTCACCGTATTGCTGGGCATTGCGCAACTGGGCGAGACGCCCACGGTCGGCGAAACCGCGTTGCTGTTTGCCCACGAAGCGCTCGGCGGAGTGCTGTTCGGCGGCCTCATCGGTTACGCCGTGTACCTGATGATCAAGAGCATCGAGCAGTATCAGATTGAAGTCATGCTGACCCTGGCGCTGGTGATCGGCGGTTCGGCCATGGCCTCCGAGCTGCATGTCTCCGGCCCCATCGCGATGGTCGTGGCCGGTCTGATCATCGGCAATCTGGGGCGCAATCTGGCCATGAACGACATGACCCGTCGTTACATGGACGGTTTCTGGGAGTTGCTGGATGACATGCTCAACGCGCTGCTGTTCGCGCTGATCGGCATGGAGCTGTTGCTGCTGCCGTTCTCGTGGCAGCATTTGATTGCCGCCAGTCTGCTGGCTGTGGCGATCCTGCTGTCGCGCTTTGTCACCGTGGCCCCGGCCATTCTGCTGCTGCGGCGCTGGCGTAAAGTGCCGCACGGCACGATTCGCATCCTGACCTGGGGCGGCTTACGCGGCGGCGTTTCGGTAGCGCTGGCGCTGGCCCTGCCCACCGGGCCGGAACGCGACCTGCTGCTGAGCATCACTTACATCGTGGTGTTGTTGTCGATCCTCTTGCAGGGCCTGACCATCGGCAAGCTGGTAAAGGCCGTCACCCGCGCCCCGCAGGCAAAAGACGACGCGCACTGATTCACGTTGCTGCAGCGGCGCGCCGGTACTCACTGGGCGTCTGCTGCATTTCCACGCGAAAGTGCCGGTTGAAGTTGGACAGGTTGGCGTAGCCGACTTCGAAGCAGATGTCCGACACCGACATCTCGCTGTGCAGCAGCAACCGGCAAGCCCGCTGGACCCGCAATTTGCGCATCAGATCGATGAAACAGTGGCCGGTGGTGCGTTTGAAGAAGCGCGAGAAACCCGGATCGCTCATGTCCAGTTGCCGGGCAATCACTGACAACCGGATATCGCTGGTCAATTCCTTGAGCAGATAATCGAACGCCTTGTTGATCCGCTCCGAGCTGCGCGCATCCAGGGTCGGCGCATACCAGGCGCTGGCCAGCAGGCGAACCTCCTGCGCAGGCGCTTTCATCAGCGTATTGACCAGTTGCAGGAACAGAATCAGCCGCTCCAGACCTTGTGCCGGGCCGATCTGCTCCAGCAGGCGCGCAGCCTGTACAGCCGTCGCCCCGGTGAACTCCAGCCCGCGACGCGCCTGCTCGAACAGGCGCTGCAAGTCGCCCATTTCCGGCAACGTGCCGCGTAGCGCCAGCAGCGCTGCACCATCGAACTGCAACACCACATCCCGCCCGGCCAGGTGTTCACCGGGGGCCAGATCGCCGATCCAGTCATGGGGCAGATCCGGACCGATCAGCGCCACATGACCGGCGCCGAACTGTCCGATGTAATCGCCGGCCACCAGTTTGCCGCTGCCTTGGCGGATCAGATGGATTTCGAATTCCGGATGGTGGTTCCAGCGCGCCAACGCGTAAGGATAGTCGTGCTCATACCAGCGAAAGCAATGGTCTGGCTGTGGGAGGATGACTTCAAGCTCGGCGGGACGCTGCTCGAACAAGGCCGCTCGACTGTCAGGCACTGGATGCCCCTTTTATCGTTATGAATGCGCTATGGACACTTGAACATACGCCCTCCCGACCGGCCAATGCTAGCTCGCGCTCAAATCGACACTGATACTTTTTTGCTTTCTGACCACCGGGCGGCACTCGGTTAAAAAAGTATCAGTCAGGCGTTTCTGCTGCGTTTGTTCAGCGCAGCACAGGCTGCTGTAATCGGGACGTCCACCAGGCCGTTCAGTGCAGCCGTGGTCAACAACAAAAACAATAGCTCCCGCCCGCAAGGCGCGGAGTGGAGAGCACTACGATGAACATCCAGAAAGCGCTTTTCCTGTCCGCAGGCGTTTCGTTCGCCTTCCTCAGCCTGGCCGCTCAGGCCGCCGAAACCGTGACCATTGCCACGGTGAACAACGGCGACATGATCCGTATGCAGCGCCTGTCGAAACTCTTTGAGCAGCAGCATCCTGAGATCAAGCTCAACTGGGTGGTGCTTGAAGAAAACGTCTTGCGCCAGCGCCTGACCACCGACATCGCTACGCAGGGTGCCCAGTTCGACGTGCTGACCATCGGCACTTATGAAACGCCGCTGTGGGGTGCCAAAAAGTGGCTGGAGCCGATTACCGGCCTGGCCCCGGAATATGATCTGGAAGATATCTTTGCCTCGGTACGTCAGGGTTTGTCAGTCAACAACACCCTGTATGCCCTGCCCTTTTATGGCGAAAGCACGATCACCTATTACCGCACCGATCTGTTCAAACAGGCGGGTTTGAGCATGCCAGAGCATCCGACCTGGACGCAGTTGGGCGAATTTGCGGCAAAGCTACATCAGCCCGACAAGGGGATTTACGGCATGTGCCTGCGCGGCAAGGCCGGCTGGGGTGAGAACATCGCGCTGCTGAGCACCATGGCCAACGCCTTCGGCGCGCGCTGGTTCGATGAGCAGTGGAAACCCGAGCTGACCAGCCCGGAATGGAGCAACGCTGCGAATTTCTACGTCAATACCCTCAAGAATTACGGCCCACCGGGTGTGTCGAGCAACGGCTTCAACGAAACCCTTGCGCTGTTCAACAGCGGCAAATGCGCCCTGTGGGTAGACGCCAGCGTGGCCGGTTCCTTCACCACCGACAAGGAGCAGAGCAAGGTGGTCGACAGCGTCGGCTTTGCGCCTGCGCCGGTTGAGGTGACGGACAAGGGCTCGTCATGGCTGTATGCCTGGTCGCTGGCAATACCGGCCACCTCGAAGCACAAAGACGCAGCCAAGGCCTTCATCACTTGGGCTACGTCCAAAGACTATATCCAGCTGGTCGCCAAGACGGATGGCATCTCCAACGTACCGCCCGGTACCCGCACGTCCACCTACAGTGAGGCTTATCTTAAGGCTGCGCCGTTCGCCAAGGTCACGTTGCAGATGATGCAACACGCCGACCCTGCGCAACCCTCGGCCAGGCCGGTGCCTTACGTTGGCATCCAGTACGTGACCATTCCCGAGTTTCAGGCCATCGGCACCTCGGTCGGCAAGTTGTTCTCTGCTGCCGTGACCGGGCAGACCACCACCGAGCAGGCACTCAGCGCCGCGCAGGCCGTCACTGAACGCGAGATGAAACGCGCCGGTTATCCGAAATAACCCGGCAGCCCTCAACTGTATTGGACGGACGATAAACCCATGAAACGACTAGACGGTAAAAGTGCGCTGATCACCGGATCGGCGCGAGGTATTGGGCGGTCTTTTGCGCAGGCCTACATTCGCGAAGGGGCCAGTGTGGCCATTGCCGACATCAATCTGCAGCGCGCACAGGCCACGGCGGCTGAACTGGGGCCGAACGCTTATGCGGTCAGCATGGACGTAACGGATCAGGCGTCCATCGATCAGGCCATCGCCGCCGTCGTCGCGCACAACGGCAAGCTGGATATCCTCATCAACAACGCGGCGCTGTTCGATCTGGCGCCGATTGTCGAGATCACCCGCGAAAGCTATGAGCGGCTGTTTTCAATCAACGTCGCCGGCACGCTGTTCACCTTGCAGGCGGCTGCAAGGCAGATGATTGCCCAGGGCCACGGCGGCAAGATCATCAACATGGCCAGCCAGGCCGGTCGCCGAGGCGAAGCGCTGGTGGCGGTATACTGCGCGACCAAGGCTGCTGTGATCAGCCTGACGCAATCGGCCGGTCTGGACCTCATCAGGCACGGCATCAATGTGAATGCCATTGCTCCGGGCGTGGTCGACGGCGAGCACTGGGACGGGGTCGATGCGATGTTCGCCCGTTATGAAAACCGGCCGCTGGGCGAGAAGAAAAGGCTGGTGGGCGAGCAGGTGCCCTATGGGCGCATGGGCACGGCAGATGACCTGACCGGCATGGCGATCTTTCTCGCCTCCAGCGACAGCCAATACGTGGTGGCCCAGACCTATAACGTCGACGGCGGCAACTGGATGAGCTGAGGGGCAACCGGTGCGCAGATGAGCCGCACCGCGCAAAAAAGCCGGGTCGACGCTTCCATTGCCGAAGCGATTGGCTAAGATGCGCGGACCGCCTGCTGCCTGGGGCGGCTCATTGATGCACAGGAGCACGCATGTCCACTGAAGAGGAGATCGCCATTGCCGGCGGTACACCTATGATTCCCGATCAACGCCGGGAGCTGATGCTGCGTCAGTTGCGCAAGCATCAGGTACTCAGCGTTCATCAGTTGATGGAGATGTTCGACTGCTCGCACATGACCATCCGCCGCGACATCGCCGTGCTGGAACAGGAAGGCCGGGCCTACTCGGTGACTGGCGGCGTGCGCATCGCCAGTCAGGTACACAGCGAACCCAGCCATCAATCGAAAGCCGTCGTCGAGCTGCCGCACAAGCAGGGCATGGCGCGGCTGGCAGCGGGTTTGCTGCACCCGGACATGACGATCTATCTGGACGCGGGCACCAGCACGCTGGAGATCGTGCCGCATATCGTTGCGTTGTCAGGCATGACCGTGGTGACCAATGATTTCGGCGTGGTCAATGCGCTGGCCGACGCCGCGCACGTGGATGTGATTCACACCGGCGGCCTGCTCGATCATCCGAACCGCTCCAGTGTCGGCGGGCTTGCCGCCGCAACGTTGCGCCAGCTGGCCACCGACGTGGCGTTCATGTCGACCAGCTCGTGGGACCTGCAACGCGGCACCACCACACCCTCGGCATTGAAGGTCGAGGTCAAGCAGGCGGCGATGCAGTCCGCTTCGCAAACCGTATTGATCGCCACCAGCTCCAAATACGGCACCTTCGGCATGTACAAGGTGGCCGGGCTGGAGCAGTTCGACACCATCATCACCGACGCAGCGCTGGCCGAAGCCGCTGCGGACGGTATCCGCAAGCAGCGCATCGAGTTGCTGCTGGCGCCCGTGGGCGGCCGTTCCAAGTAACGTGCTGCCGAGCTGGCGGATGCCAGAGGCCACAAATGGCAGGCATAAAAAAACCCGGTCTCGCGACCGGGTTTTTTGTGTCTAGCCGACTAACTGATTACTCAGTTGCCCGACTTCTTGGCAGCGCGAGTACGCTCGCTTTCGCCAAGGATTTTCTTACGCAGGCGGATCGACTTTGGAGTCACTTCGCAGAGTTCGTCTTCTTGTACGAATTCCAGCGCTTGTTCCAGAGTGAAACGGATAGGCGGAACCAGAGCGATGGTTTCGTCTTTACCGGAAGCACGCATGTTGTCGAGCTTCTTGCCTTTGGTTGGGTTGACACCCAGGTCGTTGTCGCGGCTGTTGATGCCGACGATCTGACCTTCGTACACGTCTTCGCCATGACCCAGGAACAGCTTGCCACGGGCTTGCAGTGTTTCCAGGGAGTAGGTCAGCGCCTTGCCGGTAGCAACCGAAACCAGAACGCCGTTCTGACGGCCGGACATGTCGCCAGACTTCATCACGTCGTAACGGTCGAAGATGCTGGTCAAGATGCCTGCGCCGGAAGTCAGGGTCAGGAACTCGTTACGGAAACCGATCAGGCCACGTGCCGGGATGTTGTACTCAAGGCGCACACGGCCCTTGCCATCCGGAACCATGTTGGTCAGGTCGCCCTTACGGATACCGATCTGCTCCATGATCGAACCCTGGGATTCTTCCGGCAGGTCGATGGTGACGTTTTCGAACGGTTCGTGCTTGACGCCATCAACCATGCGGATGATCACTTCAGGACGGCCGACACCCATTTCGAAGCCTTCGCGACGCATGGTTTCGATCAGTACCGAGAGGTGCAGCTCACCACGGCCGGAGACCTTGAACTTGTCGGCGGTGTCGCCTTCTTCAACGCGCAGGGCAACGTTGTACAGCAGCTCTTTGTCCAGACGTTCCTTGATGTTACGGCTGGTGACGAACTTGCCTTCTTTACCGCAGAAAGGCGAGTCGTTTACCTGGAAAGTCATGGAAACGGTAGGTTCGTCAACGGTCAGCGGCTTCATCGCTTCAACGTTCTGTGGATCGCACAGGGTGTCGGAGATGAACAGCTCTTCGAAGCCGCTGATGCAGACGATGTCGCCGGCAGCCGCTTCGTCGACGTCGATACGGTGCAGACCGTGGTGACCCATCAGTTTCAGGATACGACCGTTACGGCGCTTGCCGTTGGCATCGATAGCCACAACCTGAGTGTTTGGCTTGACCTTGCCGCGAGCGATACGGCCAACACCAATGATGCCCAGGAAGCTGTTGTAGTCCAGTGCCGAGATTTGCATCTGGAACGGACCGTCACGGTCGACTTTAGGGGCCGGAACGTTATCGACGATGGACTGATACAGCGGAGTCATGTCTTCAGCCATGTCGGTGTGTTCCAGACCGGCAATGCCGTTCAGGGCCGAGGCGTAGACGACTTTGAAGTCCAGCTGTTCTTCGGTAGCACCGAGGTTGTCGAACAGGTCGAAGATCTGGTCCAGAACCCAGTCCGGACGCGCGCCTGGACGGTCAACCTTGTTGATGACCACGATTGGACGCAGGCCGGCTTCGAAAGCCTTCTTGGTCACAAAACGGGTTTGCGGCATAGGGCCGTCCTGGGCATCGACCAGCAGCAGTACGGAGTCGACCATCGACATCACGCGCTCTACTTCACCACCGAAGTCAGCGTGGCCCGGGGTGTCCACGATGTTGATGTGGTAGCCATTCCAGTTGATCGCGGTGTTCTTCGCGAGAATGGTAATACCGCGCTCTTTTTCCTGGTCGTTGGAGTCCATCACGCGCTCATCGTTGAGCTCGCCGCGCTCCAGAGTGCCGGATTGACGCAGGAGTTTGTCTACCAGGGTGGTCTTACCATGGTCAACGTGAGCAATGATGGCGATGTTACGTAGATTTTCGATCACTTGTGTATCTCGATCAGAGGATTCGGTCTGCTGACTGTTTAAGGACAGCGATTACTATTTTGAGTCGGCAAAAGCCGTTACGGCATGACGACTGGTGTCGGGGGGCCGGTGACGCAAGCCACAGGCAAACAGCCCCGGGCACTTAGCTCGGTCGATAAACGCGCACATTGGCATGCCCCTCACTGAGCAAATGGTGAGCATGCAGGCGACTCATGACGCCTTTGTCGCAATACAGCAGGTACTGGCGCGTGTCA
Organism: Pseudomonas syringae; assembly: GCF_023278085.1. Taxonomy (NCBI): domain Bacteria; kingdom Pseudomonadati; phylum Pseudomonadota; class Gammaproteobacteria; order Pseudomonadales; family Pseudomonadaceae; genus Pseudomonas; species Pseudomonas syringae. Next base: position 198,012 of record NZ_CP066265.1, on the reverse strand, counting down.
TCCAGTGCCTTGAAGCGGCTATTCAATGCGTAGAACGGCAACGTCTGTATCTCCACGCCGGGCACTTGCAACGGCTGGTCTTCCTGGGCATCCGGGTGACGGATGTCGATGATGACCTGGCCGGCCAGCGCCTGGCTGACTTCTTCAATGTCGACATGGCGGCTCAGATCGTCGATGACCCGATCGATCGAAACCAGCTTGGCGCGCTCGAGCGCTTGCTCGAGAATCGCCATGTCGAACTGCTTTTCTTCGTACTCAACGCGGTTACGCTTGGCGTTGGTCTTGGGGTTGACCGAAATCACCCCGCAATACTCAGGCATGTGCCGGGCAAAATCAGCGGTGCCGATTTCAGTCGCCAGGTCCACGATGTCCTGCTTGTGGCTTGCAACAAGCGGGCGCAAGACCAGCTTGTCGGTCGCCGCGTCGATCAGCGACAGGTTCGGCAGCGTCTGGCTGGCAACCTGTGAAATCGCTTCGCCCGTGACCAGCACATCGATTTCGAGACGATCAGCCACCGCGGATGCAGCGCGTAACATCATACGCTTCAAAACTACACCCATATGACTGTTATCGACTTTCTGCAGAATTTCTCCGAGAACTTCCTCGAAAGGCACGCTGACGAACAGCACGCGCTGCGAACTGCCGTACTTCTTCCAGATGAAGTGCGCGACTTCCATCACGCCCAGTTCATGGGCACGTCCGCCCAGATTGAAGAAGCAGAAGTGCGCCATCAAGCCGCGGCGCATGATCTGGTAGGCCGCAACGGTCGAATCGAAACCGCCGGACATCAATACCAGGGTCTGCTCCAGCGCGCCGAGCGGGTAGCCGCCCAGGCCTTTGTGCTGGTCATGCACGACAAACAACCGTTGGTCGCGAATTTCCATGCGCACGACCAGATCGGGCTTTTTCAGCTCGATTCCGGCGGCGCCACATTGCATGCGCAGCTTGCTGCCGACGTATTTCTCGACGTCCATGGAGCTGAAATCGTGACGACCGGCACGTTTGCAGCGCACCGAAAACATCGTGCCCGGCAGCAGGTCTGCATAGTGCAGTTTGCACTTGGCAACGATGTCGTCCAGATCGCCCAGCGGGTACTCGGCCACTTGCAGAAAGTTGGCGATGCCCGGCATGCAACTCAGCCGATCCCTGATGCCCTGCAGCACTTTGGGGTCGGTCTGGCGGGTTTCGACCTCAAGGTTGTCCCATACGCCACCCACGACAATGTCCGCGTCCAGTTCCCGGAGCACGGTACGAATGTTCTTGCCCAGCTGCCGGATGAATTTCTTGCGAACCGGCGGGCTTTTAATGGTGATTTCTGGGAAAACTTTAACGATTAGTTTCATGGAAACGGAGCGTGAGGTGCCGACCAAAAAAGGGGGGCGCGGATTATAGCGGAAATTGCTCAAGGTTTAACCAGTTATCGTACAGCAGATAAGCAGCGCACCAAAAAGAGTCGACGCACCAAAATGCAGCGCCATAACGGTGCGCGTTTTCTCCGACTCAAGCGCTTTCAGCCCCTGAAAGCCTTCATTTGAAGCAAAAAACCCAACACAGGGCACTGGCATGCAAATTGCTCCCTTGTGAGGCAGGTTGCCTTGGCAGAATATTCGAGCCGGCATCACCAAAATTCAAGGGACCCACACTCTACCAACAAGTAGGTCTCTAGCCACCCGGAGGACACCATGTCGAAGTCGGTTCAACTCATCAAAGATCATGACGTTAAGTGGATTGATCTGCGCTTCACGGACACAAAAGGTACGCAGCACCACGTGACCATGCCAGCTCGCGATGCGCTGGAAGACGACTTCTTCGAAGTCGGCAAGATGTTCGACGGTTCCTCCATTTCCGGCTGGAAAGGCATCGAAGCCTCCGACATGATCCTGCTGCCGGACGATGAAACCGCGGTCCTGGATCCGTTCACCGAAGAGCCTACCCTGATCCTGGTGTGCGACATCATCGAACCTTCGACCATGCAAGGTTACGATCGCGACCCACGCGCCATCGCTCGTCGCGCCGAGGAATACCTGAAGTCCACCGGTATTGGTGACACGGTATTCGCAGGCCCGGAGCCAGAATTCTTCATCTTCGACGAAGTGAAATTCAAATCCGACATCTCCGGCTCCATGTTCAAGATCTACTCTGAACAAGGTTCGTGGATGTCCGATCAGGACGTCGAAGGCGGCAACAAAGGCCACCGTCCAGGCGTCAAAGGTGGTTATTTCCCGGTTCCGCCGTTTGACCACGACCACGAAATCCGTACTGCCATGTGCAACGCTCTGGAAGAAATGGGCCAGACCGTTGAAGTTCACCACCACGAAGTGGCGACCGCTGGCCAGAACGAAATCGGCGTGAAATTCAACACGCTGGTTAAAAAGGCTGACGAAGTTCAGACCCTGAAGTACTGCGTACACAACGTTGCCGATGCTTACGGCCGTACCGCTACCTTCATGCCCAAGCCACTGTACGGTGACAACGGTTCGGGTATGCACGTGCACATGTCCATCGCCAAAGATGGCAAGAACACCTTCGCAGGTGAAGGCTATGCCGGTCTGTCCGACCTCGCGCTGTACTTCATCGGCGGCATCATCAAGCACGGCAAGGCACTGAACGGTTTTACCAACCCTTCGACCAACTCGTACAAGCGTCTGGTTCCAGGTTTCGAAGCACCGGTCATGCTGGCCTACTCGGCACGTAACCGTTCCGCATCGATCCGTATTCCTTACGTCAACAGCCCGCGCGGCCGTCGTATCGAAGCACGCTTCCCGGATCCGTCAGCCAACCCGTACCTGGCCTTCGCAGCCCTGTTGATGGCTGGCCTGGACGGCATCCAGAACAAGATCCACCCTGGCGATGCAGCTGACAAAAACCTGTATGACCTGCCGCCTGAAGAGGCCAAAGAGATCCCACAAGTTTGCGGCAGCCTGAAAGAAGCCCTGGAAGAACTGGACAAGGGCCGTGCGTTCCTGACCAAAGGCGGCGTATTCAGCGATGACTTCATCGATGCCTACATCGCGCTGAAAAGCGAAGAAGAAATCCGCGTTCGCACCTTCGTACACCCACTGGAATACGAGCTGTACTACAGCTGCTGATCCAGCCGCGCCAGCATTGATGGCGTAACAAGAGACCTCCTTCGGGAGGTCTTTTCGTTTGGGCGCACTACGCCGGATTGCAGTACACCACGTAAAGTTTTCTTCACTGCACAGGTCTGGCCCTGATCAGTTACCTGGAGTTAAATCTGCGTCTCCCCAACTGATCCGAGATGGAACCGCCATGCGCCTGCTTCTGGCCACTTCCCTGCTGACTCTGACCTTCATGTCCTCAGGCTTCGCCTTCGCCGGCGGGCAAAAGCCTTCTGTTATCGAACCGTTGCTGCAAGCAATCAGCGAACGTCTGACCATCGCCGATCAGGTCGCCCTGAGCAAATGGGACAGCGGCAAGGCCGTTGAGGACCCGCCCCGCGAACAGCAAGTCATCAGCGCCGCGCAGGCCCGCGCTGCCGAGTTCAAGCTGAAGCCCGAAGACGTTGAACGGCTGTTCCGCGCACAGATCGAAGCCAATAAGCAGGTGCAGAACGCCCTTCTCGCCCAGTGGCACGCAGCGGGCAAGGCGCCTGATACGGTCAGACTGAGCCTGGCGGACGACATCCGTCCGAAACTCGACCGCCTGCAAACCCAATTGCTGCAGGCCTACGCCGACTTCCAGCCGCTGCGCGAGACAAAAGACTGCAAGATCCAGCTCGACGCGGCGCTCAAGCGTTATCAGCGCGACCCGATTCATGACCAGGCGCTGGTGCTGGCCACTGCCGATCTGTGTGCCGCAAAACCCTGACACAGCAGGCGGATAGCGCAGCATAGGGCGATGTGTTCTATGCTGAGCGCCATTCATGCCCTTTGCTGTCGAGAGCCTCATGCGTCATAGCCTGATTTGCCTGCTGCTGTTGATCAGCCTGCCTGCCATGGCGCAGATCTATAAGTACACCGATGCGAACGGCAATACCGCGTTCAGCAATCAGCCACCCAATGGCACCAGGAGCGAAGTGGTCGAATTGCCGCCGCTGAACAGCATCGACACCCAGGCACCGTCCAGACCTGCCGTGAACAGCGCCCCGCCATCGGCCCCGGCACAAGCGCCCGCTCAATCTCAGCCACAACATGCCTACGACGTACTGGAGCTCACGGACCTGCCAGCTGATGAGGCCTTACGCGCCAACAACGGCACGTTCATCATTGGCGTGAAGATCCAGCCGCGCCTGCAGGAGAACCATCGCCTGCAACTGCTGCTGGACGGTAATCTGTACGGACAGCCGTCCAACCTGCCGCGTTTTCAGGTGGTCAATATCGACCGTGGCGAACACAGCTTCGCCGTGGTGGTGAAGGATGGCGAGCGGATCATTCAGCAGAGCGAGACGATCACGCTGACGGTGCAACGCGTCCATCTCGGCAAACCATGAACCGGCCCGGCATGCGCTGCCTGCTGATCGGTGTGCTGTTGCTGTCGGCGCTGCCTGCGCTGGCCGACGTCTACACCTACATCGACGCGCAGGGCAATCGGGTATTTACCGATCAACCGCACAAGAACGCCAAGCGCGTCGACATCCCGCCCAGCAACAACATGACCGGCACGCCGCCCACCCGCACCCTGAAAGCCAGCCCCAGGCCAGCAGCTCCGGCGCCGATGTTTCACTACCAGTTGTTGAGAATTCTGGTCCCGGAGCCGGATGCGACGCTGAACAATCCGAGTGGCGAATTCATCGTCACCGTGACCAGTGACCCTGCCCTGCAGCCGGGCCACAGCTACCGGTTGTTGCTGGACGGCGTTGCTGTCGGCCAGCCTGGACGCAGCCCGGTGTTTCCGGTGAGCAATATCGATCGCGGTACCCATCAGCTGTCGGTGGAAATTTTCGATGAGCTCGGCCGGGTGCTGGAAAAGACCCCGAATCAGCCGCTCCACGTGCAGCGCGTTTCCCTGGCGCAGAAGCGTATGACCAACCCCTGCAAGGACGAGCAATACGGCGTTCGTCCGGAATGCCCGCTCAAGGACAAGCCAGAGCCAAAAAGCAGCATTCTGCCGTTCTTCTGACTCCCGCCCAAGCCAGGCACCTTTTTGGTGCGCCATCAGCCTGACTGCGCAACAATACAGCCCAAACTGGTTCAGAAATGCGGCCCGGATAGCGCCGTATGCGGGCACACTTTGAAAAAATGCCCCGAATTTGCAGATAAAGCGCTTCTTTTCGGAGCCTTGGTTTGGTTTTTGCAACTTCACTGACACAGCACCTATCAAGCACCGTATCGGTGATTTTGCTCATGCTGGCGAAGACCACCCAGCACCCGCATTGCACGACTGCAATGTGCCAAAAGAGGTCAACACGATTCATGACTATCAGCGACGCGCTGCACAGACTGTTACTGGATAACCTGACCACTGCCACCATTCTGCTCAACTCCGACCTGCGACTTGAGTACATGAACCCGGCAGCGGAAATGCTGCTGGCGATCAGCGGGCAGCGCAGCCATGGGCAATTCATCAGCGAGCTGTTCACCGAGTCGGCCGAAGCACTGAGTTCACTGCGCCAGGCGGTGGAGCAGGCACACCCGTTCACCAAGCGCGAAGCAATGCTCACCGCACTTGCCGGCCAGACCCTGACGGTCGACTACGCCGTGACGCCCATCCTCAGCAAAGGCGAAACCCTGCTGCTGCTTGAAGTACACCCGCGCGACCGTCTGCTGCGCATCACCAAAGAAGAAGCGCAGCTGTCCAAGCAGGAAACCACCAAGATGCTGGTACGCGGTCTGGCCCATGAAATAAAGAATCCACTGGGCGGGATTCGCGGTGCCGCGCAACTGCTGGCCCGCGAACTGCCGGAAGAAAGCCTCAAGGACTACACCAACGTCATCATCGAAGAGGCCGACCGGCTGCGTAATCTGGTCGACCGCATGCTGGGCTCCAACAAGCTGCCTTCGCTGGCGATGACCAACGTGCATGAAGTGCTCGAGCGGGTGTGCAGCCTGGTCGAAGCCGAAAGCCAGGGTTGCATCACGTTGGTGCGCGACTATGACCCAAGCATTCCCGATGTACTGATCGACCGCGAACAGATGATTCAGGCCGTGCTCAATATCGTGCGCAATGCGATGCAGGCAATCAGCGGCCAGAACGAGTTGCGCCTCGGCCGGATCACGCTGCGAACCCGCGCCATGCGCCAGTTCACCATTGGCCATGTGCGCCATCGGCTGGTCAGCAAGATCGAAATCATCGACAACGGTCCGGGTATCCCGGCCGAGCTTCAGGAAACCATTTTCTACCCGATGGTCAGTGGCCGCCCGGATGGTACCGGGCTCGGTCTTGCCATTACCCAGAACATCATCAGCCAGCACCAGGGCCTGATCGAGTGTGACAGCCATCCCGGCCACACCACGTTCTCGATCTTCCTGCCGCTGGAACAAGGAGCAGCTTCGACATGAGCCGTAGTGAAACTGTCTGGATCGTAGACGACGATCGTTCTATCCGCTGGGTACTGGAAAAAGCCTTGCAACAGGAAGGCATGACCACGCAAAGCTTCGACAGCGCCGACGGGGTGATGAGCCGTCTGGCCCGTCAGCAACCGGACGTGATCATCTCCGACATTCGCATGCCCGGCGCCAGTGGCCTGGACCTGCTGGCGCGGATTCGCGAGCAGCACCCGCGCTTGCCAGTGATCATCATGACGGCCCATTCGGACCTGGACAGCGCGGTTGCCTCGTATCAGGGTGGTGCTTTCGAGTACCTGCCCAAGCCGTTCGACGTCGACGAAGCCGTCTCGCTGGTCAAGCGCGCCAACCAGCACGCTCAGGAACAGCAAGGCCTGGACGTGCCGCCGACCCTGACCCGCACCCCTGAAATCATCGGCGAAGCGCCAGCGATGCAGGAAGTGTTTCGGGCCATCGGGCGTCTGAGTCATTCCAACATCACCGTGCTGATCAACGGCGAATCGGGGACCGGTAAAGAGCTGGTCGCTCACGCCCTGCACCGTCACAGCCCGCGTTCGGCTTCGCCGTTCATCGCCCTGAACATGGCGGCGATTCCCAAGGACCTGATGGAATCGGAGTTGTTTGGCCACGAGAAAGGCGCTTTCACCGGCGCGGCCAACCTGCGTCGCGGCCGCTTCGAGCAGGCGGACGGCGGTACGCTGTTCCTCGATGAAATCGGCGACATGCCGGCCGACACGCAAACCCGGCTGCTGAGGGTTCTGGCGGACGGCGAGTTCTATCGGGTTGGCGGTCATACGCCGGTCAAGGTCGACGTGCGAATCATTGCCGCGACGCACCAGAATCTGGAAATCCTCGTGCAGGCCGGCAAGTTCCGTGAGGACTTGTTCCACCGCCTGAACGTGATCCGTATCCACATTCCGCGCATGTCGGACCGTCGCGAAGACATTCCGACGCTGGCCAAGCACTTCCTGAGCCGCGCAGCGCAGGAGCTGTCCGTCGAGCCCAAACTGCTCAAGGCCGAGACCGAGGAATACCTCAAGCATCTGCCGTGGCCAGGCAACGTTCGTCAACTGGAGAACACCTGCCGCTGGATCACGGTCATGGCTTCGGGTCGTGAAGTGCACATCAGCGACCTGCCGCCGGAACTGCTAAGCCTGCCGCAAGACGCTGCGCCGGTTACCAACTGGGAACAGGCGCTGCGTCAATGGGCCGACCAGGCGTTGTCTCGCGGTCAGTCCAGCCTGCTGGACAGCGCGGTGCCGACCTTCGAACGAATCATGATCGAAACCGCCCTCAAACACACCGCCGGCCGTCGCCGCGACGCCGCCGTGCTGCTGGGCTGGGGCCGCAACACCCTGACCCGCAAGATCAAGGAACTGGGCATGAAAATCGACGGCGGTGACGACGACGAGGCAGACGAAAGCTGAGCCTTCCTCAAGACCGAACACTGGCATTTCTGCCAGTTACTCGCCACGTCCTTTAATGATTAGCTTCTTCTGACCCCACTCAAGGGGCATAAGGAGCTAATCAGTATGGAAAGTGCATTATTCGATGAATCTGACGCCCGACAGCGCGCCAATAATTTACGTTTGCTTGCTGCACTGCCGTGTGGTGCCAGCATTGAAAGACGCGAGCGGATTGTTGACTACGATATCGTCGAACTCGCCGCACTGCTGCGCGAAGACAACCCGCAAAGACTGACCGCCGAACAGGTGTTCATCGAGTACTGGAGCCGCATCACCCAGCTCAACGGCCCGGAAGAAATCTATGGCGATAACGGCAAGTACAATGCTTTCGTGCGTCTTGAGCATTTTTCGGCGCTCCTGGAGCAGGCGAGACTTGCCGATAGATGGCTGACCAGCCAGGACGATGAACGCGGCCCGGCCCCTCCGTTATGCGGAATTCCCTTCGGCATAAAAGACTCTTTCGCCATCAAGGGCCTTGAAAGCAAAAACGGCACTCAGGCCTTTTCCGGCAACCTGGCATTACGTGATGCGACATGCGTCGCCCGGCTGAGGGCTCAGGGCGCATTGATTATCGGTCATACCATCTGCTCCGAACTCTCAACCCATACCGTCGGCCAGTTTGCCGGGAATGCGTGGGACCCGACGCGCACGCCGGGTGGGTCCAGTCAGGGCTCGGGGGTCGCCCCGGTTGCGCGTCTGTGCGCCGCAGCGCTGGGCGAAGAAACCGCGGGCTCGATTATCATCCCGGCGGCAGCCAATGGCGCCAGCGCGATAAAGCCGTCGCTGGGGCTGGTGTCTGGCGCCGGCGTGATGCCGCTGCGAACCGGCTGGGACGTGGTCGGCCCCATGGCCCGTTCGATTCGTGATGCATCGCTGATCCTGTCGATAATTGCCGGCCCTGATGGAGAAAACGATCCGCAAAGCCTGTCGGCCCCGTCGATAGGCGAGCAGCTATCCATTACCCCGACCCCCGGTTCTCTTCCTCTGGAAGGGCTGACCATAGGCATTCCGCAGACAGACTGGATGTCTTCGCCTGGACAACCTCCCGCGCAGTCTTACGACGAGGACTACAGCGCAGCCTTCGTCAGGTTCAAGGACCAGCTTGCAGCGCTGGGCGCAAAGGTCGTCGACTTCCCGTGGCTGGATGCCGGAGCTCCTGAAAACACCCCTTACACCGCGCCCGAACCCATTCATGACGTGCTGAACAGTGATGGCAGCATTCTGATGAGTGTCAACGCCCAGGCCGTTACCAGTTACGCCAATCAACTGGAAACCCGGCACTGGTCGGCCGTGCGTGATTTTGCAGGCTCGCTGGAGAATGAAGACGACCGGGAATACCTGCTGCGAAGATACCCGGAGTTGTACGATCAGGTTGCCTCACTCATTCCAGTGGGCATCAGACTCGAAGCAGAGAACAGACGCCGCCAGGAACAGGGGCATTTTGAAAAGGCACTGAATGACTATCAGATTGACTTCATGATGGTGCTGCCGCTTGGTGCACATGTCGGCGAACGGGCAGGCCCGGTGGCAAAGTCGCTTCCGGTGCAACGCAGGTACTTCGCCCAGCCCAACGCACTGGCCTGGCCCATGCTGACGCTGCCCATCGGCCATGGCGCGACCGGCATTCCACAGCAATTGCCCATTACTGCGGCCTTTTGGGGAAGGCGCTTCAGCGAGCCTTTTCTGGTGCAGGCCGCCATCGACTTTCAGACCCATTATCCCGAGTATCACACCAAGGTCCCGCCAGACCCGGACTTCGCCTCACCTGTGGCGTTTCATCTCTGGGCACTGGACGAAATACCTTCGCAGTACTCAGCGGATCCGCTGGTCATTGCCGAGGGCAGGAGAAAAACATCATGACCCCGGGATATTTCTTCGTCATTGAGTGGCGCCCCCTGAACAACTCGGCGCTGCTGCCCGTGCAGGCTAGCAGGCCGCCAGGTGCATTTTTCAATGTCCGATGGCGGCCTGCACTGAGCCTGGCCTATTACCCGGCCATGGCTGTGCTTACTCCGCCAGCGACGGTTTTTCCCACAGATTGATGCCGCCTTCCACGGCAAAGCTATCGATCTCGGCCAGTTCTTCGCTGCTGAACGCCAGGTTCTTCAGCGCACCGACGTTTTCGATGATTTGCTCCGGGCGGCTCGCGCCGATCAGCGCTGATGTTACGCGTGGATCACGCAACGTCCAGGCCAGGGCCATCTGCGCCAGGCTCTGACCACGACGCTGGGCAATGTCGTTGAGTGCGCGCACGTGGGCGATGTTCTGTTCGGACAAGTGCGAAGCCTGCAGCGAACCACCGCCCGGACGATTGACCCGCGCGTCCTTGGGCACGCCGTTCAGGTATTTGTCAGACAGCAGCCCCTGCGCCAATGCGGTAAAGGCGATCACGCCAGCACCCAGCTCTTCGGTAGCCTCCAGCAGGTCTTTCTCGACCCAGCGATTGAGCAGGTTGTAGGCCGGCTGGTGAATCAGCAACGGCACTTTCCACTCTTTCAGCAGCGCAGCGATTTCGCGGGTCTTGGCCCCGGAATACGACGAGATACCGATGTACAGCGCCTTGCCCTGCTGCACCGCCGTGGCAAGCGCGCTGGCGGTTTCTTCCAGCGGGGTGTCCGGATCGAAGCGGTGGGAATAGAAAATATCAACGTAATCGAGCCCCATGCGCTGCAGGCTCTGATCAAGGCTGGCAAGCACGTATTTGCGCGAGCCGCCGCCCTGCCCGTAAGGCCCTGGCCACATGTCCCAGCCAGCCTTGCTGGAAATAATCAGTTCATCGCGGTACTGCTGGAAATCTTCGCGCAGCAAACGACCGAAGTTGATCTCGGCGCTGCCGTACGGCGGGCCATAGTTGTTGGCCAGGTCGAAATGGTTGATGCCCAGATCGAACGCCGTGCGCAGCATGGCGCGCTGGGTGTCGATCGGCGTGCTGTCACCGAAGTTGTGCCACAAGCCCAAAGACAGTGCCGGAAGCACCAGCCCGCTGCGGCCGGTACGGCGATAAGGCATGTCTTCGTAACGATTTTCGGCAGCGATGTAGGTCATTGAGTCCTCTCTTGTCTGGGGGATATTCGAGGCGTCTTGATTGCGGTTGCGAACAGGTGACGCTTGTTCGCAACGCCGGAATCATGGCTTTTGCCAGACAACCTGCTGAATGTCGACCCGCTTGGGTATCAAGTGGTTGTCGTAAAACAGATCAGCGGTCGCCTGCTGCGCACGCACGATATCGGGTGTGATCGGCAGGCTGGGTGATGCAGGCCGATGGTCAAGATACTGAGTGATGACCGCCTCAGACAAGCCCATGCTGCGTGCCAGAATCTGAATGCTCTCGGCACGCCGGGTCCGCGACAGGCCATCGGCAACGGTCAGTTCGTCAAGGATCTGCTGCACGAACGCGCCGTTTTTATCGGCGAACTCCCGGCGTGCCGTATAGAAGGGCCCCGACAGTCCAAGCCCTTCACCATTGGCCAGCAGGCGGCTGTGGCCTTCGCTCATGGCGATGGAATAGTACGGGTCCCAGATTGCCCAGGTATCGACGCTGCCGTTCTCGAACGCGGCGCGGGCATCGGCCGGGGTCAGGTAGATCGGCTGAATATCCTTGAAGGTCAGCCCTGCCTTGTTCAGCACGCGCAGCACCACGTTGTGGGAGCTGGAGCCTTTCTGAAGTGCGACCTTGCGGCCCTTCAGGTCAGTGACGCTGTGCAGCGGGCTTTCATTGCGCACCAGCAAGGTTTCTGCCTGTGGCTTGGCTGGCTCCGCGCCGATGTAGACCAGATCGGCACCTGCGACCTGAGCAAAGATCGGCGGAATGTCGCCGGTTGAAGCAATATCCAGACTGCCGATGTTCAACGCCTCAAGCATCTGCGGCCCGGCGGGGAACTCGATCCATTGGATCTTTGTATCAGGAAAACGCTTCTCCAGCAGCGCGTGCTCCTTGGCCAGCACCAGCGTGATCGAACCTTTCTGGTAGCCGATGCGCAGGCTGTCGGGTTCTTCGGCAGAGGCGCTGTTGAGCAGACCGCAGAAGGCCAGAATGGCGGTGATAAAGGTGAATGATTTCATCGGTAATCCTTTCGGCGAAAATTATCCCGGTTGACGCTCGTGCCCATGCTCCGCGTGGGTATGCATGTCGTGACGCTCCGCGTCGCCTTTCTGCAGCCTTGCGCGGCAGCAAACGCCGGAGTGATCAAAATCTATAAGCAGGCCGCTGCAAGCCCAGGTTGTCGCGCAACGTCGTGCCTTCGTATTCGCGACGAAACAACCCGCGCCGCTGCAACTCAGGCACCAGCAGCTGTGCGACATCTTCAAGCCCGCCCGGCAGATGCGGCACCAGCACATTGAAGCCGTCGGCTGCGCCCTGTTCGAACCAGATTTGCAGTTCATCGGCGATCTGCGCGGGTGTGCCGATCAGGCTGTAGTGCCCTCGCCCACCGGCAATCCGCCGCCCCAACTGCGCCAGCGTCAGGTTTTCCTGATCGGCCAGTTCGGTCAGCAATTTTTGCCGACTGCGCTGGCCGCTGTCGGTCAACGGTAACTCCGGCAACGGGCCGTCCAGCGGATAGCCCGACAGGTCGAAATTTCCCAGCATGCGCCCCAACAAAGCGACACCCACCTGAGGCTCGACCAGGCGTTGAAACGACTCGAATTTTTCTTTCGCCAGCGCCTCGGTTTCTGCCACGACGATGAACACGCCGGGCATGACTTTCAGCGACGCTGCGTCACGTCCGTATGCGCGCAAACGCCCCTTGATGTCTGCGTAAAACGCCTGTGCACTGGCCAGCGATGTCTGGGCGGTAAACACAACTTCCGCCGTCTGTGCCGCCAGATCACGTCCTGCTTCAGAAGAGCCAGCCTGCACCACCACCGGCTGGCCCTGCGGCGAGCGCGCCACATTCAGCGGCCCTTTGACGCGGAAGTGCTCGCCCACGTGGTCGAGCACATGCAGCCTGGCCGGGTCGTAGTACTCACCACTGGCTTTGTCGCGGATGAAAGCATCGTCTGCCCAGCTGTCCCACAGGCCGGTCACCACCTGATGAAACTCGCGTGCGCGGCTATAGCGCTCGGGATGCCCTACATGTTCGGCGCGACCGAAGTTCTGCGCTTCGGCGGCAGCATCCGACGTCACCAGATTCCAGCCTGCCCGCCCGCCGGACAGATGATCCAGCGAGGCGAACTTGCGGGCCACGTGATACGGCTCGTTGTAGGTGGTGGTCGCGGTTGCAATCAGACCGATGTGGTCAGTCACCGCGCTCAGCGCCGAGAGCAGCGTCAGTGGTTCAAAATGATCGGAGCGCGCCATGCGGCTGGCGATATCACCGGTCGCCGCGGCAACGCTGTCCGCCACAAACAGCGCATCGAATTTTGCCGCTTCGGCCACCCTGGCCAAATGCCGATAGTGCTTGAAATCCAGCCCCGCATCGGCAGGCACATCCGCATGGCGCCACGCCGCAACGTGGTGCCCGGTGGCCATTAGAAAAGCGCCCAGTTTCATCTGTCGAGCAGTCGTGCTCATTCTTCACTCCTTACTGTATTGCTGCGGGCAACGACTCAAAAATCCTTGCGTAGCTGCACGCCGAAATAACGTTCGTCATCACGCGGCACAGATCGGTAAACGTAGTTGCCGCCGGTTGCCAGCATCGGCGAATAAGACTTGTCGGCGAGGTTCTTGCCGAGCAGCGCCACGCGCCAGCCACTGTTGTAATCGGCCAGCGCCACGCTGGCGTTCCAGATGCCATAAGCGCCCTGTTTGGTGTCGGGGTTCTGGCTGATGTCGTACTGCACTTCGCTCTGCCAGCTGTAGTCGGTGCCCAGTTCGATATCCAGACCGTTGTCCAGCGGGATGGTGTAATCGGCGCGAACGTAGCTTTTCCAGTCCGGGCTGTACGGCAGGGTTTTGCCATCGACGTTGCAAGACGCTGCGGCACCGGCCGGGCAGGAGAACGTGTCGATACGTGCGCGGGTGTAGGACAGCGCGCCGGAGAACTTCAGATTGCGGGTGGCCTGCAACGCGTAATCCAGCTCGACACCTTCGGTGCTGACACTGCCTGCGTTGATCAGGCGCGTGACGACCTGCCCGGCCACGCTGTCGAAGAAGTTCGCCTGATAGTTGTCGTAGTCGCTGTGGAACACCGCCAGATTGGTGGTCAGACGGTTGTTCCAGGAGGTGGCTTTGACGCCGACCTCCCAGGTGTTCGAGGTTTCCGGTTTGAGGGCTTCGGTGTCGCGCGGCTGCATGTTGAAGAACACGTTATAGGCCGGGCCTTTGTAGCCGCGCGAGTAGGTGATGTAGGTCATCACGCTGTCGCTCAGGTCGTATTGCAACCCCAGGCGCCCGGATTTGCCGTCCTCGTCCACCGAACCGGAACTGCTGGTCGCAGGCTGAATGCCGCTCACGGTCGTCGCCGATGTCGAAACGCGGCGGTGATCGTATTCCAGATCATCGTGGGTCCAGCGTGCGCCGGCAATCGCGCGGAAATCAGGCGTGAAGTTGAAGGTGGTTTCGCCGAATACCGAATAGCTGTCGGTGGTGGTGCTGTAATCGGCGATGCCACGGTTTTGCGCCGTCGGGGTGATCAGCGTGCGCTGATAGGTTTCGTCACTCTTGCCATGCATGTAAAACAGCCCGCCGACGTACTCGACAAACTGGCCTTTCGGCGATGCCAGGCGTAACTCCTGAGAGTACTGGTTGAACGCCAGATCGCCCTTGTCTTCAGTGCCGGGGAAAGCAGCCGTGATGGTGCCAAGACGGTCGCCGTCCTGATACTGGGTGTTGTCCCAGCCGCGCCAGGCGGTGATGGACGTCAGGGTGTAATCACCCAGTTGCCAGTCGAGCTGGCCGGACAGGCCTTTGTTGACGTCTTCGACATGGCTGCGGTAATCGCTGAGCACATTGCGGTTGTCGCTGTCCGCACGCACTGGCGACAGGGCACTGGCAAATGCCGGGGTCAGCGCCTTGGTCACTACGCCGTTGGGCGCGTCATCATGGGACTGCATGTAATCCGCCGCGAGGGTAAACGTGATGTCATCGTTGGGCGTGAATTCCAGCTTGCCGCGCACGCCCTTGCGGTTGTAACCGTTGACTTCCTGACCGTTTAGCGCGTTGTCGACATTGCCGTCGTAGCTGCCGAAAAGTGTGGTGATCGAGCCCTTGAGGGTCTGCGGAATCAGACTGCCGCCGATGCCGAAGCGAGTGCGGCTTTCGTTGCCGCTGTAATACGACTGATCGATATAGCCGTGGGTCTCTTCGGTTGGCGCTTTGGTGGTGACGTTTAGCACACCGGCCGATGCATTCTTGCCGAACAGCGTGCCTTGCGGGCCGCGCAGCACTTCGATGCGTTCCAGGTCGAGCAGGTCCAGCGTGGCCTGCCCCGGACGCGCATACACCACGCCGTCAATCACGGTCGCCACGGTTGGCTCGACGCCCGGCGAGGTGGAAATGGTGCCGACCCCGCGAATGAACAGCGAGGTGTCCTTGTTGGAGGCGCCAGTGCGGAAATTCAGCGACGGCACCTGCTGCACAATGCTGGCCACGCCATTGCGGTTATCGCGCTCCAGTTGTTCGCCCTGAATCACCGACACGGCGACCGGCACCTTTTGCAACGATTCCTCGCGGCGCGTGGCGGTCACCGTGACAGACTCCAGCGCTACCGTCTCAGCGCTCTGCGCAGTATCGGCGTCCGCCAGCGCCGGAACCCACGGCAAGGCCGTCAGCCCCATCAGCAACCAGCCATAACGACGCCCCCGCGCCGTATGCGCCTGATCGATGGCCTGTGCCAGAAGTGTGTGTTTGACGCCATCCCCACGTGTTGTGTGCATCTGCGTGCCTGCCTGAAATATGCCCTGATCCGACAGTGCAATGCGCACTGGCGCGTGTTCTTGCTGGCTAAACCGGGGCCGGGCATTCGCGGTGGCGAGTAGCAGACAACCATCGTTGTTAGCGCTAACATCACAAGTATCAGGAAACGACCGATAGATCGTCCAATACTGAAAAATTAGTTTTATATTCTTTTTACTTGTATGCGAAGTGATCGAGCATGGCCGACGAAAAACCTGCGACACGCAAACGCCGAGGCGCAGGCCGGGTGACCATCGACACGGTGGCGCGACAGGCAGGTGTGTCAGCGATCAGCGTATCGCGCTATTTCAATCAGCCTGCACACGTGTCGCCAGCGTTGCGCGAACGCATTGCGGCGGCTGTCAGTGCGCTGGGTTACGTGCCCAATCGGGTGGCCGGTGGTCTGGCGTCAGCGCGCAGCAAGGTAGTGGCGATGGTCATTCCCAACATCTCGGGGCCGATCTTCGCCAACACCATTCAGGGCTTCAGCGACACATTGAGCCAGCAGGGTTTCCAGTTGCTGCTGGCTTCCAGCTACTTCTCCGCCGAGCAGGAAGAAAGCGCCGTGCGGGCGTTTCTGGGCTGGTCGCCGGCAGCGCTGGTACTGACCAGCCGCTTCCACAGCCCGGCCACCGAGAAGATGATCGAGCAGGCGGATATCCCGGTGATCGAAACCTGGGACCATCGGCCGGAGCGCAGCCCGATCCAGATTGGTTTTTCTCACTACAACGTTGGCGTGACTGCCGCTCGCTATCTGTACGGCAAGGGCTATCGCAGCATTGCGTTCGTGCAGAACAGCATCGCGGGGGACTTCAGCGCACTGGAGCGACGCGACGGGTATATCGCCACCCTGGCAGGGCTTGGCATCCAGCCATGGGTATTCGTCCCGGATGCCGGGCGAGCGCCATTCGAGGCGGGCAAACAGGCGATGGAAACCTTGATGAGCCAGGCACCTCGCCCCGACGCCATCTTCTTCGCCAACGACAACCTGGCAGCCGGCGCCCTGCTCGCCAGCCAGCGTGCAGGCCTGCACATCCCGCAGGATTGCGCCGTGAT
Source organism: Pseudomonas syringae (assembly GCF_023278085.1). Taxonomy (NCBI): domain Bacteria; kingdom Pseudomonadati; phylum Pseudomonadota; class Gammaproteobacteria; order Pseudomonadales; family Pseudomonadaceae; genus Pseudomonas; species Pseudomonas syringae. The sequence goes on along the minus strand of NZ_CP066265.1, from coordinate 181,192 downwards.
GGGCTTTGGCGATTACGCCTTCGCAGAAATGATGCTGCCCAGCCTGACCACCATCAAACCGCCAGCGCTGGAGATCGGCATACTGGCCGCAACGCGCGTGCTTGAAAGCCTTGGGGTGTTGCCGGTAGAGGGGGAAATCCAGCGGCTGAATCTGCTGGATTGCAGCTTGGTGGAGCGGGAGAGTACGTAAGTTTGCAGACGCAATCTCACGCCTGCGCGAGCGCGTGAGGAACGATCACCTCAACTATCCTGCGACGCTCCGCGTCGACATGCCGTTCTGGACGCTCTGCGTCCGATCTTGAATGTGCGGTGCGGCGCAGATTTGTGACGCGGAGCGTCACCCACGGCATTCCCACGCTGGAGCGTGAGGAACGATAACCTCAACTATCGTGCGACGCTCCGCGTCGACATGCCGTTCTGGACGCTCTGCGTCCGCTCTTGGATGTGCGGCGTGGCGCAGATTTGTGACGCGGAGCGTCACGCCAGGCATTCCCACGCTGGAGCGTGAGGAACGATAGGCGTCTGAAAGAACACCTATCGTGCCCATGCTCCGATCAACGCACCAGATGCAGGAACTGCATGTGCCGCTCGTACTGGTCGAGCACGTCGTTGATGACCTGTTCCTTGGTGTAGCCCACCAGGTCGTAGTCCTGACTGCCTTCGCTCAGGTGAACCTCGGCGCGGTAGTAGCGGCGGTTGTTCAGCTGCTTGGAGCCCATGCCACCTCGTGCGAACGAGGGAGTGAAGAAGCCTTTCATCTGCACCTGGTAGATGAACGGACGCTCTTCGCCGTGGCCGATTTCCAGGGTCACCGAGTCGTTGGACGGGTCAGGCACATTGACGACACTCAAGCCCTTCTCGACAAACACCGCCGTCACCTCATCAATGGCCGGACGCACGGTCTGGTCGAGGAAGCGATACACCTCGTCTCGCGACGGGTAATGCACGGCCTGACTCAAGCGCTGACGCCAGCCGCCGCGTCGTGAACCGGACACTGGCGCCAGTGAGTACAGTTGCGCGATCTGGCGCTGGGACTCCATGACGAACGCCTTGTGCAGGCCCCACATCATCAGCAGCAGGATCAGCGAGAACGGCAACGAAGTCAGTACCACCGCTGATTTCAGCGCATCGATACTGCCGGAGAACAGCAAGCCGCTGGTGATCAGCGCCGTGGCCACACCCCAGAACACGCGCAGCCATTTCGGGCCGTCTTCGTCGGGGTTGCCGCCTTTGGCCGAGAGCGTGGACAGCACCACCGTGCCCGAATCGGCCGAGGTGACGAAGAACACGAAGCTGATGAACACCGTGACCGCGATAACGGTCTTGCTCCACGGATAGGTCTCCAGCAACAGGTACAGGGTCATCGACGGATCATCGATGGCCGACTGACCGAGCGCAGTCATACCGTGGTTGAGCACCTGATCGATGGCGCTGTTGCCGAAGATCGACATCCAGGCCAGGGTAAAGCCCAGTGGAATCAGCAATACACCGAACACGAATTCACGGATGGTCCGGCCACGGGAAATACGTGCGATGAACAGGCCCACGAATGGCGCCCAGGCAATCCACCACGCCCAATAGAACACGGTCCAGCCGCCCAGCCAGTCACTTGGCTTATCGTAGGCGTAGACGTCGAAACTCTTGCTCGGCAGCGCGCCCAGATAGTCGCCGATGTTCTGCACCAGCGTATTGAGCAAATGCTGGGTCGGACCGGCAAACAGCACAAACAGCAGCAGCGCGCAGGCCAGCAGCATGTTGATGTCGGACATGACGCGCACGCCCTTGTCGACACCGGCGATGGCCACCAGAATCGCCGCCCCCATCATCAGGGTGATCAAACCGACCTGAATCCATTGGGTGTGCGGAACGCCAAACAGATAATCAAGGCCGGAGTTCAGATGCAGCACACCGAAGCCCATGTCTGCGCCCAGCCCGAAGATGGTCGCAATAATGCCGAAGCCATCGACGGCATAGCCGATAGGGCCGTTGATGCGTTTGCCGATCAGCGGGTACAGCGCCGAACGCAGTGCCAGCGGCAGGTTGTGTCGATAAGCGAAATAGGCCAGCGCCATACCGACAAAGGCAAACACGCCCCAGCCATGCAGGCCCCAGTGCAGAAACAGCAACTGCATACCCTGACGCGCAGCCTCGGTCGTGCCGCCCTCGCCTTGCGGCGGTTGCAGCAAATGCGTCAGCGGTTCCGAGACGCAGAAGAAGAACAGCGTGATGCTGATCCCCGCAGCGAACAGCATGCCGGCCCACGAGAGGTAACTGAACTCGGGTTCGTCGTGGTCGGCACCGAGCTTGATCTTGCCGAAGCCCGACAAGGCGGTGACCACCACGAAGACCAGGTACAGGGTCATGACCATCATGTAGTACCAGCCGACCGTATTGGCCGCCCAGTTTTGTGCAGCCAGCAACCATGCGCCGCTGGCTTGCGGGAAGGCGATGACGACGATGCCGAAGATCAGGATGAAGCTCGCAGCGAAGTAAAACACTGGAGCGTTCATGCGGACCATTCCGCTGGGAGTTGTACTCGGAGAACTCATAAAACGCAGGCCTCCGGACTGATAAAACAAACTGCAAAAAACGGATACGGCAAGGGTAAGCCTCCAGATGTGAGCGGGCAGCGAACCACCGGTTTAACTTGAACGAGCGTTCAATTTAAACATGAAAACACCCGCAAAGACTAATCGCAGGCCGGTAAACGCTGGCTCAGGCCACGGTATGACGCGTGGCAGAGCGAGTTCGTTCCCATGCCAAAGCGATGCAAACGAGTACCCACGACTGCTCTGTTCATGAGCCTCGCAACCCTGTGCACATTCTCTGCACCAATCTGTTACCCGCCGCCTCAAAACTGCGCAAAACACGTGCGCGGTAACATCAGCAGCATTGCTTCACACCATTTCATCTGCCTGACCACACCCTCGTGAAGCCCATGAATACGGGGTTTCACGCTGTTCCGACGATCAAAACAGCAGCGCTATGCAAAGTTGGTCTTTTGATTGCATATGCTTGTATGTACAAGTAGAGACAGGCCAGTCAGCCTGTGCTCTATCGGACTGAACCGGCCTGCTTCGCCAGGCACTGCCCGCCCTTCATCGCGCTGATCTGGATTGATCGCTGAGGATTTTTTTGTGACCGAGAATAATCAAGACCTTAAGCAGGACTGGACCCGCCACCGCGAAGGCGTCGTACGGGCCGCCCGCGGCACTCAATTGACCGCCAAGAGCTGGATGACCGAAGCGCCGTTGCGCATGTTGATGAATAACCTCGACCCGGAAGTTGCCGAAAACCCCAACGAACTGGTGGTTTACGGTGGCATCGGCCGTGCCGCGCGCAACTGGGAGTGCTACGACAAGATCGTCGAGAGCCTGACTCAGCTCAACGATGATGAAACCCTGCTGGTGCAGTCCGGCAAGCCGGTCGGCGTGTTCAAGACCCACAGCAACGCCCCGCGCGTGCTGATCGCCAACTCCAACCTGGTGCCGCACTGGGCCAGCTGGGAGCATTTCAACGAGCTGGATGCCAAGGGCCTGGCGATGTATGGCCAGATGACCGCAGGCAGCTGGATCTACATCGGCAGCCAGGGCATCGTTCAAGGCACCTACGAAACCTTCGTCGAAGCCGGCCGTCAGCACTATGACGGCAACCTCAAGGGTCGCTGGGTGCTGACGGCAGGCCTCGGCGGCATGGGCGGCGCACAACCATTGGCGGCAACACTGGCCGGGGCCTGCTCGCTGAACATCGAATGCCAGCAGAGCCGCATCGATTTCCGCATCAAGACCCGCTATGTCGACGAACAGGCGGCTGATCTCGATGACGCTTTGGCGCGCATTGCCAAATACACCGCCGAAGGCAAGGCCATTTCCATCGCCCTGTGCGGCAACGCGGCAGATATTCTGCCGGAAATGGTCCGTCGCGGCGTGCGGCCAGACATGGTCACCGACCAGACCAGCGCCCATGACCCGCTCAACGGCTACCTGCCCAAAGGCTGGACCTGGGACGAGTACCGCGCCCGCTCGGTGAGCGAACCGGCCAGCGTGGTCAAGGCCGCCAAGCAGTCGATGGCTGAACACGTCGAAGCCATGCTGGCGTTTCAGAAGGCCGGCATTCCGACCTTCGACTACGGCAACAACATCCGTCAGATGGCCAAGGAAGTCGGTGTGGCCAATGCTTTCGATTTCCCCGGTTTTGTCCCGGCCTACATTCGCCCGCTGTTCTGCCGCGGCATCGGGCCGTTCCGCTGGGCTGCGCTGTCAGGCGACCCGCAGGACATCTACAAGACCGACGCCAAGGTCAAGGAGCTGATCCCGGACGACGAGCACCTGCACAACTGGCTGGACATGGCCCGCGAGCGGATCAGCTTTCAGGGCTTGCCTGCACGTATCTGCTGGGTCGGCCTGGGTCAGCGCGCCAAACTGGGCCTGGCCTTCAACGAAATGGTCCGCAGCGGCGAGCTGTCGGCCCCGGTGGTGATCGGTCGTGACCACCTGGACTCCGGCTCGGTCGCCAGCCCCAACCGCGAAACCGAATCCATGCGCGACGGCTCGGATGCAGTCTCTGACTGGCCGCTGCTCAACGCGTTGCTCAACACCGCCAGTGGCGCGACCTGGGTGTCGTTGCACCACGGCGGCGGCGTCGGCATGGGCTTTTCGCAGCATTCCGGGATGGTGATCGTCTGCGACGGCACGGACGAAGCCGCCGAGCGCATCGCCCGCGTACTGCACAACGATCCGGCCACCGGTGTAATGCGGCATGCCGATGCCGGTTACGACATTGCTATCGACTGTGCCAAAGAGCAGGGCTTGAACCTGCCGATGATCGGACGTTAAGGACTCTGCGGTTATCACACCGACAGACTCGGGGAACGGGCATGAGAATGCCTGCGGGCCGGATGCCTGATTGAAGCTGCCGTCATCCATTTCAAGCTTGGGAGCATCGACAATGAACATGAAAAAGGCCCTGTTGACCACACTGGTATCCGCTGGCCTGCTCGCCAGCGCAGGCGCAAGTCAGGCTGCCGGCTGGTGCGAATCAGGCAAACCGGTGAAATTCGCCGGTCTGAACTGGGAAAGCGCAATGCTGCTGACCGACGTGCTGCAGGTCATTCTGGACAAGGGTTACGGCTGCACTGTCGACGCCCTGCCCGGTAACTCCATCGCCATGGAAAACGCCCTGAGCACCAACGACATCCAGATTTTCGCCGAAGAATGGGTCGGCCGCAGCGAGGTCTGGAACAAGGCCGCCGCTGCCGGCAAGGTGGTCGGTGTCGGCGCGCCGATCGTCGGCGCTGTGGAAGGCTGGTACGTGCCACGCTATGTGATCGAAGGCGATGCCAAACGCAAGCTGGAAGCCAAGGCACCCAACCTGAAATCCATCAGCGATCTGGCCCAGTACTCTGCGGTGTTCAAGGACCAGGAAGAGCCCGGCAAAGGCCGTTTCTACAACTGTCCGGCTGGCTGGACCTGCGAGCTGGAAAACAGCGAAATGCTCAAGAGCTACGGCCTGGAAAGTAAATACACCAACTTCCGTCCGGGCACCGGCCCGGCACTGGATGCGGCTATCCTGTCCAGCTACAAGCGTGGCGAGCCGATTCTGACCTATTACTGGTCGCCGACGCCGCTGATGGGCCAGGTGGACCTGGTGCGACTGGAAGAAAAGGCCGGGGTCAACAAGTCGATCGATATCAAGGTCGGCGTGTCCAAAGTGTTCCACGACCAGGCGCCTGAGCTGGTCGCGATACTGGAAAAGGTCAACCTGCCCATCGACCTGCTCAACCAGAACCTGGGGCGCATGGCCAAGGAACGCATCGAATCGCCAAAACTGGCGAAGATTTTCCTGAAAGAGCACCCGGAAGTCTGGCACAAGTGGGTCAGTGAAGACGCCGCGAAGAAGGTGGACGCCTCGCTGTAAACGCCGGGGCAGCCCGCCTGACGAGCCGTCTGCCCTGACCGTTGACCCGACACACCTCATTTGAGAGCCGCTTATGTTTCCTGAAAACTTCACTTTCTCGATTGCCAACTGGGTCAACGACGGCGTCGACTCGCTGGTGACTCAGTACGGCGATGTGTTCCGACATATATCCGACACGCTGCTGTGGGCCATCGTCAACCTGGAAAGCCTGCTGCGCATGGCGCCGTGGTGGCTGATGCTGATCATTGTCGGCGCGATTACCTGGCACGCGACGCGCAAGATCGTCACCAGCCTGGTGATGGTCGGCCTGCTGTTTCTGGTCGGCGCGGTCGGCTTGTGGGACAAACTGATGCAGACCCTGGCGCTGATGCTGGTCGCCACGGTCATTGCGGTGCTGATCGGCATTCCACTGGGCATTCTTTCAGCGCGCAGCAATCGCCTGCGCTCGGTGTTGATGCCGCTGCTGGACATCATGCAGACCATGCCCAGCTTCGTTTACCTGATCCCGGTGCTGATGCTGTTCGGGCTGGGCAAGGTTCCGGCGATTTTTGCCACCGTGATCTATGCCGCGCCGCCACTGATCCGCCTGACTGACCTGGGCATTCGTCAGGTTGATGGCGAAGTGATGGAGGCTATCAACGCATTCGGTGCCAATCGCTGGCAGCAACTGTTCGGCGTGCAACTGCCGCTGGCCATGCCAAGCATCATGGCCGGGATCAACCAGACCACCATGATGGCGCTGTCGATGGTGGTCATTGCATCGATGATCGGCGCGCGCGGACTGGGCGAAGACGTGCTGGTGGGCATTCAGACCCTCAACGTCGGACGCGGACTGGAAGCGGGTCTGGCCATCGTCATTCTGGCGGTCGTCATCGACCGTATCACGCAGGCCTATGGCCGCCCACGGCATGAGGCGCACAAATGAGCAGCGTGGAACCGAACAAAATCGTCGTCAAAAACGTGTTCAAGATCTTCGGCAACCGCTCGAAGGAAGCGCTGGAACTGATCAGGCAAAACCAGAGCAAGGACCAGGTGCTGGCCCAGACGGGCTGTGTGGTCGGGGTCAACGACCTGTCGCTGTCAATTGGCAGCGGCGAAATCTTCGTCATCATGGGCCTGTCCGGCTCAGGCAAGTCGACACTGGTGCGCCATTTCAACCGGCTGATCGATCCTACCAGCGGCGAGATTCTGGTCGATGGCGAAGACATTCTGCGCTACGACATGGAGGCCCTGCGCCAATTCCGCCGACACAAGATCAGCATGGTGTTCCAGAGCTTCGGCCTGCTGCCGCACAAGACCGTACTGGCCAACGTTGCCTACGGCCTGAAAGTGCGCGGCGAGAGCAAGGCGCTGTGTCAGGAGCGCGCGCAACACTGGATCACCACGGTGGGCCTGCAAGGCTACGAGAACAAATACCCGCACCAGCTTTCCGGTGGCATGCGCCAGCGTGTCGGCCTGGCACGAGCGTTGGCGGCCGACACCGACATCATTCTGATGGACGAGGCATTCAGCGCGCTTGATCCGCTGATTCGCGCCGAAATGCAGGACCAGTTGCTGGAACTGCAAGCCAGCCTGCACAAGACTATCGTGTTCATCACCCACGATCTGGACGAAGCCGTGCGCATCGGCAATCGCATCGCGATCCTCAAGGACGGGCGATTGATTCAGGTCGGCACGCCGAAAGAAATCCTGCATTCGCCCGCCGACGATTACGTGGACCGTTTCGTTCAGCGCCGCGTGGCCACCCTTTAAGGACTGTTGCAGATGTCGCGAGCAGCACAGATCGTCATCGATAAAACGCCATTGGGCTGGCAGGATGTCGTGGCCGTGGCCCGCCATGGCGCGCAACTGCGCCTGTCGGACGCCGCTTGGGCGCGGATCGATAACGCACAGGCCATCGTGCAGCAGATCGTCGTCAGCGGCGAGCGCGCCTATGGCGTGAACACCGGCCTCGGCGCGCTGTGCAACGTATCGCTGGAAGGCGAACAGCTCAGTCGTCTGTCGCGCAACACCTTGCTCAGCCATGCCTGCGGCGTGGGTGCGCCGCTGGCCGATGAACAGACCCGCGCGATCATCTGCGCCGCGATTCTCAATTACAGCCAGGGCAAGTCCGGCATTCATCGACAAGTGGTCGAAGCACTGCTGGCCTTGCTCAACCGGGGTATTACGCCACACGTGCCGTCGCAAGGCTCGGTGGGTTATCTGACTCACATGGCACACGTTGGCATCGCCTTGCTGGGCGTTGGGGCGGTCAGTTATCGAGGGCAAATCATCCCGGCCGAGCAGGCTTTGCATGAAGAAAAGCTGGCACCGGTCATACTCGGTGCCAAGGACGGCCTGTGCCTGGTCAACGGCACGCCGTGCATGACCGGCCTGAGCTGTCTGGCCATCGCCGATGCCGAGCGCCTGAGCCAATGGGCCGACGTGACAGGGGCAATGACCTTTGAAGCCCTGCGCGGCCAACTCGACGCGTTCGATGAGAGCATTCTTGCCCTCAAGCCGCATCCGGGCATGCAACAGGTGGGCAAAAACCTGCGCAGCCTGTTGGCAGGCAGTGAAGTGCTGGCCAGCAGCCAGGGCATTCGCACGCAGGATGCGCTGAGCATTCGCTCGATTCCACAGGTACATGGCGCGACCCGCGACCAATTGGCCCACGCCATCCGCCAGATCGAGACCGAACTGAATTCGGTCACTGATAACCCGATGCTGCTTGGCACACCGGACGCCTGGCGCGTGGTGTCCCAGGCCAACCCGCATGGCCAGTCGGTGGCAATGGCGGCGGACTTGCTGTGCATGGCGGTGGCCGAACTGGGCGCCATCGCCGAACGACGTCTGGATCGCCTGATCAATCCGCTGGTCAGCGGCCTGCCGGCGTTTCTGGTCAGCCAGCCGGGCGTCAACTCGGGAATGATGATCGTCCAGTACGTCGCCGCGTCGTTGTGCGCAGAAAACCGCCAGCTGGCGCAACCGGCGGTGGTCGACAACTACGTCACCTCGGGCCTGCAGGAAGATCACCTGAGCCTGGGCACCAGCGCTGCGCTCAAGCTGCACAAGGTGTTGGGCAATACCACACAGATTCTGGCCATCGAGTATTTGCTGGCGGCCCAGGCGTTCGAATTTCTCAAGGCGCAGCGCTTCGGCGTTGGTACGGACATGGCCTGGCGGCTGCTGCGCGAACAGGTTCCGGCCTACGACGAAGACCGCTGGCTGGCCCCTGATATCGCCAGCAGCGCGGCGCTGCTCAACGACCCGACATCGCTGGAAAGGGTTTTCCAGCAGTGCCGCGATCACGCGACAACCCCATAAAAGCGGCGAACGGCCAGAAGCCGTTGCTGATATCAATCAAGGAGTAGCTGCATCGTGACCACTTTATCTGCCAAGACGCTGAACCTGATCCCCGGCCAGTTGACCCTGGCGCAACTGCGCGCCATTCATCAGCGGCCGGTCAGCCTGACGCTGGACAGCAGCGCGAATCAGCAGATCGACGACAGCGTCGCCTGTGTCGAGCGCATTCTCGCCGAAAACCGCACGGCCTACGGCATCAACACCGGTTTCGGCCTGTTGGCCTCGACGCGGATTGCCAGCGAAGACCTCGAAAACCTGCAACGTTCATTGGTGCTGTCGCATGCAGCCGGTGTCGGCCAGCCGATCAGCGATGATCTGGTGCGCCTGATCATGGTGCTCAAGGTCAACAGCCTGAGCCGCGGCTTCTCGGGTATTCGCCGAGTCGTTATCGACGCGTTGATTGCGCTGATCAATGCCGAGGTCTACCCGCACATCCCGCTCAAAGGTTCGGTCGGAGCATCCGGCGACCTGGCACCACTGGCGCACATGTCGCTGGTGCTGCTGGGCGAAGGCAAGGCGCGTCACAAGGGCGAATGGCTGAATGCCGTCGATGCGCTGGCGGTCGCGGGGCTGCAACCGTTGACCCTGGCGGCCAAGGAAGGGCTGGCGCTGCTCAACGGTACGCAGGTCTCCACAGCCTATGCGCTGCGCGGCCTGTTCGAAGGCGAGGACCTGTTCGCCGCCGCGCTGACCTGCGGCTCGCTGACGGTCGAAGCCGTGCTTGGCTCACGCTCGCCGTTCGATGCGCGGATTCACGCAGCACGCGGCCAGCGCGGGCAGATCGATGCGGCTGCCTGCTACCGCGACCTGTTGGGCGAAAGCAGTGGCGTGTCGGAATCGCATCGCAATTGCGACAAGGTTCAGGACCCCTACTCGCTGCGCTGCCAGCCGCAGGTGATGGGCGCGTGCCTGACCCAGTTGCGTCAGGCTGCCGAGGTGCTGGAAATCGAATCCAACGCGGTGTCCGACAACCCGCTGGTGTTCGCCGCCGAGAACGACGTCATATCCGGTGGTAATTTTCACGCCGAGCCGGTCGCCATGGCGGCGGACAATCTCGCACTGGCCATCGCCGAGATCGGCTCGCTCAGTGAACGCCGCATCTCGCTGATGATGGACAAGCACATGTCGCAGCTGCCGCCGTTCCTGGTGGCCAACGGCGGCGTCAATTCCGGCTTCATGATCGCGCAGGTCACGGCCGCCGCGCTGGCCAGTGAAAACAAGGCATTGGCCCACCCACACAGTGTCGACAGCCTGCCGACTTCCGCCAATCAGGAGGACCATGTGTCGATGGCCCCGGCCGCCGGCAAGCGGTTATGGGAAATGGCAGAAAACGTTCGCGGGATTCTTGCCGTAGAATGGCTGGCTGCCTGCCAGGGTCTGGACTTGCGTGAGGGGCTGAAAACCTCTGCGAAGCTGGAGCAAGCCCGCAGCCTGTTGCGCAGCAAGGTCCCGTTCTATGAAAAGGACCGTTTTTTTGCACCGGACATCGAAGCTGCCAGTCAGCTGTTGTCCTCCACTTGCCTGAACCCGCTGGTTCCTGCACGTCTGCTACCGAGTCTGTGATGCACCGCGAGCCTGGCAGGGCTCGCTTTGGTCATCGCTGCGGGAGGCCGGATGCAGGCGTTCTCGCGGCTTTTGCCATACCAGTAATGAAATGGACCTGAAATGACGTCACAAGATGGTTTGAAACGCGGGTTATCCGCCCGCCACATCCGCTTCATGGCCCTGGGCTCTGCCATCGGCACAGGGTTGTTCTACGGCTCGGCCTCGGCGATTCAACAGGCCGGCCCCGCTGTACTGCTGGCGTACCTGATCGGCGGCGCGGCGGTGTACATGGTGATGCGCGCACTTGGCGAGATGGCCGTTCACGATCCGGTGTCCGGTTCGTTCAGCCATTACGCGACGCGCTACATGGGCCCGCTGGCCGGTTTTGTACTGGGCTGGACCTACGCGTTCGAGATGATCATCGTCTGCCTGGCCGACGTGACCGCGTTCGGCATCTACATGGGCTTCTGGTTTCCGGAAGTGCCGCGCTGGATCTGGGTGCTGGGCATCGTGTTCCTGATCGGCGCGCTCAACCTGTGCAACGTGAAAGTCTTCGGTGAAACCGAGTTCTGGCTGTCGATCCTCAAGGTCAGCGCCATCGTGGCCATGATCGTTGCAGGCTTCGGCATCATGATCTTCGGCATCGGCACCTCAACCAGCGGCACCGAAATCGGCATCAGTAATCTGTGGGCGCACGGCGGCTTCATGCCCAACGGTGTAACCGGTCTGATCGCCTCGTTTGCGGTGGTGATGTTTGCTTTTGGCGGCATCGAGATCATCGGCATCACGGCCGGTGAGGCAAAGGACCCGCAGCGCAGCCTGCCGCAGGCGATCAATGCGGTGCCATTGCGCATTCTGCTGTTCTATGTGCTGACGCTGTTCGTGCTGATGTGCATCTACCCGTGGCCGCAGATCGGCACACAGGGCAGCCCGTTCGTGCAGATTTTCGACAACCTGGGCATCGCCTCGGCGGCGACCATTCTTAACATCGTGGTGATTTCCGCAGCGGTGTCGGCGATCAACAGCGACATCTTCGGCGCAGGCCGGATGATGTACGGCCTGGCGCGTGAAGGTCAGGCTCCGGCGAGTTTTGCGCGCCTGTCGCGTCACGGTGTGCCGTGGATGACCGTGCTGGTGATGGGCGTCGCGCTGCTGGGTGGCGTGCTGCTCAATTACCTGATCCCGAAAGACGTGTTTCTGCTGATCGCTTCGCTGGCAACGTTCGCCACGGTCTGGGTCTGGCTGATGATCCTGATGACTCAGGTAGCGATGCGCCGCTCGATGAGCCGCGAAGAAGCCGCACAGCTGAAATTCGCCGTGCCGCTCTGGCCTTACGGGCCCGCCGCCGCCATCGTCTTCATGCTGTTCATCTTCGGCGTGCTGGGTTACTTCCCGGACAACCGTGCAGCCTTGATCGTCGGCGCAATCTGGATCGGTCTGCTGCTCATTGCCTATGGCTGGGTCAAGCCCAAGGCGCTCAATACCACTCATTGATCAGCGAGGCCTGGAATGAAAATGCTCTGGAAGAACTGTCACATCGCAAGCATGGCGCACGGCAACTACTCGATCATCGAGGATGCCGCCATCGTGACCTCCGGAGCGCTCATCGAGTGGATCGGGCCTCTGGCTGAACTGGTCGAGCCGGAACATGACAACTGCATCGATCTGGGCGGTGCATGGGTCACGCCCGGCCTGATCGACTGCCACACGCATACCGTCTTCGGCGGTAACCGCAGCGGCGAGTTCGAGCAGCGCCTGCAAGGGGTGAGCTACGCCGAGATCGCCGCAGCGGGCGGCGGCATTGCCAGCACGGTGCGTGCGACTCGCGCCGCCAGTGAAGATGAGCTGTACGCCAGTGCCGAGCGCCGTCTGCGGCATCTGCTGAAAGACGGCGTTACCACGGTGGAAATGAAATCGGGCTACGGGCTGGACCTGGAGAACGAACGCAAGATCCTGCGGGTGATCCGGCGTCTCGGTAACACCCAGCCCGTCACCGTACGGGCCACCTGCCTGGCCGCCCATGCGCTGCCACCCGAATACGCCGACCGCGCCGACGACTACATTCAGCACATCTGCAACGAGATGCTTCCGGCACTGGCGGCCGAAGGCCTGGTGGATGCGGTGGATGCGTTCTGTGAGTACCTGGCGTTCTCACCTGCACAGGTCGAGCAGGTGTTCATCACGGCCGGGCAGTTGGCGCTGCCGGTGAAACTGCACGCCGAGCAGCTTTCTTCACTGGGCGGCTCGAGTCTGGCAGCGCGTTACAAGGCGCTGTCGGCGGACCATCTGGAGTTCATGACCGAAGACGACGCCATCGCCATGGCGGCTGCCGGAACCGTCGCGGTGCTGCTGCCCGGGGCGTTCTACTTCCTGCGTGAAACCCAATTGCCGCCGATGGAAGCGCTACGCAAGCACGGCGTGCCGATTGCCATTGCCACCGACCTGAACCCCGGCACTTCGCCCGGCCTGTCATTGCGCCTGATGCTCAACATGGCCTGCACGCTGTTTCGCATGACGCCTGAAGAAGCGCTGGCTGGCGTTACATTCAACGCTGCCAAGGCACTGGGCATGAGCGCGACCCACGGTTCGCTGGAGGTCGGCAAGGTGGCGGATTTTGTGGCCTGGAACATCGAACGACCGGCTGATCTGGCGTACTGGCTGGGCGGCGATCTGGACAAACGCATCGTGCGCCACGGCGTCGAATCATCGATCTGAAGGAGTGCCCTGTGGATAACGTTCTGACATTCAAACGTGGCCGCGTGCCGTTGCTGATCAGCATGCCGCATGCCGGTCTGAGGCTGACGCCGGTGGTTGAAGCGGCCTTGGTGGACGAAGCGCTGAGCCTGCCGGACACTGACTGGCACATCCCGCGCCTGTATGACTTTGCCGACGAACTGGGTGCCAGCACGCTGGCCGCCGAGTATTCGCGTTTTGTCATCGACCTCAATCGCCCCTCCGACGACAAGCCGATGTACGTCGGCGCGACCACTGGCCTGTTCCCGTCGATCCTGTTCGATGGCGTGCCACTGTTCAAGGACGGTCAGACGCCAAGTGCCGAGGAACGAGCGCGGTATCTGGAGCAGATATGGACGCCCTACCACCAGACGCTGGAGCAGGAACTGCAGCGAATGCGCGATGAATTCGGCTATGCGCTGCTGTTCGACGCCCACTCGATTCGCGGCCATATTCCGCACCTGTTCGATGGCCGTCTACCCGACTTCAACCTGGGCACCTTCAATGGCGCGAGCTGTGATCCAGAGCTGGCCAGCAGGATGGAGCAGGTCTGCGCGGCGGCCAAGGATTACAGCCATGTGCTGAACGGACGCTTCAAGGGCGGCCACATCACCCGCCACTATGGCGACCCGGCTAACAACATCCATGCTGTGCAACTGGAACTGGCGCAAAGCACCTACATGGACGAATTCGTGCCCTTTCACTACCGCCCGGACCTGGCCGAACCCACCCGCACCGTGCTCAAGCCGCTGCTGGAAACCTTCATTGCCTGGGGGCAAGAGCGGTTCGGCTGACAAAGCCGGACGCAGAGCGTCCAGAAAGGCGCGGAGCGTGGGAGCGAGCCGGTTGTCGGCCAGTTATCGTTCCCACGCTCCGCGTGGGAATGCAGTTCCGGACGCTCCGCGTCCGCCCTTCAAGGTTCCCGCCTGATCACTTCTTGAGCAATCGCAAGCCGTTGAACACTACCAGCAGGCTCACGCCCATGTCGGCGAACACGGCCATCCACATGGTCGCCAGGCCGGCAAAGGTGATGCCGATGAACAGCACCTTGGTCACGATCGCCAGAATAATGTTCTGCTTCAGCACCGCCGAAGTCCGACGCGACAGACGAATAAATGTCGGTATCTTGCGAAGATCGTCGTCCATCAGGGCGACATCTGCCGTCTCGATCGCTGTATCCGTACCCGCAGCCGCCATCGCAAAACCAATCTCGGCCCTTGCCAGTGCCGGTGCGTCATTGATGCCGTCACCGACCATGCCCACGCGATGGTTACGAGCGTAGAGCGCCTCAATGGCACCCAGCTTGTCGGCAGGCAACAGATTGCCCTGCGCTTCATCGATCCCGACCTGATCGGCAATCGCCTTGGCCGTGTGTGGGTTGTCGCCGGTCAGCATGACCGTCTTGATGCCCAGCTCGTGCAACTGAGCAATGGCTTCACGGCTGGTTTCCTTAACGGTATCGGCGACGGCAAACAGCGCAATCGGGCCGGATGCATCGAGCAACAGCACTACGGTTTTGCCCTGAATTTCCAGCGCATCCAGCCTGGCTTCCAGCTCTGGCGAGCACAGGCCCAGCTCTTCAACCAAGCGGTGGTTACCCAGGTGATACATCTGGCCGTTGACTTCGCCCTTCACGCCACGCCCGCCCAAGGCTTCGAATGCAGTGACCTCATGCAGTGTCAGGCTGCCGTCGGCGGCCTTGGCAATCGCCTGGGAAACCGGGTGGTCGGAACGACCCGCAAGGCTTGCGGCAATGACCGGCGCGCTGTCAGCGACAGCAGGGTTCAGCGGCACATAGTCGGTCTGCACCGGCTTGCCGTGCGTGAGCGTGCCAGTCTTGTCGAGGGCCAGGTAGTCGAGCTTCTCGCCCATCTCCAGATAGACGCCGCCCTTGATCAGAATACCTTTGCGCGCGGCGGCTGCCAGACCGCTGACAATGGTCACCGGCGTAGAGATCACCAGCGCACACGGGCACGCCACCACCAGCAACACCAGCGCCCGGTAGATCCAGTCGAACCATTCGCCGCCGAAGATCAGCGGCGCAATCAAAGCCAATGCCAAGGCGACGACGAACACCACCGGCGTGTAGATACGTGAAAAACTGTCGACAAAGCGCTGGGTCGGCGCTCGCGAACCCTGCGCCGCTTCAACCGCGTGAATAATCCGCGCCAGCGTCGAGTTGTTGGCCGCTGCGGTAACACGGTACTCCAGCGACCCCGCCTGATTGATGGTGCCTGCAAAGACCTTATCGCCGACGGTCTTCTCGACCGGCAGGCTTTCGCCGGTGATCGACGCCTGATCGATAGTCGAATTACCAGACACCACCTCGCCATCCAGACCGACACGCTCGCCTGGCTTGATTCGGACAATAGCTTCCAGTTCGACGTTTTTGGCTTCAATTTCCTGCCAACTGCCGTCTGCCTGTTTAACGGTGGCGAGTTCCGGCGTCAGCTGCATCAATCCGCTGATTGCATTGCGGGCCCGATCCAGCGACTTGGCTTCGATCAATTCGGCGATGGTGAACAGGAACATCACCATCGCCGCTTCCGGCCACTGACCGATCAGAATCGCGCCAGTCACCGCAATGCTCATCAGGGCATTGATGTTCAGGTTGAAGTTCTTGAGTGCGATCCAGCCCTTCTTGTAAGTCGTCAGCCCGCAACTGAAGATCGACACCAGCGCCAGCAGCGCGACGACCCAGGTCGGACCAAGCGAAGCAAAATGGACCACTTCCGCGCCCAGCGCGGCAACGCCGGACAAGGCCAGCGGCCACCAGTGTTTTTTCACCACCGGAGCGGGTTCAGTTGACGCCGCGCCGTCTTCGACCGGCTCCGCCTGCATGCCCAGCGAACTGATGGCCTCGCGAATCGGATCGGTGGACGGCAGGTCGTGCCAGACGCCCAGCATGCGATTGATCAGGTTGAATTCCAGCTTCTGCACACCAGCCAGCTTGCCCAGTTTGTTCTGGATCAGCGTCTGCTCGGTGGGGCAATCCATCGCTTCAATACGAAAGCTGCTCAGACGACCGCCCGCTGCAGGCGCTTCGCCAAAGGTCACGACAGCAGGTTGTGCATCGCTGGAGCAGCACGAATGCGCATGCTCCACGGGCTTCTGCTCGTGCGCGTGCTCGCCGTGATCATGGTCATGATCGTGGTCATGTGCGGGGGAATTCTTGATTGTCGTGCCCATTCGTTGCGCTCCAGGATTCTGCTTGTTGCCAAGTGAACACCCTGTAGCCACTATAGGGTCAAGCACTCAAACGAGATGAGTCCAAATGAAAATCGGCGAACTGGCAAAACTGACCGACACCCAGGTCGAGACTATCCGTTATTACGAGCGCGAAGGCCTGCTGCCCGCCCCCGCCCGCACTGACGGCAATTACCGGCTGTACACCCAGGCGCACATGGAACGCCTGTCGTTCATACGCAACTGCCGCAGCCTGGACATGACCCTCGAAGAAATCCGCAACCTGCTCAACCTGCGCGACAGCCCGCAGGACCAGTGCGAAAACGTCAACGCGCTGATCGACGAACACATCGAACACGTCAACGCTCGCGTTGCGACCCTGCAAGCGCTCCAGGAACAACTGCTCGACCTGCGCCGCCGCTGCAGCGACGGCACGGCAGAGCATTGCGCGATACTGGAAAGGCTGGAAGTAACGGGCGCTGTTGCGGCCCCGGAGGGGGAGGCTTCGCATGTGGGCAGGAGTCATGGGCATTGAGACGGGTTTGACACCTCTCGTTCCTCATGCGGGAACGAGAAGATCATAGCGGGCAGCCTTTTTAAACCGCCATCGGCGCCGTCATCGCCGGGTGATGCTGATAGCCTTCCAGTGAGAAGTCCGAAGGCTCGATCAGCTCCAGCCATTCAGGCTGGTACACGCCAGTCTTGGCGAACTCCGGAACGCGGTCGGAGATGACCAGTTTCGGCATCGGGTATGGCTCGCGGGTCATCTGCTCGTTGAGCATATCCAGGTGGTTTTCGTACACATGGGCATCGCCGATGAAATAGGTGAACCAGCGCGGCGTGTAGCCGGTCAGGCGGCCGATGAGGCTCAGCAGCGCAGCACCTTCGGTCAAATTGAACGGCGTGCCAAGGCCCAGATCGTTAGAGCGGATGTACAGCGTCAGCGAGATCTCGCGGGTCTGCGGGTTGGGGTGCAACTGGTACAGCAAGTGGCACGGCGGCAGGGCCATTTCATCGAGCTGGGCGCAGTTCCAGCCATGAAACAGGATGCGGCGGCTGCCCGGGTCGTTGATGATGGTGTCGACGCACTGGCGGATCTGGTCGATGGCCTTGTACAGCACCACGAATGACTGGCCGTCTTCCTCCGATTCGGCAATCTGACGATAACCCTGGCCCAGCGCCAGTTCGATGGCTGCGACGTTGCCAGCGTCGATGCGCTTGTAGGCTGGCCATTTGCGCCATTGCACGCCGTAGATCTCGCCCAGATCGTCATCGCCCTTGCGGAACGGGTTGTTCAGCCACTGGGCGTTTTCGTTGGCGTTCTGGTCCCAGACTTTGCAGCCCAGCGCGCGGAATTCGGCGGCATTGCTCACGCCACGCAGAAAACCGACCATCTCGCCAATGGCAGATTTGAACGCCATGCGCCGTGTGGTGATCGCCGGAAAACCTTCCTGCAAGTCGTAACGCAGCATCGCACCCGGAAAGCTGATGGTATTCACGCCGGTGCGGTTGGCTTGCAGGGTGCCGTTCTTGATCACATGAGCGACCAGTTCCAGATATTGCTTCATAAATCACCTGCGTTGTTGAACGCGCCGGGCATCGTGACCCGGCGTTTCGGTGTTAAACCGCTGCCTTGCTGGCAGCCGGGTCGCGCTTGTAGGCCAGCCAGATCAGGAACAGGCCGGCGATGATCATCGGCAGGCTGAGGACCTGCCCCATGGTGACCCAGCCCCATGCCAGATAGCCCAGCTGGGCATCAGGAACGCGGACGAATTCGACCACAAAGCGGAAGATGCCGTAGAACAGCGCGAACATGCCAGACACGGCCATGGTCGGGCGCGGCTTACGGGCGTACAGGTTGAGGATGATGAACAGCGCAACGCCTTCCAGGGCGAACTGATACAGCTGCGACGGGTGGCGCGCCAGTTGTGCAGGGTCGCTGAATGGCGGGAAGACCATGGCCCACGGCACGTCGGTCGGCTTGCCCCACAGCTCGGCATTGATGAAGTTGCCGATTCGCCCGGCACCCAGGCCGATGGGCACCAGCGGGGCGACGAAGTCCATCAACTGGAAGAAGCTTTTGCCATTACGCTTGCCGAACCACCAGGCCGCGATCATGACCCCGACAAAGCCGCCGTGGAACGCCATGCCGCCCTTCCAGACCTCGAAGATCAGCAGCGGATTGGCGATGTAGGCCGACAGGTCATAGAACAAGACATAGCCCAGCCGCCCGCCGACGATCACGCCCATGGCCAGCCAGAAAATCAGATCCGAGAGCTTTTCCTTGGTCCAGGTCGGGTCGAACGTGTTCAGACGACGCGACGCCAGCAGCCAGGCGCCGCCGATGCCGACCAGGTACATCAAACCGTACCAGTGAATTTGCAGCGGGCCGATAGCGACGGCTACCGGGTCAATCTGCGGGTAAGGCAGCATTGCGAATCCTCAATTGGAACGCCCTTGCGAGCGACTGAATCAGGCGCGCATGTTACCGGAGCCCGGCCAGATGCTCTAGCGGCGACAGAAGGAAGCTGGCTGAACGAAGTGAAAAAAGATGCGACTGATGTGTCCAGCCGTAAGGTCTGGAGTGTGCTGTGCGGCGCAGACTTGTGGTTATCGCTCCCACGCTCCGCGTGGTAGCGCCGTTCTGGACGCTCTGCGTCCGGTCTTGAAACAGGTGTGTGAGCTTGCTCACGAAGGCCGTAGCGCAAACGCCCCATTCCCCGGAGTCTGTACCAGCCTCTTCGCGAACAAGTTCGCTCCTTGGGCAATGTGTACCCCTGTGGGAGTGAGCTTGCTCACGAAAGCATTAGTAGCGCTTAGTGCCCTTTGACCGAGCTCGGGTTGATCATGCGCGACAGGCCGAGGTTTTTCAGTGCCAGTTGCAGCGAGCTGCTGATGACTTGCGGGTTGTCGTTGGTCATCAGTTGCGCCAGCAGTTCCTTTGCCTTGCTGAGGTTGATCTGGCGCAGCATCCACTTCACTTTCGGCAGGTTGGTGGCGTTCATCGACAGGCTGTCAAAGCCCATCGCCATCAGCAGCACCGCCGCAGCCGGATCGCCGGCCATTTCGCCGCAGATGCTGACTGGCTTGCCCTCGGCGTGCGCATCACGCACGACGCTTTGCAGCGCCTGAAGCACCGCCGGGTGCAGGTAATCGTAGAGATCGGCCACACGCGGGTTGTTACGGTCGACCGCCAGCAGGTATTGGGTCAGGTCGTTCGAGCCCACCGAGAGGAAGTCCACCTGACGCGCCAGATCGCGGGTCTGATAGACCGCAGCCGGCACTTCGATCATCACGCCCACGGGCGGCATCGGCACGTCGGTGCCTTCGTCGCGCACTTCGCCCCAGGCGCGGTGGATCAGGTGCAGCGCCTCTTCCACTTCGTGGGTGCTGGAGATCATCGGCAACAGGATGCGCAGGTTGTTCAGGCCTTCACTGGCCTTGAGCATTGCGCGGGTCTGGACCAGGAAGATTTCCGGGTGGTCGAGGGTGACGCGAATACCGCGCCAGCCGAGAAACGGGTTGTCTTCCTTGATCGGGAAGTAGGACAGCGATTTGTCGCCGCCGATGTCAAGGCTGCGCATGGTCACCGGCAGCGGATGGAAGGCAGCCAGCTGTTCACGGTAGATCGCCAGCTGTTCCTTTTCACTCGGAAAACGCTGGTTGATCATGAACGGCACTTCGGTGCGGTACAGGCCAACGCCTTCAGCGCCACGCTGCTGGGCGCGAGCCACATCGGCCAGCAGGCCGGTGTTGACCCACAACGGCATACGATGCCCGTCGAGGGTCACGCACGGCAGTTCGCGGAGCGCGTCCAGACCTTGGGAGAGCTGACGCTCCTCTTCCACCACCTTGCCGAACTGCTTGCGCATGATTTCGCTGGGGTTGGTGAAGACTTCGCCGTGATAGCCATCCACCACCAGGCTGATGCCATCGACTTTGGAGTACGGGAAGTCCACCAGCCCCATGACCGTCGGAATGCCCATGGCACGGGCCAGAATCGCGACGTGGGAGTTGCCGGAACCCTGAACCGATACCAGGCCGACCAGCTTGCCTTCAGGCACCTCGCCCAACATGGCCGGGGTCAATTCTTCGCTGACCAGAATCGTGTTGTCAGGGTAAACCAGCGCCTGCTGCCGCGCTTCCTGCAAGTAAGCCAGCAGACGGCGACCCAGGTCCTTGACGTCCGAAGCCCGCTCGCGCAGGTAGGCGTCGTCCATCAGCTCGAAGCGTTTTACGTGTTCGCTGACCACCGAGCGCAAAGCGCCTTGCGCCCACTGGCCGGTCTTGATGACGTCGGTCACCTCACTGCCCAGCGAGGCGTCGTCGAGCATCATCAGGTAGACATCGAACAGCGCACGCTCTTCAGGGCGCAACTGGGTGGCGAGCTTGGCTGACAAGGTGCGCATGTCACCGCGCACGCCTTCCAGCGCGTTCTGGAACAGCGCCAGCTCGGCAGCGATGTCAGTGACGGTTTTGTCGGGGACCACTTCCAGATCGGCAGGCGGCAGCATGACCACGGCAACACCGACCGCTGCGCCCGGCGAACCGGCCACACCCACGAATTTGGCTTCCTGAATGCCCTTGCCCTGACGACCCAGACCACGGATCGAGCCGGTGGCCTCGGCATGAGCGATAACGCCCGCCAGCTGTGCACTCATGGTGACCAGGAAGGCTTCTTCGCCCTCATCGAACTGGCGGCGCTCCTTTTGCTGGATGACCAGTACGCCGACCACACGACGATGGTGGATGATCGGCGCGCCCAGGAACGACGCGTAGCGCTCTTCGCCGGTCTCGGCGAAGTAGCGATAACGGGGGTGATCCGCAGCGTTTTCGAGGTTCAACGGTTCTTCGCGCGTGCCGACCAGACCGACCAGGCCTTCGTTCGGTGCCATGCTGACTTTGCCGATGGAGCGCTTGTTGAGGCCTTCGGAGGCCATCAGCACAAAGCGGTTGACCTCGGCATCGAGCAGGTAGACCGAGCAGACCTGGCTGCCCATGGCCTCCTTTACGCGCAACACAATAATGCCCAACGCCGCCTTGAGATCCTTGGCGGAGTTAACTTCCTGGACGATCTTGCGCAGCGTATTGAGCATGGCTCGGGGTCGAACTCCGTGTCAGTCGCGCGACAAAAGGCGCGGGGCAAGCTCTTTGAGTGCGCGTCGATACACCTCGCGCTTGAATGTCACCACCTGACCTAACGGGTACCAATAACTGACCCAGCGCCAGCCATCGAACTCCGGTTTACCGGTCAGATCCATCCGCACCCGCTGCTCGTTGGAGATCAGGCGCAGGAGAAACCATTTTTGCTTCTGGCCGATACACAGCGGCTGGCTGTGCGTACGGACCAGTCTTTGCGGCAGACGATAGCGCAACCAGCCCCGAGTGCAGGCAAGTATTTGCACATCATGTCGTTCAAGCCCGACTTCTTCGTTCAATTCACGATAAAGAGCGTCTTCCGGCGTCTCCTGCGGGTTTATACCACCCTGAGGAAACTGCCAGGCATCCTGGTTAATACGCCGAGCCCATAGGACCTGACCAGCATCGTTTGTCAGAATAATCCCGACATTAGGACGGAAACCATCGGGGTCGATCACGGCAACAACCTCGCAAACGCATGTCGCCGCATTGTTCCACAAAGGCGATCAAACCAGCAACGAGGCTTATCACCTTATGTGAAGACTTGTGAAAACCTCGTATTCTGGGGCTCTTTTTTCAACTATTTCAGCGAGTAACCCTATGCGCCTGGCTCTATTCGACCTCGACAACACGCTTCTGGGCGGCGACAGCGATCATGCCTGGGGCGATTATTTGTGCCAGCGCGGAATCCTCGATGCTGCCACTCACAAGACCCGCAACGACGAGTTTTACCAGGATTATCTGGCTGGCACGCTGAACATGACCGATTACCTGAATTTCACCCTGGAGATTCTGGGCAACACCGACATGGCTCAGCTTGAGGAATGGCATCGTGAGTTCATGCGCGATTGCATCGAACCGATGATCCTGCCCAAGGCGCTTGAGCTGATTGGCAAACACCGCGATGCAGGCGACAAGCTGGTGGTAATCACTGCGACCAATCGCTTCGTGACCGCTCCGATTGTGGCGCGCCTGGGGATCGATACGCTGCTGGCGACCGAGTGCGAGATGGCTGACGGACGCTATACCGGCCGCACCACAGGTGTGCCGTGCTTCCGTGAGGGCAAGGTGACGCGTCTTGACCAATGGCTGGAAGACAACGCGTTCAGCCTGGAGGACAGCTATTTCTACAGTGACTCGATGAATGACCTGCCACTGCTGGAGCAAGTCGCCAACCCGGTTGCAGTAGACCCGGACGACAAATTACGCGCCGAAGCCGAGCAACGCGGCTGGCCGGTGATCACCTTGCGCCACTGAGTGCTGGCAAGGCTCAGGCCGGTTTGAAGCCCATCAGACCGGCCATCACGACAAAACACACGACACTGATCACGCTCAGCGCCACGGTAAAGCCTCGCTTGTTCCTGGTAACGCCGAGACGCAGCCGATTGAGCCTGACGACCAGCCAGCCCCAACTGCACAGCCCAACCGTATATAGCACGCTGCTGCCCAGGACCCAGGTCTGACCCAGCGACAGCCCTTCCAGATGCACCAGCCACCAGCCGCTGAACGGCAACGTCGCCAGGCACACGGCCATCAGCACCCAGAAAAACACCAACGGCCGCTTGAGCAGACGGTTCTGGATGGTCGCGTCACCTTCCAGACGAACCTTGATGACCCCGCTGGCCAACACCAGAACGCTGATCAGCAGCAATGTGATGGCGGTGATGTGCAGGGTGTTGAGGGCGGTGATGGATTGCATTGCGCGGTGTTCCTCTTGAGTCAGGCCTGGATGAGTTTAGCAGCGTGGACACAGCAGCTGCGCCTTGAGACACCTATAGTTCCTCTCGCTACAGCGCAGGAATGGCTTGGGTGACGCTCTGCGTTATAAATCTGCACCGCGCCGCACGCTCAAGACCGGACGCAGAGCGTCCAGAAATGCATCCCCACGCGGAGCGTGGGGATGATAATCATAGGTCTCCAGATAACATCTATTGTGCCCATGCCCCGCGTGGGTACGCCGGTCTGGACGCTCCGCGTCCTCTTGCGACGCAGAGCGTCGTGAACTGCATTCGCGCGCGGTGAGGAACGATAGCGCTGTAACTATCGTGCCAGCGCTCTGCGTATGCGTTAGCCCAGAAACAACCGATACGCCGGGTTCTCGCTTTCATCCCAGTACGGATAACCGATTTCGTCCAGCGCTGCTCCCACCAGATGCCGCTCTTCCTCAGGCACCACCAGCCCGGCAACCACCCGGCCATCTGCCGCGCCGTGGTTGCGGTAGTGGAACATCGAGATGGTCCAGCGACCGCCCAGGCGGTTGAGGAAGTTGAACAGCGCGCCAGGCCGCTCCGGAAATTCAAAGCGCAGCACCACTTCATCATCGACCCGCTCGGCGTGCCCGCCGACCATGTGGCGGATGTGCAGTTTGGCCAGCTCGTTATCGGTCAGGTCCAGCACCGGAAAGCCTTGCCCGGTCAGGCTGGCGATCAGTGCGCTGCGCGGATCGTTTTCCGGATGGGTCTGCACGCCGACGAAGATGTGCGCTTCACGGTCGGTATGGTAGCGGTAGTTGAATTCGGTGATCTGGCGCTTGCCGATGGCCTCGCAGAACGCCTTGAAGCTGCCCGGCTGCTCGGGAATGGTCACGGCGATGATCGCCTCACGCCCTTCGCCCAGCTCGGCGCGTTCCGCCACGTGGCGCAGGCGGTCAAAGTTGACGTTGGCCCCGGAATCAATCGCCACCAGCGTCTGGCCACTCACGCCACGCTGCTCGACATACTTTTTGATACCCGCGACGCCCAGCGCACCGGACGGTTCGGTGATCGAGCGAGTGTCGTCGTAGATGTCCTTGATTGCCGCGCAGATCTCATCGGTGCTGACCGTGATCACTTCATCGACGTAATGACGGCAGACTTCAAAGGTGTGATAACCGATCTGCGCCACTGCCACGCCATCCGCAAACAGCCCGACCTGGCTCAGCACCACGCGCTCACCCGCCGCCATCGCCGCTTGCAGGCAGTTCGAATCATCCGGCTCGACGCCGATGACCTTGATCTCCGGGCGCAGGTATTTCACATACGCCGCAATACCCGCAATCAAACGAAGATCGCGTCCAGTTGCCCCGGCTGCTGACGAAGGATTTCCATCGCCACGGTGCCTTGCCCGGCAATGGTGTCGGGGTCGTCATACGGGTGGATATAGACGAAACCATGCTCATCGACCAGTTTCAGCGAGTAGGCCAGCGCTTCGGGGAACGAATCGCCGTGCAGCACCACCGTGGCGCCACGCGAGCGCACACCTTCGACCTTGATCTCCGGCGTGGTGCGCGGCATGACGATGGTTGCGAGGATGCCCAGTTCACGTGCCGCTAGGGCCAGCCCTTGGGCATGGTTACCCGCCGAAGCCGTGACCACGCCGCGTGCGGCTTCTTCTGCGCTCAGTTGCGCGAGCTTGTTGTACGCGCCGCGAATCTTGAACGAGAACACCGGCTGCAAGTCCTCGCGCTTGAGCAACACCTGATTGCCCAGCCGTTCGGAGAGCTGGCGAGCGCCTTGCAGCGGCGTTTCGATAGCCACGTCGTAGACGCGGGAGGTGAGGATTTTCTTGACGTACTGTTCAAGCATCGGGGCGGCATCACTGACGAAGCGGGCAAGGTCGGGAAGTCTACCCTGCGCACCCAAGGACGACCACACGAATGACAGGGCTTTGCGGCGCAGTCACCGCTATAATGCGGGGCTTTTTGCTTTCCCCCTTTCCAGACACCCTCATTTACATACTTCAGGCACCGTGGAGCCCGCATGACCCAGGATCAACTCAAACAGGCAGTCGCCCAAGCCGCTGTCGATTTCATCCTTCCGAAGCTCGATGACAAGAGCATTGTCGGCATCGGCACCGGCTCCACGGCCAATTGCTTCATTGATGCGCTGGCAAAGCACAAGGCCGCCTTTGATGGCGCAGTCGCCAGCTCCGAAGCCACCGCTGCACGCCTCAAGGGCCATGGTATTCCGGTCTATGAGCTGAACACGGTCAGCGATCTGGAGTTCTACGTCGATGGCGCAGACGAAAGCGATGAGCACCTGAACCTGATCAAGGGCGGCGGCGCTGCACTGACGCGCGAAAAAATCGTCGCTGCGGTGGCCAAGACCTTCATCTGCATCGCCGACGGCAGCAAGCTGGTGCCGGTGCTGGGCGCGTTCCCGCTGCCGGTCGAAGTGGTCCCGATGGCGCGCAGCCATGTCGCACGGCAACTGGTGAAGCTGGGCGGCGACCCGGTGTATCGCGAAGGCGTGCTGACCGACAACGGCAATATCATCATCGACGTGCACAACATGAGCATCACCAACCCGGTGGAGCTGGAAGCGAACATCAATGCCATCGTCGGCGTGGTCACCAATGGCCTGTTCGCCGCCCGTCCTGCAGACCTGTTGCTGCTGGGCACGGATGAAGGTGTGAAAACCCTGACCCGCTGACCAAAACGGCCATGCCCACTGCGCGTGGGCATGCGCCTCAACGCATCAAGGCTTGCGGAACACGTAAAACAGGTTCGGCTCGCTCACCAGATACAGTGTGCCTTGCGCGTCCATCGCCATCCCTTCCGCCTGCGGCACGCCCTTGCTCAGCCCCATCGATCCTTTTTCCAGCGAGCCGCTGCCAATTGGCTGGCCACCGGTGTCGAGCTCGAGAATCCGCTTCGACTCATCGGACAGCGCAAGCAGATGGCCGCTGGTCTCATCGAATTGCAGACTGGAAAGATCGCGAACGGAAAGCTTGCCATCGCGCTTGCTGTTGGAGATGACTTGCAGATTGCCAGGCCCGTCAGGATTGGCTCTGGGAAAGCCGCGCACTTCTATGATCTGCACCGGGTCGCGCTCCCTGGCGACAAACAGGCGTTTGCCCACCGAGTCATAGGCCAGCCCTTCAAAGCCCTTGTTGCCGCCAGCATCGATGCCCAGCGTCAGTTGCTCGGCATTGGCCGCGTCCAGGCTTTTAGTGGTGTCATCGACGTGAATCTGAATCAGCCGAAGCCGACGCTCGTCACTGACGACATAAGTGCCGGGGCTGATGTACTCGATGGCTTCCGCGTCGCCAAAGCCTGCCAGCGGAATGCGCCGCAGCACCCGTCCTTCCAGGCTCAGTTCGACCAGCTCGGGATTCTGGTTGGTCACCGTAAACAGGCTCTTGCGGTCGGGGTCGTAACTGAGGCCAGAGACATCATCTTTCAGCCCGTCGATAACCTGTGCCTCTGTCGTGACGCGATACTGATCCAGACCGATGGAATGAAGCGAGTCGGACTGCCAGAGCATCTGCCAGTCGAACAGGGCGCTTTCCACGTAGCGGTATCTCTGATTGGCAAGCACGAATACCACGACCAGCGGAACCAGGGCGAGGAGCAGGACTAAAGAGCGAGTAGAGCGACGCATTGGGGTGACTCGGACGGATTGAGCGGGCGGACTTGATACCACGCCATTCTGAAAACAGGCTTAATGGCGTGGTGCTATTTGTTTACCGATTGTGTATCGGCCGTCTTTGTAGCTGCCGTCCTGGCTCAGTGCTTGCGAAACGAATAGAACAGGTTCGGCTCGCTGACCATGTACAGCGTCCCGGCCTCATCCAGCGCAACGCCTTCTGCGCGCGGAATCGTATCCTTCAAGCCATTCATGCCACCCAGCAGGGTCATGAAGCTCACCTGTTCGCCCTGCTCGTCCACCTCCAGCAACATATGCGAATCAGCTGAAAGCGCCAGCATATGGCCTGTTCGCGGATCTATGCTCAACGAAGACAGGTTGCGCATATCCAGAGAGCGACCCGGAAGCGTCTGTTTGTCGCCCTTCAACACATTGCTGCCATCACTCTTCCAGGTGTACAGCGCTGGAGGACGTTCTTCGCCCAGCAGCAGTTGCTGACGGCGCGGGTCCCAGGCAATGCCCTCGAACCCCTTGTTCTTGTTAGCCGACGTGCCCAACTCGTATTTGGGGAAGTCCGCGATGTTCAAGGTCTTGGTGTCGGCGGTGACTCTGACGATGGTCAATTTGTGCTGACGCTCGTCAGTGATAGCAATCAGGCCATTGCTCATGACTGCAACACCTTCTGGATTGCTCCAGCCCACCAGCGGGATCTTGCGCAGCACATCGCCCTTGAGCGTCAACTCTGCCAGAAACGCATGCTTGCCCATGACCGCATACAGCGTTTTGCTGACCGGGTCATACGACAGGTCGGAAGCCTCGTCCGCTTCCATGCCCAGCAACGGCTTGGCGTCGATATCGACATGGTAGTCCGGCAGCCAGATGCTGGCGCTGCGCTCCTCCTTGCTATCGAATCTCTCCTTGAACCAGAGCAGCGCACGATCGTCCCAGTGCATGATATGAGACAGGCCGTAGCCGAGCACGACAACCAGCAATAGCCACGAATACCAGCGCATAGCGCGTATGAAGGCGAAGCGTTTGTTGGCGCGAGGCGGCGTTGGGGCAGGACTGACCATTCAAGTGTTCCTGAGCGAGTGAGACTTCATGACGACTTGGTGCCCTTGAGGGGCCGGCAGGATTATCCAGAGCGGGTGTGAAAAAAACGCAAAACCGACTGAACTATTGACCAACCCACAAACAAAAGCCACCCGGGAGCAATCCCGCGTGGCTTTGTGTACTACGTGCAGCGGCTATCCAGCCAGCAAACCCGATCAGCGAACAACGCTGCTGAAAGGTGCCTGCCCGGTCAGTTCCAGAACGATTTCGTCGCCTGCTTCGAACGGCCCCACACCGGCAGGCGTGCCAGTCATGATCAGGTCACCGGCCTGCAACGAGAAGTTGGCGGCCATGTGCTGGATCATCGGTACGATCGGGTTGAGCATCAGGTTGCTGTTACCGTCCTGTACCACTTTGCCGTTGATGGTCAGGCGGATGCCGATATCAGTCAGGTCAGGAAAGGTGCTGGCCGGAACGAACGGCGGGATCACGGCTGCGCCGTCGAAGCACTTCGCCAGTTCCCACGGCAGGCCTTTCTCGCGCAGTTGTGACTGGACGTCCCGCAACGTCAGATCCAGGCCCGGCGCAAAGCCGCTGATTGCATCGAGCACTTCTTCGCGGGACGGATTCTTGCTCAGCGGCTTGCCGATCAGTACCACGATTTCGGCTTCGTAATGCACTGAACCACGGTCTGCCGGGATAGTAAAACCACCCTCCAGCGCAACCACTGCGCTGCCGGGCTTCATGAACAACAGCGGTTCGGCAGGCACCGGATTGCCCAGTTCCTTGGCATGTTCGGCATAGTTACGGCCAATACACACCACTTTGCCCAGCGGAAAGTGGATGCTCGTGCCATCGACATATTTGTGCTGGTAGCTCATGACGTCTCCTGAAGCTGATAGATGTGGCCTGCTTATTATTGCGACGGATCAAACGGCGAAGATTTTTCCGGGATTCATGATCCCGCTGGGGTCGAACACCGCTTTCAACGCCTTCATGTATTCGATTTCGACTGGCGAGCGACTGTACGTCAAATAATCACGCTTGGTCATCCCGACCCCGTGCTCGGCGGAAATCGAGCCGTTGTACTTCTCGACGATCTCGAACACCCACTTGTTGACCCGCGCACATTTGACGAAGAACTCGTCCTTGTCGAGGCTCTCGGGCTTGAGGATGTTCAGGTGCAGGTTGCCGTCGCCGATATGGCCGTACCAGAGCACTTCGAAGTCCGGGTAATGTTCGGCGACGATCGCGTCTATCTCAGCCAGAAATTGTGGCACTTTCGAGACAGTGACCGAAATATCGTTCTTGTACGGTGTGAAGTGCGAGATGGTTTCGGAGATGTATTCGCGCAGCTTCCACAGGTTGCGCAATTGCTGCTCGCTCTGACTCATCACGCCGTCGAGCACCCAGCCTTGTTCGACGCAGTGCTCGAAAGTCGCCAGGGCCTGATCGGCCAGGTCTTCGGTGGTCGCTTCGAATTCCAGCAGCACATAGAACGGGCACGGCGTCTCGAAGGGCGACGGCACATCACCCCGCGCCATGACCCGGGCGAAGGATTTGTCCGAGAAGAATTCAAAAGCAGTCAGGTCGAGCTTGCCGTGGAAGGCATGCAGCACCGGCATGATCGAGTTGAAGTCGGTAGTGCCGAGCACCATCGCGGTGAGGTTCTTCGGCGCGCGATCCAGACGCATTGTGGCCTCGACCACGAAACCCAGTGTGCCCTCGGCGCCGATGAACAGCTGTCGCAGATCGTAACCGGTAGCGTTCTTGATCAGGTCCTTATTCAGCTCCAGCAGGTCGCCCTTGCCGGTGACGACCTTGAGGCCCGCCACCCAGTTACGGGTCATGCCGTAGCGAATGACTTTGATACCGCCTGCGTTAGTGCCGATATTACCGCCGATCTGGCTGGAGCCCGAAGAGGCGAAGTCGACCGGGTAATAAAGGCCATTGTCTTCGGCAAGCGCCTGCAACTGACGCGTGATGACGCCCGGCTGGCAGACCGCCGTGCGGTCCGTGAGGTTCAGATCCAGCACTTGGTTCATGTAATCGAATGACACGACCACTTCGCCATTGGCTGCCACCGCTGCGGCGGAAAGCCCGGTCCGCCCGCCAGACGGCACCAGCGCTACATGTCGCTCATTGGCCCAACGCACGATGGCCTGGACCTGTTCGGTGGTCTTGGGAAACGCAATGGCCAGCGGCGCGGGGGTGAACTGCTTGGTCCAGTCCTTGCCGTAGGTTTCCAGAGAACCGCTGTCAGTCAGCACTTTGCCGGGGGCGATCAGGGTCTTGAGCTCATCAATCAAAGCGGGATCGGTCATCGACTCAACTCTCGGACAATTCATGGGCATCCTGAGAACGGTTCACGTTCTGGAATGGGGTTTCGCGGGGCTCGTATGCTAGCATACGCCCCCCGTGAATCGTGCCCAGCGCCGATCCGGCCACCCCCTGCCATTTTCTCCGGGACACAGGTTTAAGCAGATGAGCAAGACTTCCCTCGACAAGAGCAAGATCAAGTTCCTTCTTCTCGAAGGCGTTCATCAATCCGCTGTCGACGTCCTCAAGGCAGCCGGCTATACCAGCATCGAGTACCACACCAAGTCTCTGCCGGAAGCCGAACTGAAGGAAAAGATCGCCGACGCTCATTTCATCGGCATCCGCTCCCGCACCCAGTTGACCGAAGAACTGTTCGATAGCGCCAAGAAACTGGTTGCAGTCGGCTGTTTCTGCATCGGCACCAATCAGGTTGATCTGAACGCGGCGCGCGAGCGCGGTATCGCGGTGTTCAATGCACCGTACTCCAACACCCGGTCGGTCGCCGAACTGGTGCTGGCCGAAGCGATCCTGCTGCTGCGTGGCATCCCCGAGAAGAACGCTTCCTGCCACCGTGGCGGCTGGATTAAGAGCGCGGCGAATTCCTTTGAAATCCGCGGCAAGAAACTGGGCATCGTCGGCTATGGCTCGATTGGTACTCAATTGTCGGTGCTGGCAGAAGGCCTGGGCATGCAGGTGTACTTCTACGACACACTGACCAAGCTGCCGCTGGGCAACGCCACTCAGGTTTCCAGCCTGAACGAGCTGCTGGGCATGTCCGACATCGTCACCCTGCACGTTCCGGAAACCACTGAAACCCAGTGGATGATCGGCGAAAAAGAAATCCGTGCGATGAAAAAGGGCAGCATCCTGATCAACGCCGCGCGCGGCACGGTGGTCGAGCTGGACGCTCTGGCCGACGCGATCAAAGACAAGCACCTGATTGGCGCCGCCATCGACGTGTTCCCGGTCGAGCCTCGCTCGAACGACGACATCTTCGAAAGCCCGTTGCGCGGCCTGGACAACGTGATCCTGACCCCGCACATCGGTGGCTCCACCGCCGAGGCGCAGGCCAACATCGGTCTGGAAGTCGCTGAAAAGCTGGTCAAGTACAGCGACAACGGTACGTCTGTGTCCTCGGTCAACTTCCCTGAAGTGGCCCTGCCTGCTCACCCAGGCAAGCACCGCCTGCTGCACATCCACGAGAACATTCCGGGCGTGCTCAGCGAGATCAACAAGGTCTTCGCCGAGAACGGCATCAACATCTCCGGTCAGTTCCTGCAGACCAACGAGAAGGTCGGCTACGTGGTCATAGACGTCGACGCCGAATACTCGGACCTCGCTCAAGCCAAGCTGCAACACATCAAAGGCACCATCCGCAGCCGCGTGTTGTTCTGATCCGTTCGCTCTGATCAGCGTGCTCATGC
Source organism: Pseudomonas syringae (assembly GCF_023278085.1). Taxonomy (NCBI): domain Bacteria; kingdom Pseudomonadati; phylum Pseudomonadota; class Gammaproteobacteria; order Pseudomonadales; family Pseudomonadaceae; genus Pseudomonas; species Pseudomonas syringae. The sequence continues at coordinate 149,187 of NZ_CP066265.1, read as the reverse complement.
CCTGCATGGGCACGCCTTCCGCTCAAGACCGGACGCAGAGCGTCCAGAACGGCATGCCGACGCGGAGCGTCGCACGATAGTTGAGATTATCGTTCCTCACGCTCCAGCGTGGGAATGCCGTTCGTGACGCTCTGCGTCGCCCATCACTCTGGAAGTCGGACGCGGAGCGTCCAGAACCGCATGCCGACGCGCAGCGTCGCACGATAGTTGAGATTATCGTTCCTCACGCTCCAGCGTGGGAATGCCGTTCGTGACGCTCTGCGTCACCCATCACCCTGGAAGTCGGACGCGGAGCGTCCAGAGCTGCATGCCGCGACGCAGAGCGTCGCACGATAGTTGAGATTATCGTTCCTCACGCTCCGGCGTGGGAATGCCGTTCGTGACGCTCTGCGTCACCCATCACCCTGGAAGTCGGACGCGGAGCGTCCAGAACTGCATGCCGACGCAGAGCGTCGCACGATAGTTGGGGTTATCGTTCCTCACGCTCCAGCGTGGGAATGCCGTTCGTGACGCTCTGCGTCACACAAGCGCTGATACCCCTACTTCACATTGATCGTGATCTTCTTCGATTCGACCGGAGGGTTGAGCGGCATGTGGCCTTTATCGCCCATCAGCAATTGCAGGGTGTGCTGACCTGGCGGCAGGTTGATTTCGGTTTCGGTCTGGCCTTTGCCAAAGTGGCGAATGTTGTCGCTGACTGGTAACGGCGCATCCATGGCTGGCTGGGTTTTGACGTCGATCAGCAAGTGATGATGACCGGTGTCAGGAACATCCACACCCGCAGGCGCGACGCCCATGCCCCGCAGGCCGAACTGCACAGTAAACGGCGAAGTCACGGTTTCGCCATCCTTGGGCGAGATGATGTACACCTCCGCGCCTTCAGGCGATGCAGTACGCGGCATGTCGGCGGCGCTGACCAGCATGGATGCGCTCAGCAACAGGCCCGCCACTGCCGTTCCAGAAAATAAGGATTTCATGATTGCTCCCGATCCAGATTCAATTGACGTAAGTCCGACCTGCACCAGAACTCCCGGTTCAGGGATTCTCACGATAGCCCGCCGGCAGGCTTCGTTCATGAAACAGTTTTCATGAGCAAGACATGAATATCACTGAAACAGCTCGTTACCTCGACGCCTGAACCAGCCCGTCAAGGAAAGCCGGTCACGAGTCGCGGGCATGACTTCGTGAGGGATATCGCCGGAAAGGAAGACCACCAGACACCCGCCTGTGGGCTGGACGTCATACGCCAGGTCATCCTTCAGGTACATGCGCAACTGGCCGCCATGCTCCGGCAGCCAGGCGTTATTAAGGTAGAGAACGGCTGACACCATGCGCTTGTCGTCATCGCGAAAGCGGTCGACATGCCTTAGATAGAAGGCCCCGGGCGGGTAGAGCGCGAAATGGCTTTCGTAATCATCGAGCCCCAGAAACAGGCCGCGATTAAGTGCCTCGCGCAAGCTTTCCATCAGCTCCAGATAGCTGTCGCAGCACTGAGCCTGACCCGCCTCCAGCCACTGGATGCGATCACCACGAACCCCCTCGCGGACCTCCAGCGCTGGCCCTTTGCCAACACCGGCAGGCTCAAGTTCGCCCTCGGCAGCACGTTTGCGGCACTCCTGCTCCAGCTCAAGGGTCAGAGCTTCGGGCAGGAAAATATTCTGCTGCGACCAGCCATTGGCGGCCAGGTCGTCGACGATTCGCAGCAGCAAGGGATGGTCAGAGGGTATGCGCATGGCGAGCATAGTATCCATTAGCTCTGAAATCCGACAGCCGCGCGTAGGGAAGCCGTCATGTGCGTGAGATTTCATTCGCCAAAGGCAGTCATAACTCGACAAATCCACGTTAACACCGGGAGAATAGCCGCCTGCCGACAGGAGTCCCCAATGCGTCGTTTGCTTGTTTTGTTGTTGATGTTCTGCACCATGCCTGTCTGGGCAGACAGCTATGATCAGTTGTACAAGGCTGCAGGCTGGCCGGAACAACGCGCGCATTTCAACGATGCCCTCAAGGCTGCCCAGCAACGCTACAGCAGCAACCTGCCGCCTGCGGTTTATCAGGCGCTGGTCAGTAACAGCAATCAGCGTTTTGCCCCCCAGGCCATGGATCAACGCGCCGCAAAGCGTCTGCGCGAGAGCCTCAAGGACCCTGCCCCTGCGCTGCAATTCTTCCAGTCACCGCTCGGCCGCAAAATCGTCAACGCGGAGCTGACCGCCACCCGCGCCGATCAACTGGCCAAACACGCGCAAGGGCTGCCGCACATCGAAGCAGATGCAACCCGTCAGTTGCTGATCGGCCACCTGGCCCAGGCGCTCCCCGCGAAAGAAGCCGGTGCCGAAGTCAGCCTTGCCATCGCCGGCGTTGCAGCCGACAGCCTGAGCCAGATGATCCCCGGCCTGCTGGGTGGCGGTCAGGCGCAGGGCATGCTCGAAGGCCAGCGCGAACGCCTGATGGCGCAGATCAGTGCCGACCTGAACAACACGCTGCTGTACGTCTACCGTGACCTGTCCGACCCGGAGCTTGAAGAGTTCTCGACCTTCGCCGAGTCCCCGGAAGGCAAAGCCTATTACCAGGCCGCACTGGCCGCGATTCGCGCAGGGCTGGCAGTCGGGCAAAGTGCGTCGAGTTTGAATCCCGGACCGTAAAACGACATAGCAGGAGCTTCAATGTCTGACTTCTATAAGTACTTCAAAGAAAACATGGACGCTTTAAATCTTCCGGCTCCCGAAGCCTTGTTCGGCTCGCTGACTGCGGCGGTAAGCACCGCATCGACAATACTTGGGACCATCGAAAAACTGGGTCCCACTGTCACGCTGGGCGAGATTATCGGCGCAGCGACGAGACTCGAGGCATTGGCAGCAATCAGTGCGGTATCGGCAGCGTTCTACGCTGGCGCGGTGATTGGAAGCATCGCGGTCGCGACGGGTAGGACCCTGTCAGGCGGCACATCCCTATCTGAAGTGCTGTTCACTGCCCAAAAGCACAATCTGGCACCAGAATGGCTGTCACGTTATCTGACTGCTTATCCGGGCATCTACAGCGCCAGAGCGCCCGGTAGAGACAGCTACAGACACAGGCTGGCTTTCGTATGAAAGACTCTATCGCCCTGCTCGCCACCGCTGTCGTCATGGCGTTTTTAGCCTGGCTGTTCTGGAGTTCTCTGGGGCAGGATGCGTTTGCTGTTCTCGGCGCGCTGATGGTCGTCGTGCTGTTCGTCGACAACGCTCGCCTGCGCCGCCAGGTGAAGGCGTTGCAGGCCGGCAAGGCCGATAGGCTTTAAAGCATTCGCGTGGACAGGTAGTCGAAATACCGCTCGCGCATTTCCGGCGATTCGTTCGCCAGGTGATGGCGGGCGTGGCTGAGCATGAGGACTTGCGGCTGGCTGAACTTGTCTTTCAGGACTGCCAGGTTATGCGACCAGTCGACCGTCATGTCTGCCTCACCCTGAATGATGATCGGGCTGCGCTGGCTGCGCGGTGCGCTTTCAATACGCCTGATCCACTTTTCCAGCGCGCCGACCCAGGCAGTCGGCAGGCGATCAGGCTGTAACGGGTCTGCCAATAGAAAGGGCAGGAACGCCGGAGCATTCGAGTTTTCCGTGAAGCGCCGGGCAATGCCGGTCACGAACGGCTTAAGCAGGTGATAGCTGAAACGCGACCAGCCCCAGGCTCTTGGCCTCACCAGTGGCGCCAGCAGGATCACTTCACCTTGCGCAGGCGTGTCCGCACCGTGATGAAGCAGGTGATCCACCACAACGGCGCCACCCATGCTTTGTCCGCACAAGTGCCAGGGATGCGGCAGCCCAAGGCCTTCGGCTTCGAGCAGCAGGCGTTGCAACACCAGCTGGTACTCGGCGAAGTCGTTGATACTGGCGCGACGGCCGCTGGACAGCCCATGCCCCGGCAAATCACAGGCAATCACTGCAAATCGTTGATCCAGCGCCCACTCGATGACATGCCGGTACAGACCCATGTGGTCGTAAAAGCCGTGAAACAGAAACAGCGTGGCAACCGGGCTGTCAGGTAACCACACCTGCCCGACAATTTCGTAGCCCGCGACGTCGAGACGCCCTAGCCAACTGCGTACGACACTTACACCGCCCAGTCCGGCAAGACCGTAGAAGCGCTGATAGGCCAGCCCGTCCATGGAAAGCGGATCGATGATATTCAGCGGCAGCAGGCTGGCGCGCAGTTTATCGGGGGCAAACGTGGCGGACATGTGGCTTCCAGATTCCGGCAAACGGTGGGTAAAATTGTGTAACGATATTCTTCTGTATGCAGAGGCATGGCAAGCTGCGCCTCTGCAATCGTACGCTTCAATCAGGAATCAGTCTGTCGCCACGCGCCTGCACGGTAGCTGACAAGATCTTCATGTTTGCTCTGCACGCGATCGCGGTAGGCTTTCGAGCGGTGTTCGCTTGAGCTGCATGTCAGTCTGCTGCCGTATTGCACAACCATAGCCTGCACCCATGCCTCGCGCCATTCACTGCGCCATTACAGAGAAACCGGATGAAACGCAGTCTCGTCATTCTTGCCATCATTATTGCCATTCTCGCTGGCGGCGCTGGCTGGTACATAAACAGCAAGCAGCCGGTCCGTGACGGCGAGATCGCAATGAGCCGCCTTCAGGCGCCTGTCACCCTGCGTTACGATGAGCGCGGCGTCCCGCACATACGGGCTGAAAACGAAGCGGATCTGTACCGTGCGCTGGGTTACGCCCACGCGCAGGACCGGCTGTTCCAGATGGAAATGCTGCGTCGTCTGGCACGTGGCGAGCTGGCCGAAATCCTGGGGCCGAACCTGGTAGAGACCGACAAACTGTTTCGCAGCCTGCGCATTCGTGAGCACGCCGATGCCTATGTCGCCCGTCAGGATAAGAACACACCGACCTGGAAAGCGCTGGAAGCTTACATCGACGGTATCAACCAATATCAGGACACCCACGCGAAGCCGATGGAGTTCGACGTACTGGGCATCCCCAGGCGCCGTTTCACCACCGAAGACACCGTCAGCGTGGGTGGCTATCTGGCTTACAGCTTTGCCGCGGCGTTCAGGACCGAGCCGCTGCTGACCTACGTGCGTGATCAACTGGGGCCGCAGTACCTGAACGTGTTCGATCTGGACTGGCACCCGGACGGCATGCTCGACTCGAAACCGGCACTGGCCAGCGCGGACTGGAAAAGCCTGAACCAGCTGGCGCAGTTGAGCCACAAGGCGCTCGAAGACGCAGGCCTGCCGCAGTTCGAAGGCAGCAATGCCTGGGTGATTTCCGGCAGCCGTACGCAAAGTGGCAAGCCGATCCTCGCGGGTGATCCGCACATTCGCTTCTCAGTGCCGTCGGTGTGGTACGAAGCGCAGTTGTCGGCACCGGGTTTCGAGCTGTACGGGCACTTTCCGGCGCTCAACCCGTTCGCGTTTCTGGGTCACAACCTGGACTTCGGCTGGAGCCTGACCATGTTCCAGAACGACGACGTGGACCTGATCGCCGAAAAGACCAACCCCGAGAACCCGAATCAGGTCTGGTACCACGGCCAATGGGTGGACATGACCCGCACCGAGCAGCAGATCGCGGTCAAAGGCCAGCAGCCCGTTAACCTGACGCTGCTGGAGTCGCCGCACGGTCCGATCATCAACAATGTGGTGGGCAAGAACGCCGGTCAGGCACCGATTGCGATGTGGTGGTCATTCCTGGTGTCCGCCAACCCGGTGCTTGATGGCTTCTACGAGGCCAACCGCGCCGACACGCTGGAGAAGATGCGCAGCGCCGCCAAGAAGATCCAGTCGCCGGGACTCAATATCGTCTGGGCCAATGCCAAGGGCGATATCGGCTGGTGGGCAGCGGCGCAATTGCCGGTCCGCCCGCAAGGCGTCAACCCTGCATTCATTCTGGACGGCAGCACGGCGCAGGCCGATAAACTCGGCTTCTACCCGTTCAGCGCCAACCCGCACGAAGAAAACCCGGCGCGGGGTTATATCGTGTCCGCCAACTTCCAGCCGGCATCGCCGACCGGCATGCCGATTCCGGGCTATTACAACCCGGCAGAACGTGGCCAGCAACTGAACCGGCAATTGAGCGATTCGACGGTGAAGTGGGACCTGAACGCCAACAAGGCCTTACAGCTGGGGACACAGACCGATTACGCGCCGAGCATTCTCAAACCGCTGCTACCCGTATTGCGCAGCGTTGTCAGCGACCCGGACGAACTCGCCCTTGTCGAGCGGCTGGCCAACTGGAAAGGTGATTACCCGGTCGATTCGGTCGGCGCCACGCTGTTCAACCAGTTCCTGTTCGATTTGACTGAAGAGACCTTCCACGACGAACTGGGCGATGCGTTCTTCGACACACTGCTGTCATCGCGTGTTCTGGACTCCGCCCTGCCGCGTCTGGCCGCCGATGCCGACTCACCCTGGTGGAACAACCGCAATTCACCCCATGAAGAAAGCCGCGCCAACACCGTCAAAGTCGCCTGGCGGGCCAGTGTTTCGCACCTTAAGTCGCTGTATGGCAACAACCCGGATGAATGGGTCTGGGGCAGGACTCACACCCTGACCCAAGGTCATCCGCTGGGCTCGCAGAAGCCACTGGACAGAATCTTCAACGTCGGCCCGTACGCAGCGCCCGGCACCCACGAAGTGCCGAACAACCTGTCATCCAGTATCCGCCCTGCCCCGTGGCCCGTCGGCTACGGCCCCTCGACCCGCCGCCTGATCGACTTCGCCGACCCGGCACACAGCCTGGGGATCAACCCGGTTGGCCAGAGCGGTGTGCCGTTCGACAAACACTATTCGGATCAGGCCAAAGCCTTTGTGAGTGGCGAGTACATGCCACAGCGCTTCAGCGAGAAGGACGTGGCCGAGCATACGGAAGGGGTTTTACGGTTGGTGCCGGGGGCGTAGCGATCTGAGCCGCACCGCGTACTGGCTATCGTGCCAATGCTGCGCGTTGGCATGCCTTTCGTGACGCTTCGCGTCACACGTCTGCGTAGCACCGCCCACTCAAGATCGGACGCAGAGCGTCCAGAGCTGCGCCCCCACGCCGGAGCGTGGAAGGGATGACCATTTGCCCGGTCATCGTGCCTGCGCTCTGCGTAGGCATGCAGTTCAGGACGCTCTACGCCCTGCAGTAGCGGTCACGCCGCTGGCGCACGCCTCGGATCAGGCTGCTTCCAGGCGTCTGCGGCGCTCTCCTCGATGGCTTGCTGGATGGCGCGCCTGCGGTTGTTTTCCGCGCGGCGGGTGAAGAACCAGACCAGGAAGGTCGCCAGTGAAACGGCAAGCAGAATCAGGCTCGCGACGGCGTTGATTTCAGGCTTCACGCCCAGTCGAACGGCCGAGAACACTTCCATCGGCAGGGTCGTAGAGCCCGGCCCGGAAACGAAGCTGGCGAGTACCAGGTCGTCGAGCGACAGCGCAAACGACATCATGCCCCCGGCCGCCAGCGACGGTGCGATCATCGGGATGGTGATCAACAAGAACACCTTCCACGGACGGGCGCCCAGGTCCATTGCGGCTTCTTCGATCGACAGGTCCAGCTCACGCAGGCGCGCCGACACCACCACCGCCACGTAGGCCGCGCAGAATGTCGTGTGGGCAATCCAGATGGTCATGATGCCGCGTTCCTGCGGCCAGCCGATCATCTGCGCCATGGCCACGAACAGCAGCAACAGCGACAGACCGGTGATCACTTCCGGCATCACCAGCGGCGCCGTCACCAGCCCGCCAAAGAACGTGCGGCCCTTGAAGCGGCTGATACGGGTCAGGACGAACGCTGCCATCGTGCCCAATGCCACTGCCGCAATCGCGGTGTAGCAGGCGATTTCCAGCGAGCGCATCACCGAGCCCATCAGTTGCGAGTTGTCCAGCAGGCCGACGTACCATTTCACCGACCAGCCGCCCCAGACGGTGACCAGTTGCGAGGCGTTGAACGAGTAGATGACCAGAATCACCATCGGCGCATAGATGAACAGCAGGCCGAAAACCAGCATCAGGTTCGAGAATCGAAAGCGGTTCATGCCTTGCCCTCCAGTTCTTTGGCCTGACTGCGATTGAACAGGATGATAGGCACGATCAGCACCAGCAGCATGATGACCGCCAGCGCGGAAGCCACGGGCCAGTCACGGTTATTGAAGAATTCCTGCCACAGCACGCGGCCGATCATCAGGGTTTCCGGGCCACCCAGCAGCTCGGGAATCACAAACTCGCCGACCACCGGGATGAATACCAGCATGCAGCCAGCGATCACGCCGTTCTTGGACAGCGGCACGGTGATTTTCCAGAAGCTGTTGAAGGTACTCGACCCCAGATCGGACGCGGCCTCCAGCAGGCTGGTGTCGTGCTTCACGAGGTTGGCGTACAGCGGCAGGATCATGAACGGCAGGTAGGAATAGACCACGCCGATGTAAACCGCCAGGTTGGTGTTGAGGATCTGCAACGGCGAGTCGATCAGGCCCAGCCACATGAGGAAGGCATTGAGCAGACCGTTGTTACTGAGAATGCCCATCCACGCATAGACGCGGATCAGGATCGCGGTCCAGGTCGGCATCATGATCAGCAGTAACAGCACGGTTTGCAGGTCTTTGCGGGCGCTGGCGATGGCGTAGGCCATCGGATAGCCGATCAGCAGGCACAGCAAGGTGCTGATGAAGGCCATTTTCAGCGAGCCCAGGTACGCCGAAACGTACAGGTCATCGCCACTGAGCAAGGTGTAGTTGGCGAAATTGAGGGCCATCTGCAGCTTTTCGTCGGCGTAGCTGAAGATCTCGGTATACGGCGGGATCGCGACGTCGGCTTCGGCAAAGCTGATCTTGAGCACGATCAGGAACGGCAAGGCAAAGAACAGGAACAGCCAGAGGAACGGCACGCCGATGACCATCTGCCGCCCGTTGGGCTTTATGCGCTCGAAGGCGCGCTTGATCTTGCGTATTTTCATGAGCGCAGTACCACGCCACTGTCGTCTTCCCACCAGACGTAGACTTCATCGCCCCAGGTAGGTCGCGCGCCCTGACGCTCGGCGTTGGCCACGAACGACTGCACCAGCTTGCCGCCCGGCAGCTCGACGTAGAACACCGAGTGGCCGCCCAGATAAGCGATGTCGTGGACCTTGCCGCGTGACCAGTTGTATTCGAAACCCGGCTGCTCTGTGGTGATCAGCAGTTTTTCCGGGCGCAGTGCGTAGGTGATGTGCTTGTCTTCCACCGAGGTACTGACGCCGTGGCCGACATAGATATTGCGCTCCAGCTCCGGACTGCGGATCAGCGCATGGCCTTCCATGTCCTCGATCACTTCACCTTCGAACAGGTTGACGCTGCCGATGAACTCGCAGACCAGACGGCTGGTCGGGGTTTCGTAGATGTCGATCGGGCTGCCGATCTGCGCGATCCAGCCCAGGTGCATGATCGCGATGCGCTCGGCCATGGTCATGGCCTCTTCCTGATCGTGGGTCACCATCACGCAGGTCACGCCAACACGCTCGATGATTTCCACCAGTTCCAGCTGCATCTGCGAACGCAGTTTCTTGTCCAGCGCGCCCATGGGCTCGTCAAGCAACAGCAACTTCGGCTTCTTGGCCAGCGAGCGGGCCAGCGCCACACGCTGACGCTGACCACCCGAAAGCTGATGGGGCTTGCGCTTGGCGTACTGGGTCATCTGCACCAGCTTGAGCATCTCGGCCACACGAGCTTCGATTTCCGACTTGGCCAGCTTGTCCTGCTTGAGGCCAAAGGCGATGTTGTCGGCCACAGTCATGTGCGGGAACAGGGCGTAGGACTGGAACATCATGTTGATCGGACGTTCGTACGGCGGCATGTCGGTGATGTCGACGCCGTCGAGGAAGATACGCCCCTCGGTCGGACGCTCGAAACCCGCCAGCATGCGCAGCAGCGTCGATTTGCCGGAGCCCGAGCCGCCGAGCAGGGCGAAGATTTCACCCTTGTTGATCTGCAGGGACACGTCGTCCACCGCAATCGTCTCGTCGAACTTCTTGGTGACCCGATCGATCCGGACCAGCACCTCTTTGGGTTGCTGACCGCCTTCGATGGCTTTCTTGTAGGCGCCGGAGGCAACTGCCATGGGTGAAACTCCCAACAGGTAGGCTACCCGGCCAAAACGACCGGGTGCTGAATAGTTATTTGCCCGACTTGACCTTGGTCCAGCTGCGGGTCATGAGGCGTTGCACCTTGGGTGGCAACTCGCTGTTCACGAACAGGCGATCCAGTACTTCCTGAGGCGGGTAAACCGCCGCGTCCGTACGGATTTTCTGGTCCATGAACTCACCGGAGGCGGGATTGGGGTTGGCATAGCCGACTTCATCGCTGACCTGGGCAATGACCTTGGGATCAAGCATGTAATTGATGAAAGCACTGGCGGCCTTGACGTTTTTCGAGTCAGCCGGAATTGCCAGCATGTCGAACCACAGGTTGCCGCCCTCTTTCGGAATGCTGTAGGCAAGCTTCACGCCCTTGCCTGCTTCTTCGGCGCGGGAACGGGCCTGAAACACATCGCCCGAGAAACCGGCAGCAACACAGATGTCGCCGTTGGCCAGGTCGGTGATGTACTTGGACGAGTGGAAATAGGTCACGTAAGGACGAATCGCCATCAGCTTGGCTTCGGCCTTCTTGTAATCGGCTTCCTTGGTGCTGTTGGGGTCCAGCCCAAGGTAGTTGAGCACCGCTGGCAACATTTCATCGGCAGAGTCGAGAAACGCTACGCCACAGCTGGAGAGCTTCTTGATGTTCTCCGGTTCGAACAGCACGGCCCAGGAGTCGATCTTGTCGACGCCCAATACCGCTTTGACCTTGTCGACGTTGTAACCGATGCCGTTGGTGCCCCACAGGTACGGCACGGCGTACTGGTTGCCAGGGTCGTTCTTCTCCAGACGCTTGAGCAGCGCCGGGTCAAGGTTCTTGTAGTTGGGCAGCAACGACTTGTCGAGCTTCTGGAACGCGCCGGCCTTGATCTGCTTGCCGAGGAAGTGATTGGACGGCACCACCACGTCGTAGCCGGTACGCCCGGCCAGCAACTTGGCCTCCAGGGTTTCGTTGGAATCGAACACGTCGTACATCGGCTTGATGCCGGTACTGGCTTCGAAGTCTGCCAGCGTGGTCTTGCCGATGTAATCGGACCAGTTATAAATATGCACGGTGGATTCAGCCTGAGCACTGAGTGTCAGTGTCAGCCCGGCGACCGCCAGCAAAGCTTTGGAAAAAATAGAAATAGACAAAGAATGAGTCCTTTTAACAGAGGGGCCTGAGCGCCAGAGGGCGTCCGGAAAACCAGACCGGCGCGCAACTTACCGCCTATAAGCCCAACCAGCAAAGTTTTAGGCAATATTCCTGTCTGCTGGAGGCTGCGCACCCGGAGGTTACGCAGCATCCACAGGTTTCATGACAGGCTTATTTACCTGACTTTATCTTGGTCCAGCTGCGGGTCATGATCCGCTGGGTAGCCGCTGGCAGATCCGCGATGGCATACAGTTTGGCCTGGACGTCGGCAGGCGGATAAACGCCAGGGTCACTGGTGATTTCCTTGTCGACCAGCGCCGTAGCGGCCGCGTTACCGTTCGGGAAGCGCACGGCGTTGGTGATCTCAGCCATGACTTCCGGCTTCATCAGGAAGGTCATGAACTTGTAGGCACCCTCGACGTTTTCGGCATCCTTGGGGATGGCAACCATGTCGTAGAAGCTGCCGGCACCTTCTTTCGGAATGTTGTAGGCAACCTTCACCTTGCCACCGGCTTCGGCAGCGCGGGATTTGGCCTGGTAGATATCACCCGAGTAGCCAACTGCTACGCAGATGTTGCCGTTGGCCAGGTCCGAGATGTACTTGGACGAGTGGAAGTAGCCAATCGACGGACGAATCTTCATGAACAGCGCTTCAGCTTCGGCGAGCTGCTTCTTGTCCTGCGAGTCGGTCGGATAGCCGAGGTAATGCAGGGCGATCGGCAGCATTTCGGTCGGCGAATCGAGGAAGCTGATGCCGCACGACTTCAGCTTGGCCGCGTTTTCGGGCTTGAACAGCAAGTCCCACGAGTTGACCGGTGCATCAGCCCCCAGCGCGGCCTTGACCTTGTCCGGGTTGATGCCGATACCGATCGAACCCCACATGTACGGGAAGGCGTGCTTGTTGTCCGGGTCGCTGACCGACACGGCCTTGAGCAGCGATTCGTTCAGGTTCTTCCAGTTCGGCAGCTTCGACTTGTCCAGTTCCTGGTAAACGCCAGCCTTGATCTGCTTGGCGAGGAAGTTGTTGGACGGTACGACGATGTCATAGCCGGATTTGCCGGCCAGCAATTTGGCTTCCAGCGTCTCGTTGCTGTCGAAAACGTCGTAGACCACCTTGATGCCCGATTCTTTCTCGAACTTGGCGACGGTATCCGGTGCGATGTAGTCGGACCAGTTATAGACGTGCAGCACTTTGTCATCGGCCTGCGCAGCGGTGGCCACGACGCCCATCAGGGACAGCGCGAGAAGGGTCTTGCCAAATTTTTTCATGCGTAGCTCCACTGTATTTTTATCACTGACCGTCGGTTAGCGGCTTGTAGCCATTAGTCTGGCAAGTTCCAGGGCAGGCTTTCAAGCTGCCCCTTGTTAAACAACGCACATCCCCGCACTTTCTGCAGGTTCAGCCCTGCAATGCAGCCAGAGTCAGGTCCAGGCACTTACGCGCCTTTTCTACCAGCTCGTCGATTTCCGCAAAACTGATCACCAGGGGCGGCGCAATGATCATCGTGTCGCCCACGGCCCGCATGATCAGGCCATTGTCGAAGCAGAAGGTTCGACAGATCATGCCCGCGCCCCTATCGGTATAGCGCTCGCGGGTGGTCTTGTCCTTGACCAGCTCAATGGCCCCCAGCAGTCCGACGCCTCGAACCTCGCCCACCAGCGGATGATCGCTCAGCTCACGCAAACGCTTTTGCAAATACGGTGCCGTTTCCGACCTGACCCGTTCGACGATCTTTTCTTCGCGCAGGATACGAATATTCTCCAGCGCGACGGCGGCCGCCACCGGATGCCCTGAATAGGTGAATCCATGGTTGAAATCGCCGCCCTCATTGAGCACCGCAACGATTTCATCACGCACCAGCAGGCCGCCCATCGGTACGTAACCGGAAGTGAGCCCCTTGGCGATGGTCATCATGTGCGGCTTGAGGCCGTAGAAATCGCTACCGAACCACTCACCGGTGCGCCCGAAACCACAGATCACCTCATCGGCAACGAACAGGATGTCGTAGCGCGACAGGATCTCCTTGATCTTCGGCCAGTAGGAATCCGGCGGAATGATCACACCGCCCGCACCCTGGATCGGCTCGGCGATAAATGCGCCGACGTTCTCGACGCCCAGTTCGAGGATCTTCTTTTCCAGCTGCCCGGCGGCCCACACACCGAATTCGTCGGGCGTCATGTCGCCGCCTTCACCAAACCAGTAGGGCTGTGCAATGTGGACAATGCCCGGAATGGGCAGGTCGCCCTGTTCGTGCATGTACGTCATGCCGCCCAGGCTGGCACCGGCGACCGTGGAGCCGTGATAGCCGTTGACGCGGCTGATGATGGTTTTCTTGTTCGGCTGGCCTTTCAGGGCCCAATAATGACGCACCATGCGCAGCATGGTGTCATTGCCTTCCGAGCCCGAACCGGTAAAGAACACGTGGTTCATGCCCTCGGGAGATATCTCGGAAATGGCTTTGGCCAGCTCCAGCACCGGTGGGTGGGCGGTCTGGAAGAACAGGTTGTAATACGGCAGCTCGCGCATCTGTTTGCTGGCCGCATCGGCCAGTTCTTCGCGGCCATAACCAATCGCCACGCACCACAGACCGGACATGCCATCGAGGATTTTATGGCCCTCGCTGTCCCACAGATAAACGCCCTCGGCGCGGGTGATGATGCGCGGGCCTTTTTCTTTCAGTTGTTTGTAGTCGCTGAACGGTGCCAGGTGGTGCTCGCTGCTCAGGGCCTGCCATTCGAGGGTTTGCGGGTTGTTGTGGGCACTCATGCAGCACTTCCTATGATCAGGTCAGTTATCAGAACGCCGCGCAGCAACCGGCGCGGCGCTCTGCGGGATCAGACAGCAAAGAGCAGGAATTCCCGCTCCCATGAGCTGATCACACGCTTGAAGTTTTCATGCTCGGCGCGCTTGACCGCGACGTAACCGATGATGAATTTCTTGCCCAGGTATTTTTCGATGGTCTTGCTGTTTTCCATACGTTCCAGCGCATCTTCGATGGTCAGCGGCAGGCGCAGGTTGCGACGCTCGTAACCGCGCCCCACCACCGGCGCACTCGGGTTGATGCCTTCGACCATGCCGATGAAGCCACACAGCAGGCTGGCGGCAATAGCCAGATACGGGTTGGCATCGGCACCCGGCAGGCGGTTCTCCACACGCCGGTTCTGCGGCCCGGCATCCGGCACCCGCAGGCCGACGGTGCGGTTTTCTTCGCCCCACTCGACGTTCACGGGTGCCGAGGTGTCCGGCAAAAAGCGCCGGAACGAGTTGACGTTGGGGGCGAACAGCGGCAACAGCTCGGGGATGAACTTCTGCAAACCACCGACGTGGTTGAGAAACAGCTCGCTCATGGTCCCGTCTTCATTGGAGAAGATATTCTTGCCGGTCTCGATGTCGATGATGCTCTGGTGCAAATGCATGGCGCTGCCCGGCTCGCCGGTCATGGGCTTGGCCATGAACGTTGCCGCTACATTGTGCTTGAGCGCGGCTTCACGCATGGTGCGCTTGAACACCAGAATCTGATCAGCCAGCGACAGGGCATCGCCGTGACGGAAGTTGATCTCCATCTGCGCCGTGCCGTCTTCATGGATCAGCGTGTCCAGATCCAGATTCTGCAGCTCGCACCAGTCATAGACGTCTTCGAACAGCGGATCGAATTCGTTGGCGGCCTCGATCGAAAACGACTGGCGCCCGGTCTCAGGGCGCCCGGAGCGGCCGATTGGCGGCTGTAGCGGGTAATCCGGGTCGTCACTGCGCTTGGTCAGGTAAAACTCCATCTCCGGCGCCACGATGGGCTGCCAGCCCTGATCGGCGTAGAGTTTGAGAACCTTCTTCAATACGTTGCGCGGCGACAGCTCGATGGGGTTGCCGTGCTTGTCGTAGGTGTCGTGGATCACCTGCGCAGTGGGCTCGACGGCCCAAGGCACCAGATACACCGCGTTCTGGTCGGGGCGGCAGATCATGTCGATGTCCGCCGGGTCCAGCAACTCGTAGTAGATATCGTCTTCCACGTAGTCGCCGGTAACCGTTTGCAACAAAACGCTTTCCGGCAGACGCATGCCTTTTTCAGCGATGAATTTGTTGGTCGGCGAGATCTTGCCGCGTGTGATCCCGGTGAGGTCGGACATCATGCATTCGACTTCGGTAATCTTGTGTTCTTTCAACCAATCGGTGAGCTGGTCGAGGTTGGTACTCATAAATACCTCAGGGTTTTCATGTCCTGATCGCGATCAGGCGTTTTCTAGACGCATCGGCGTCATGGTGTGCAACTCGTTTCGGCAGAAGCCGATTAGGGGTAAGGTGGCACTTGCCGGGCCGAAATTCCAGGCAGCCACCGTCACACCGACGTGGCCGTTATAGTGGTAGTGTCCGGTATCGAGAGTAGAACAGGTGAGCCCGGAAGGCCGCTCGGGGATCGGCGCAATGTGCGTCAAAACACCACGAGCACCGATATCACAGGCATGATGAGCGCTGTATGGGCTGGATATCTGCGTGCCGGTCGGCGGACGGTGAAACATCGAACACCCGCTGTTGTTGCGCTATGGGTTGCGATCGAGCT
Organism: Pseudomonas syringae; assembly: GCF_023278085.1. Taxonomy (NCBI): domain Bacteria; kingdom Pseudomonadati; phylum Pseudomonadota; class Gammaproteobacteria; order Pseudomonadales; family Pseudomonadaceae; genus Pseudomonas; species Pseudomonas syringae. The sequence continues at coordinate 133,416 of NZ_CP066265.1, read as the reverse complement.
TAGCCTCGTTCATTTTTTTATACAACAACCCGTTAAAGATAGAAGACAGGCTGCTGTAGCCGGTATTTAACGTCGGCCAAAAACAGGATAAAACGCCCTAAATAGCAGCAAAAAAGGCCAAATGGCGCAGTTTTAGGGCAAAAAAGGCTCTATTGACTTCATCATGGCTTTCGGATTGACTGAGATCCGCAATCATTGATGATTGATATTTTTAACAACAAAGGTGTTGCATCATGTCGGTACCCCCGCGTGCCGTTCAGCTTAACGAAGCGAACGCGTTCCTTAAGGAACATCCTGAGGTTCTGTACGTTGACCTTCTGATTGCAGATATGAATGGTGTGGTGCGTGGCAAACGCATCGAACGCACCAGCCTCCATAAGGTTTACGAGAAGGGCATCAACCTGCCTGCCTCTTTATTTGCTCTGGATATCAATGGCTCCACGGTGGAAAGCACCGGCCTGGGCCTGGACATCGGTGATGCTGACCGAATCTGCTATCCCATCCCTGACACCCTGTGCAACGAGCCATGGCAGAAGCGCCCTACCGCGCAATTGCTGATGACCATGCACGAACTCGAAGGCGATCCGTTTTTCGCCGACCCGCGCGAAGTTCTGCGCCAGGTCGTGGCCAAGTTCGATGAAATGGGCCTGACCATCTGCGCCGCCTTCGAGCTGGAGTTCTACCTGATCGATCAGGAGAACGTGAACGGTCGTCCGCAGCCTCCGCGCTCGCCGATCTCGGGCAAGCGTCCGCATTCGACACAGGTCTACCTGATCGACGATCTCGACGAGTACGTCGACTGCCTGCAGGACATTCTTGAAGGTGCGAAGGAGCAAGGCATTCCTGCCGACGCGATCGTCAAGGAAAGCGCCCCGGCCCAGTTCGAAGTCAACCTGCACCACGTCGCCGATGCGATCAAGGCATGCGATTACGCCGTGTTGCTCAAGCGCCTGATCAAGAACATCGCCTACGACCACGAAATGGACACGACCTTCATGGCCAAGCCCTATCCGGGTCAGGCGGGGAATGGTTTGCACGTCCACATCTCGATTCTGGATCGTGATGGCAAGAACATCTTCACCAGCGAGGATCCCGAGCAGAACGCCGCATTGCGTCACGCAATCGGCGGTGTGCTCGAGACCCTGCCGGCGCAAATGGCGTTCCTTTGCCCGAACGTCAACTCGTACCGCCGGTTCGGTGCGCAGTTCTATGTCCCGAACTCACCCACCTGGGGCCTGGACAACCGCACGGTCGCCGTCCGTGTGCCCACCGGTTCGGCTGATGCCGTACGTATCGAACACCGTGTCGCCGGTGCCGATGCCAACCCGTATCTGGTGATGGCTTCGGTGCTGGCAGGCGTGCATCACGGCCTGGTCAATAAAATCGAGCCGGGCGCTCCGGTGGAAGGCAATTCGTACGAACAGCACGAACAAAGCCTGCCGAACAACCTGCGCGACGCACTGCGCGAGCTGGACGACAACCCGGTCATGGCCAAGTACATCGATCCGAAATACATCGATATCTTCGTGGCCTGTAAAGAGAGCGAGCTGGAGGAGTTCGAACACTCCATCTCCGACCTTGAATACAACTGGTATCTGCATACGGTCTGATTGAGGCTGGGCAATAAAAGAACGCCGCAGGCTTTGAGCTTTGCGGCGTTTTTGTTTGCAGGACACCTATCGTTCCTCACGTTCCAGCGTGGGAACGCATTTCATGACGCTCTGCGTCACAACTCTGCGCCGCGCCGCTAGCTCAAGATCGGACGCAGAGCGTCCAGAACGGCGCTACCACGCGGAGCGTGGGAGCGATAATCGTTTGGCGACGACAGAGATTCCTTCCGGTCAGAATCCCTTACAATACCGCCAGCCCAACCAAGAGCCACGCCCATGACACGCGCCGTCACCCCCCGCAAACCTCAAGCACGCAGCCAGGCCAGAATCGATTCGATTCTGGACACCGCACGTACGCTGCTTGCAGAACAGGGGGTGGCCAGCCTGTCGATCTACAGCGTTGCCGAGCGAGCCGGCATTCCGCCCTCGTCTGTGTACCACTTCTTCGCCAGCGTCCCCGCGCTGCTTGAAGCACTGACCGCCGACATCCACGCCGCTTTCCGCGCCTCGCTGCAGGCCCCCATCGACACCGACCAACTCCATACCTGGCGCGACCTGTCACGTATCGTCGAACTGCGCATGCTGGCCATCTACAACGCCGACGCCGCCGCCCGCCAGTTGATTCTTGCCCAGCACGGCCTGACCGAAATCAATCAGGCCGACCGTCAGCACGATATTGAACTGGGGCACCTGATGCTTGAAGTGTTCGATCGCCACTTCCAGCTGCCTGCGCTGCCGGACGATGTAGACGTGTTTGCACTGGCGATGGAACTGGGGGATCGGGTGTATGCGCGGTCAGTGCAGTTGCATGACGAGATCACACCGCGCATGGCCGAAGAAGGCATGCGGGTGTTTGATGCTTATCTGGGGCTGTATTTGCCAGTGTTTTTGCCGAAACGTATTCAGAACACCTGAAATAAAGCAAAAAACCCCGGAGGGCCAGGACCGTCCGGGGTATTTTTTTGCCCATCGGTTACAACTTGGCGATAGAGACTTCAGTCGACTTCACGAAGGCAATCACTTCACTGCCAACGACCAGCTCCAGCTCTTTGACCGAGCGAGTGGTGATGACCGAGGTCACGACGCCCGAAGCGGTTTGCACGTCGATTTCCGACAGTACGTCGCCGTGGACGATTTCCTTGATGGTGCCTTTGAACTGGTTGCGAACGTTGATGGCTTTGATAGTCATGGCATGTCTTCCTTTGGGGGATCAGGGTTAATTTGCCCAGCGCAGTTGCGTGGGCAGTGGCGAAAACGGTTCCGGGTCGGGTGGCGAGCCAGGGAGTGCCAGCACGCGGTTGAGTACTTCGGCTTCCAGTGCGGCAAGGCGATGCGAGCCTCGAGCGCGTGGACGAGGCAGGTCGACCAGCAGGTCGAGGCCGATCTGTCCTTCCTCGATCAGGATCACCCGGTCGGCAATGGCGACGGCCTCGCTGACATCGTGGGTGACCAGCAGCACGGTGAAGCCGTACTGGCCCCATAGCTTTTCGATCAGTTGCTGCATTTCGATGCGGGTCAGGGCATCCAGCGCACCCAATGGCTCGTCGAGTAGCAGCAGCCGCGGCTTGTGGATCAGCGCGCGGGCCAGTGCAACACGCTGCTTCTGGCCACCGGACAACGCCGCCGGCCATTCATTGGCGCGCTCGGCAAGGCCGACGGCCTCAAGCGCTTCAAGGGCTTGCGCGCGCCAGTCACCGCTCAGCCCCAGACCAACGTTATCGATGATTTTCTTCCAGGGCAGCAAGCGCGCTTCCTGAAACATCAATCGCGTATCTTCACGGGCATCGTCCAATGGCGCAGAGCCGGCAAGCAACTGGCCTTGCGTCGGTTTCTCGAGGCCGGCGAGCAGGCGCAACAGGGTGCTTTTGCCGCAACCACTTCGGCCGACGATGGCGACGAACTGACCGGCCGGAATGTGCAGGTCGATGTCCTTGAGTACTTCACGGGAGCCGAAGGCTTTTTTCAGGTTTTGCACCGCCAGCGGTATGCCGCGCAACAGATGCGGTGGTTGCTGTTTCAGACTGGTCATGCGGCACCGCCTTTGCTCGTTTGATAGGCCGGATGCCAACGCAGGCAGACACGTTCCAGGCCTCGCGCCGCCAGGTCGGCCAGCTTGCCGAGTACGGCGTACAGCACGATGGCGAGCACCACGATGTCGGTTTGCAGAAACTCCCGCGCATTCATCGCCAGATAGCCAATGCCGGAACTGGCCGAAATGGTTTCAGCGACGATCAGCGTCAACCACATGAAACCCAGCGCAAAGCGCACGCCGACCAGAATCGAGGGCATGGCACCTGGCAGAATCACATGACGAAACAGGCTGAAACCTGACAGGCCATAGCTACGAGACATTTCTACCAGCGCCGGATCAATGTTGCGGATGCCGTGATAGGTATTCAGGTAAATCGGAAACAGGGTACCCAGCGCGACCAGAAATATCTTGGCGGTCTCGTCAATGCCGAACCACAGGATGACCAGCGGAATCAGCGCCAGATGCGGCACGTTGCGGATCATCTGCACCGAGCTGTCCAGCAGACGCTCGCCCCACTTGCTCAGGCCGGTGATAAAACCCAGCGCCAGGCCGATGCCGCCACCGATAGCAAAGCCGATCCCGGCGCGCCAGCCACTGATTGCCAGGTGGGTCCAAATTTCGCCACTGGCGACCAGATTGACGCCCGCCTCGATGACGGCGCTGGGTGCTGGCAGGATGCGTGTGGATAACCAGCCAGCGCTGACCGACAGTTGCCAGACCGCCAATAACAGGACTGGAAGCGCCCAGGGTGCCAGTCGGTGAACGATGCGTTGTGAAGCACTGAGGCTCATGGAGTTTTCTCCTCGAAGGGCCTGTTGATCACTGTGCCTGAGCCACAGCAGCAGGTGGCGTCCAGACCACATCAGCGATGCTGAGCGGCTTGGGAATCAGCTTGAGCTGGTAGAAGGTGTCAGCGATTTTCTGCTGCGCAGCCACCACCGGCGGAGTCAGGAACTGCGCGCCGTAGCCCTGGCGTTTCACCGAGGTCAGGGTGATGTCGGCAGGCAGCCCCAGCAACGGTGCGACCTGTTTGGTCACGTCTTCCGGGTGAGCCTTGGACCACTCGCCCACTGCGCGAACTTCCTCGATCAAGGCCTGAATGACCTTGGGGTTCTTCTGCAAGTAAGGTTTGGTTGCCAGATAGAACTGATGGTTGTCGACGATGCCGGTGCCATCTTTCAATGTGCGCGCCTGCAGTTGCTGTTCAGCTGCGGCCTGGTACGGGTCCCAGATGACCCAGGCGTCCACGCTGCCGCGCTCGAAAGCGGCACGCGCATCGGCTGGCGGCAGGAACACGGTCTGAATATCGGTGTATTTGAGACCTGCGTCTTCCAGCGCTTTAACCAGCAGGTAATGAACGTTGGAGCCTTTATTGAGCACGACTTTCTTGCCTTTCAGATCCTTCACCGAGGTGATCGGTGAGTCCTTGGGCACCAGGATGGCTTCGCTGGTCGGAGCGGGTGGCTCGTAGGCAACGTACAGCAGATCCGCACCCGCAGCCTGAGCAAAGACCGGCGGTGTTTCTCCAGTCACGCCGAAGTCGATAGAGCCTACATTCAGCCCCTCAAGCAACTGCGGACCACCGGGAAATTCGGTCCACTGCACGTTCACGCCCTGCTCGGCCAGACGCTTCTCCAGCGAGCCCTTGGCTTTGAGCAGGACCAGCGTGCCGTACTTCTGATAACCGATACGCAGGTCTTCTGCCTGAGCTTGAGTAACGACACCAAAGGCAATCGCAGCAGCAAACAGCGCAACAAGGCCTCGACGCAAAATGACAGTGCGCATGCTGCGCTCCTATACCGATATGGGTGGGTCTCTGCTCGGCACATGCCGATGGACAAAGCGGGAATGAAGGAGACATTAACAGCCATTTTTTATATCCATAAATCTTATTTATTCATTTGGTTATTCCATAAATGAATATAAGAGATCTCAACTACCGTGCCGCGCTCCGCACCTGCATGCTGTTCTGGACGCTCTGCGTCCGGTCCTGACTCTGGGGCGCGGCGCAGATAGGTGACGCAGAGCGTCACCCACGGCATTCCCACGCTGGAGCGTGAGGAACGATCGGTGTCCGGTCAGGCGGCTATCGCTCCCACGCTCCGCGTGGTAGCGCCGTTCTGGACGCTCTGCGTCCGATCCTGACTCTGCGGCGCGGCGAAGATATTTGACGCAGAGCGTCACCCACGGCATTCCCACGCTGAGCGTGAGGAACGATCGGTGTCCGGTCAGGCGGCTATCGCTCCCACGCTCCGCGTGGTAGCGCCGTTCTGGACGCTCTGCGTCCGATCCTGACTCTGCGGCGCGGCGAAGATAGTTGACGCAGAGCGTCACCCACGGCATTCCCACGCTGGAGCGTGAGGAACGATCGGTGTCCGGTCAGGCGGCTATCGCTCCCACGCTCCGCGTGATAGCGCCGTTCTGGACGCTCTGCGTCCGATCCTGACTCTGCGGCGCGGCGCAGATAGGTGACGCAGAGCGTCACCCACGGCATTCCCACGCTGGAGCGTGAGGAACGATCGGTGTCCGGGCATAAAAAAGGGCCGATAAATCGGCCCGAATAACCCCACGCCTGGTCGATCGAAAGTCAGCGGTTTGGCTGTGGCGTCAGGCGCAGGTAAGGCGTGACGGCTTTGTAACCTTTGGGAAAGCGTTCCTTGATCTCGGCTTCGTCCTTGATCGACGGTACGATCACTACGTCATCGCCATCCACCCAGTTGGCAGGCGTGGCCACTTTGTAGTTGTCGGTCAGTTGCAAGGAGTCGATGACCCGCAGTATCTCGTGGAAGTTGCGCCCGGTACTGGCTGGATAAGTAATGGTCAGGCGCACTTTCTTGTTCGGATCGATCACGAATAGCGAGCGCACCGTCAGTGTGTCACTGGCATTGGGATGGATCAGGTCATACAGATCGGAAACCTTGCGGTCGGCATCGGCCAGGATGGGGAAGTTGACCTGGGTGTTTTGCGTGGTGTTGATGTCGTCGATCCACTTGATGTGCGAGTCGACCGGATCTACCGAGAGCGCAATCGCCTTCACGCTCCGCTTGGCAAACTCGTCTTTCAATTTGGCGGTGAAACCCAGCTCGGTGGTGCAGACAGGTGTGAAATCCGCCGGATGAGAAAACAACACACCCCAGCTATCGCCGAGCCACTCATGGAAACGGATACGACCTTCGCTGGATTCCTGCTCGAAGTCCGGGGCGATGTCGCCAAGTCGCAGTGTCATGGTGTTGCTCCTGGTCATGTTCTGGATGTCTTGGTTTGACCTCACTGTGCGCCGGATGGAGGAAAATCAAAAAGAATAAATAATAACTTTCATATACCTGCCAGGAATATCAAAAAACAGGCAAAAGAAACCCCGCACGGGGCGGGGTTTCTTTGAGCATCAATACACTTACATGAAGTTGTAGGTGTAGTTGAAGATCAGACGGGTTTGATCGGTGTTGGTCGAGTTGTTCAGGTCGCCGTCGGCACGGTAGGTACCGTGACGCAGAGTAGTGCCGAAGCCCTTCATCGGACCGCTCTGGATCACGTAGTCAACGCGCATGTCGGTTTCCCACTCGGAGTACTCTTCGTTACCGGTAGTGCGGTCACGAATGTCGTCTGCGTGCAGGTAGGCAACCGCTGCTTTCAGACCTGGAACGCCGACTTTGGCGAAGTCATACGAGTACTGACCGAACGTGGTGTTTTCACCCGCGCGGTTGAAGCCGTTGATCATCGAGTCAGTGAACAGGTAGAAGCTCGAACCGCCGTTGCCTTCAAGACTCGTACGGGAAGTGCCGTCTTTGGTTACGTTGCCCTGGTTCAGGAAAACCATACCGCCGTCATCACCAACCTGCTGATGACCAACCATCAACGCATGGCCACCCAAGGAGTAGGTGAACATGGCAGACCAGGTGGAGTTATCCACTTCGCCAGCGTTCTTGGCATAACCGTTGTTGTTGTTGAAACGGTAGCCGGTAGCGGCGTCGCTGTTTTTGCCGTCAGAGCTGCTGTTGAAATAACGCAGGTCAGTCTTGAAAGACTGGTTGTCGCTGATCGGGTAAACATGAACCAGACCCAGGAAGTGCTGCTTGTAGAAGTCTTCCAGGTTGGCGTAGTAGTACTGCAGGGTCAGGTCTTTGGTGACTTTCCAGTCAGCACCGGCGAAGCGGAACTGATCGCTGGTCTGCGAAGCGCCGGCAATGGACAGGTCAGTCCAGTTGCTCGAGGCACGGCCGATGGACTTGTCCAGTTGGCCAGCGGTGAAGGTCACGTTGTCCAGATCTTTGGAAGTCAGGATGCCGCCCTGGAAAGCCTGAGGCAGAAGACGACCGTCGTTGCTGACCAGGATTGGCAGGTTAGGTGCCAGTGCATTACCGACTTTCAGCTCGGTTTTCGAGAAGCGTACCTTGCCGTTGGCGCCCAGACGGCTCCACTCGTTGACAGCAGAACCGTCGCTGTCGGTAGGCAGAATGCCGCCGTTCAAAGCACCGGAGTGAGCGCCACGGCCACCGTCAAGGTGAACACCGACCAGACCTTGCAGGTCCAGACCAAAACCAACGGTGCCCTGAGTGAAGCCCGACAGGTAGTCGAATTTCAGGCCAGTGGCCGTCTCGCGGTTGTTGTGGGTGGTGCCTTCGCGGAAATCGTTGTCAAAATACAGGGTACGAGAACTGACGGACGCTTTACTGTCTTCCAGAAAACCAGCTGCACTGGCCTGCTGAGCCAATACACCGACAGTGACGGCCAAAGCCAGGGTGGACTTCTTCATTGCTACGCTCCTCGTGAATCTAATTTTTTATATCCATGGTGCCGGGCTTTGCCCTGACCCACGGATTAGCGATAGGCGACAGTCCCGATCCGAGATCAATGGATTCTGTTCGCCCTGACTTTTGACTAGACCGCGTTTGTCGATGGCAACACGTTGACCAAATGCTTTTATGCGCTAAAGAAGCTTTTTCAAGAATCTTGAGAACATCCAGTCATATGTCACAACTCGTGTCAGCAACAACGTCACGGAGTGTATCGACCTAATTACCCAATTCCCAAAATATATTTTGGTACCGTTCGTCAGATCTCTTGTTTTCACGCACCCAACCGCAAAAATGCAGCCGTTCCGGGCCCTGCACTCATGGAAGGCACAATAGTGGCCAACCGGTGAAAGCCTTGTAGTTCGGGCACTTCGGGGAGACTAGTCAGTTAATGTGACAGTTGTCATCACTTTGACGACGCACCCTCTTCAAGCACAAAAAAAATTCTTCACTTTGCTTTTCTGGGCCATTTTCAAGGTCTTTTCGCGATGAAAACCCGTTCATCACTGTAGACCAGATGAACAAAAAGGCAATTTCGGTGTCGCGCGCAGCTCCACTCGGCCATTTGGCAGATGCGCGAAGAGGCGTTTATATGCGGGGGAGGAACAATGCGGGCCGACGGTCGCCTTCCAGCGAATGAGTGCATCAGTATGGGTTTGTGCGCTTGCGTGGTGCGCAAATTGAGTGCGCTGGTGCAGAAGTGGAGGCTTCGGTACTCAGTGTCTTATCGAGAGGGCGCAGCACGGCACTATGACCTGCTCAGGATGGCGGCCATGATGCAGTGCTCCGCTGGATTTATAAAACATTTAAATTTCAAACAGTTATGTGATTTACAGAGAACACACAGGTTGAAAGGGGCGAGGCGAATTAAAATATGGAGAAGTTTTTCAGGACTCGTTAATGAAAACTGGCACGCCCTCTGCATTAGGTTATACATCACCTGTTTTGGGGACCTTGGTACAGGCAGGCCGGGGATTCCCCTCTTTTATTCCTCCCGGAGACTGACCTCCAGTCTCCAGCGCCCGTCCACCTTCTCAGTGCGCCAGTCGCCATGAAGTGGGCGGGCCGCCAGGAGCGTCAGCACCAACCCCTTCTCTCCTCGTTCAACCTTCCAGCGCGCTACCTTGTTGTCGAATCTCAGTTGCCCCGTCCATGGCCGCCCTGAAGCGTCGACATTGAGCACCACTGCACCGTCTACCGTCGCGCCCTGATACTTCGGTTCTTCGTTGAACCAGAGTGCAAGCCCAGTGGGCAATTCCTCGATCTGCTCAAGCTCGACAGGATCAGGCTGCAGCAGGCGACCGATAATAGTGCCCACCGTGAAGCCGACAATTGCCATCGAGCCAAGAACACGCGGCCATAGCTTCGGTCTCGGGTCCTCTTCGAGGGTAGAATGCATCCCGTCCTTTCGTTCGGAGCCGTGCATGTTTCACGTCATCCTTTTTCAACCAGAAATTCCGCCGAATACCGGCAACGTCATCAGGCTATGCGCCAACAGTGGCTGCACCCTGCATTTGATCGAACCCTTGGGTTTCGAGCTGGACGACAAGCGTCTGCGCCGTGCCGGTCTCGACTATCACGAGTATGCCACGCTGCAGACTCATGCTGATCTGGCCAGTTGCCTGGAGAAGATCGGCAACCCCAGGTTGTTCGCCTTCACCACCAAAGGCTCGCGACCTTTTCACGATGCGAGCTTCGAGCCGGGCGACGCATTTCTGTTCGGTCCGGAAAGCCGCGGCCTGCCCGCTGACATTCTCGACTCGCTGAGCAGCGAGCATCGCCTGCGACTGCCCATGCGTGAAGGCTGCCGTAGCCTCAATCTGTCCAACACCGTCGCCGTGGCTGTCTATGAAGCATGGCGTCAGCACGGGTTTGCCTAGACCGATCGGCGATGCACAAAAAAAGCGCCCCGAAAGGCGCTTTTTGCTTGCAGCGGTAACGCTTACTGAACAGTCGGCGTTTCGCCAGCTTCCTGCATGCGTTGCAGCTCCTGCGCGTACAGCGCGTCGAAGTTCACCGGGGCCAGCATCAGCGCAGGGAACGAGCCACGTACGACCAGGTTGTCGATGGCTTCGCGAGCGTAAGGGAACAGGATGTTCGGGCAGAACGCGCCGAGGGTGTGGCTCATTGCGCCGTCTTCCAGACCCTTGATCAGGAAGATACCGGCCTGCTGCACTTCAACGATGAAAGCAACTTCGTCGCCGTTGTTGACGGTCACCGACAAGGTCAGCACGACTTCGTAGAAATCGCCTTCCAGTTGTTTCTGGCGGGTGTTGAGGTCAAGGCTGACGGTTGGCGTCCATTCCTGGCGAAAGATCGCCGGGCTCTTTGGCGCTTCGAACGACAGGTCGCGAACGTAGATACGCTGCAGGGAAAATTGCGGGCCGTTTTCTTCGTTTTCAACAGCGCCGTTGTTCGGTTGATCGGTCATCTCGGATCCTTGTCAGATAGGGCTGAAAGATTAAAGGGAATCAGGCCAGCAGCGCATCAAGCTTGCCGGCACGCTCCAGAGCGAAAAGGTCGTCACAGCCGCCCACGTGGGTCGAGCCGATCCAGATCTGCGGTACAGACGTGCGACCGGCTTTCTTGGTCATCTCGGCGCGGAGCTGCGGCTTGCCGTCCACGCGAATTTCCTCGAAAGCCACGCTTTTGCTCTGCAACAACTGTTTGGCACGTATGCAATACGGGCAATAGTCGCTGGAATAGACGATGACTTGGGCCATTTTCACTTCACCAGAGGAAGATTGTCGCCGCGCCAGCTGGAAATACCGCCGGACAGCTTGGCCGCCTTGAAGCCGGACTTGAGCAACTCCCGGGCGGTGCTGCCCGCATGCTGCCCCATTGCATCGACTATGATCAACGTCTTGTCCTTGTATTTCTGCAGTTCATCGGTGCGGGTCAGCACCTTGTCCTGCGGAAAGTTCAGGGAGCCGACAATGTGACCCGCCGTGAAATCCTTTTTAGAGCGCACATCGATGACCACGCCCTGGTCGCTGTTGACCAGTGCTGTCAGCTCGCGGGTGCTCAGGCTGGCGCCGCCTTTGCTCAGTTCGTAAGCGATCAGCAGTCCCAGCAGAATGACGAAGGCACCGGTGATCAAATAGTGGTTAGTGGCGAATTCAAGCAGGTGAGCAACCATCAGTAGGTTCCAGGGCGTTAAAATGTCGGCCAGTATACACAGCAGCCAAGGTCGGCCAAAGTCCGTACGGCAGTGACGCCGTTTGAACTTGTCCTTAAAATGCCGTTCCCTTGTACTTTATCCAACCAGCATCGAGTGGGTTCTATGACTGCCACGCCAAAACCTCTGGTCCTTATCATCCTGGATGGCTTCGGACACAGCGAAAGCCACAAGGGCAACGCCATTCTGGCCGCCAAGATGCCAGTCATGGATCGTCTCTACGAAACCATGCCCAATGGCCTGATTTCCGGCTCGGGCATGGACGTCGGCCTGCCGGACGGGCAGATGGGCAACTCTGAAGTCGGGCACATGAACCTCGGGGCCGGTCGGGTGGTGTATCAGGACTTCACGCGGGTGACCAAGGCCATTCGTGACGGCGAGTTTTTCGAGAACCCGACCATCTGCGCTGCGGTGGATAAAGCAGTGAGTGCAGGCAAGGCCGTGCATATCATGGGCCTGCTGTCCGATGGCGGCGTTCACAGCCATCAGGATCACCTGGTCGCCATGGCTGAACTGGCCGCCAAGCGCGGCGCCGAGAAAATCTACCTTCACGCGTTCCTCGACGGTCGCGACACACCACCACGCAGCGCAAAGAAATCCCTTGAGCTGATGGACCAGACCTTCGCTCGCCTGGGCAAAGGTCGAGTCGCCACGATCATTGGCCGCTACTTCGCCATGGACCGTGACAACCGGTGGGACCGGGTTTCTTCTGCCTATGACCTGATCGTCGACAGCACGGCAGAGTTTCACGCGGAGACTGGCGTAGCCGGGCTTGAAGCCGCCTATGCCCGCGACGAGAACGACGAGTTCGTCAAAGCCACACGCATTGGCGAGCCCGCCAGAGTGGAAGATGGCGACGCGGTGGTGTTCATGAACTTCCGCGCCGACCGCGCCCGCGAACTGACCCGCGTATTCGTCGAAGACGATTTCAAGGACTTCGAGCGCGCCCGCCAGCCAAAGATCAACTACGTGATGCTGACCCAGTACGCGGCGAGTATCCCGGCACCCTCCGCGTTTGCGGCGGGCAGCCTGAAAAACGTACTGGGCGAATACCTGGCTGCCAACGGCAAGACCCAGCTGCGTATTGCCGAGACTGAAAAATATGCGCACGTCACCTTCTTCTTCTCTGGCGGACGTGAAGAACCGTTCCCCGGCGAAGAGCGCATCCTGATTCCGTCACCGAAAGTTGCCACCTATGACCTGCAACCGGAAATGAGCGCGCCGGAAGTGACCGACAGGATCGTCGATGCCATCGAACATCAGCGTTACGACGTGATCATCGTCAACTATGCCAACGGCGACATGGTCGGCCATAGCGGGATCATGGAGGCCGCGATCAAGGCGGTTGAATGCCTGGACGTCTGCGTTGGGCGGATTACCAAAGCGCTGGAAAAAGTCGGCGGCGAAGCGTTGATCACGGCAGACCACGGCAACGTCGAACAGATGACCGATGACTCTACCGGACAGGCGCATACTGCACACACGTCAGAACCGGTGCCGTTCGTCTATGTCGGCAAACGACCGCTGAAAGTTCGCGAAGGCGGGGTTCTGGCTGATGTCGCGCCCACCATGCTGCAACTGCTGGGCATGGAGAAGCCGGCGGAAATGACTGGTCATTCGATCCTGGTGACCGAGTAAACCGCTGAAAACCGGCCTTTAGCCATTAGGCAAGGCCGGTTTTTTATGTTCCAGGCCTCAAAGCAGTGGCTGCGAGGCGTTTTTTTTGCAACGCATGGCGGGCATACTAGGCCTGACATTTTTTCTCACAATTCCTCGGTATCGCCCACCCACATGCTCCGCGCCTTGATTGCCCTTGCTCTGATCTGCCTGCTCAATCCGGCGTTTGCCGAAGACGAGCGTGTGCAAACCCAAAAACAGATAGATGCTGCGCGTCAGGACGTGACGGAGCTGCAAAAAGTCCTGGGCAAGCTTCAGGAAGAACGTGCAGGCGTCCAGAAGGATCTGCGCACCACTGAAACCGACATGGGCAAGTTGGAGAAGCAGGTCGAGGTCCTGCAAAAGGAACTAAAAAAGACCGAAGCCGAGCTGCAAAAGCTCGACAGTGAGAAAAAAAAACTCAACACCGCTCGCGTTGAACAGCAACGTCTGATTGCCATCCAGGCCCGCGCCGCCTATCAGAGTGGCCGCCAGGAATACCTCAAGCTGTTGCTCAATCAGCAGCACCCCGAGAAGTTTGCCCGAACCCTCACCTATTACGATTACCTGAGCCAGGCGCGTCTGGCGCAGCTGCACAATTTCAATGAAACCTTGCGCCAGCTGGCCGGAGTCGAAAAAGACATCGATCTGCAACAGGCACAACTGTTGGTGCAGAAGAGCAACCTGGAAAGCCAGACAGAAGAGCTGGCCAAGGTTCGCCAGGAACGCCAGCAGGCGTTGGCCAAGCTGAATCAGGACTACAAGGCCCGCGACCAGAAATTGCAGGCCCGCCAGCAGGATCAGGCTGATCTGGCCAAAGTGCTCAAGACCATCGAAGAAACCCTGGCCCGTCAGGCACGCGAAGCCGAAGAGGCGCGTCAGAAGGCGCTGGTTGCAGCCCGCGAAGCCGAAGAGAAACGTCAGCGCGAAGCTGAAGCCGTGGCTCGCAACAGCAATAGCAACAGCAGCAAGGCCGATGATGAACCCGCACCGCGTCGCCCGGTCAAAGCCCCCGGCGCAGTCGTTTCCAGTGCCGGTGTTTCCTACGGCGGACCTTTTGCCGAGGCCAAGGGAAAACTTCCATGGCCTATCGATGGTCGACTGCTTGCACGTTTCGGTGAAGCGCGCGGTGATGATGAACGGACCAAATGGGACGGCGTCATGATCAGCGCGGCAGCCGGAAGCCAGGTACATGCAGTGCACGGCGGACGAGTGGTGTTCGCTGACTGGTTGCGCGGTGCCGGGCTTCTGGTCATTCTCGACCATGGCAATGGCTATTTGACCCTATATGGGCACAATCAGAGCCTGCTCAAGTCGGCAGGTGACATTGTAAAAGCCGGTGAAGCGATTTCCACGGTCGGCAATAGTGGCGGTCAGGACACGGCAGCGTTGTACTTTGCTATTCGTCAGCAGGGTCGCCCCAGCGATCCGGCCCAATGGTGCCGCACTCAAGGATAAGTCGGCGCCAATATCTGTAGGAGTTCGTTAGACATGCTGCATTTGTCCCGCCTCACCTCGCTGGCCCTGGCGATTGCCATCGTTATCGGCGCGCCACTGGCGCAAGCTGCCGAAAAGACCGCGCCAGCCGCTCCTGCAGCCGTTGCGCCCGCCAACGCCAATGCCAAGCCGCCGCTGCCTCTGGATGAGTTGCGCACCTTTGCCGAGGTCATGGATCGGGTCAAGGCCGCGTATGTCGAGCCGGTGGATGACAAGACCCTGCTGGAGAACGCCATCAAGGGCATGCTCAGCAACCTCGACCCGCACTCTGCTTATCTCGGCCCGGAAGATTTCCAGGAGCTGCAGGAAAGCACCAGCGGCGAGTTTGGCGGGCTGGGCATCGAAGTGGGCGTCGAAGACGGTTTCGTCAAAGTGGTTTCGCCCATTGACGACACCCCGGCTTCCAAGGCTGGCATCGAGGCAGGCGACCTGATCGTGAAGATCAACGGCACGCCGACCCAGGGCCAGAACATGCAGGAAGCCGTCGACAAGATGCGCGGCAAGATCGGCGAGAAGATCACCCTGACGCTGGTGCGCGACGGCGGCACGCCGTTCGACGTGACACTGGCGCGAGCGACCATTCAGGTCAAGAGCGTCAAGGCGCAGATGCTGGAGAACGGCTACGGCTATATCCGTATCACTCAGTTCCAGGTCAAGACCGGTGACGAAGTCGGCAAGGCGCTGGCCAAATTCCGCAAGGACAACGGCAAGAAGATGAGCGGCCTGATCCTCGACCTGCGCAACAACCCGGGCGGCGTGCTGCAATCGGCGGTGCAAGTGGCGGATCACTTCCTGACCAAAGGCTTGATCGTCTACACCAAAGGCCGTATCGCCAACTCCGAGCTGCGCTTCTCGGCAGACCCGGCAGACGCCAGCGAAGGCGTGCCTCTGGTGGTGCTGATCAACGGCGGCAGCGCCTCTGCGTCGGAGATCGTTGCCGGCGCGCTGCAAGACCAGAAACGCGGCATTCTGATGGGCACCGACACCTTCGGGAAAGGCTCGGTGCAAACCGTTCTGCCGCTGAACAACGACCGCGCACTGAAGATCACTACGGCGCTGTATTACACGCCTAATGGCCGATCCATTCAGGCGCAGGGCATCAACCCGGACATCGTGGTGCGTCGGGCGAAGGTCACCAACGAAGCGGACGGCGAGAACTACAAGGAAGCCGATCTGCTGGGTCACCTGGGCAACGGCAACGGCGGTGCCGACAAGCCGACGCTCAAAGGTAGTGCTGCAGCCAAGGCGCGTCCGCAGGATGACGACTTCCAGCTCAGTCAGGCGCTCAGCCTGCTGAAGGGGCTGAGCATCACCCGCGGTAACTGACCGATGCGTGTTCTCGGCGTGTTGCTGTTGGCACTCTCGATCACTGGCGCTGCCCATGCAGCGTCAGCCGAGCATGCCGACAAACCCTCGAAAGCGTACCTCAGCCTGATCATCGACGATCTGGGGCAGAATCCGGACCGCGACAGCCGCACGCTGGCGTTGCCAGGCCCCGTCACGCTGGCGATCATGCCTGACACCCCGCATGCCACCGACTTTGCCCGCCAGGCTCACCACGCCGGTAAAACGGTGATGCTGCACATGCCGATGGACCCCGCGACCGGCCCGTATGCCTGGCACCCCGAACTGCCCCTGCCTGAACTGGAAAGCCGTTTGAACGCCGCGCTGCTGAAAGTGCCGTATGCCGCCGGCATCAATAATCACATGGGCAGCAGAATGACGGCCGAGCCCGTTGCCATGAGCTGGCTGATGGCCGAGTTGCAGCGGCGTCATCTGTTTTTCGTCGACAGCCGCACCAGCGCCAAAACCGTGGCCGCTGCCGAAGCGCAACGCGCGGGTCTGGCCAGCGTGTCTCGCGATGTGTTTCTGGACGACGAGCGCACGGCCGAAGCCATTACCCGCCAATTGCAGACCGCCATCAAAATCGCCCACAAATATGGCTCGGCCGTAGTGATCGGTCACCCCTACCCGGTCACGCTGGACGTACTGGAACGCGAGTTGCCTAAACTCAAAGCCCAAGGCGTCGAGTGGATCGACCTGCGCAGCATGATCAGCGAACGCGGCAATCAGGCGAGTGCGGCGCATGGCAAGAATGGGGTGTATCGCTGACCCGTCAGATTTCCGGGCAGCACTCATCAAAGCTGAGTCAGCACCTTCCTTACACAAAGTAGGTAAAGTCTGTTTTAGGTGCCCACTGCCATTGCAGCCTTGCAGGCGCGTCAATTCCGGATTAAAGGGAAAGGGTCTCCATGAGGGAGGCCAACTACTTTTATCAAGGATTGATGATGAAACGACTCACAATTGCCGGTGCATGTTGCATCGGCGCACTACTCCCCTTATCCATACATGCCGCCCCCGCAGACCTGGGTGAAGGGCTGCAATCTCTGACCCCTTCTATGGTCCTGCTCAATGCCGATGGCTCACGCGACCACTGGAATGGCATCGGTCGTATCAGGAGCCAGTCCGGCTCGAACTGTACTGCGACGCTGATCGACACCCGAGCCCCGGACGGTCCGCCACAAGCCCCGGCCTACGTGCTTACCAGCGGGCATTGCATCAACCGCCAGAACGGTTTGATCATCACTGACGGCGAGATCGAAGGCAGCGTTCAGTTCAACTTTTTCACCGACAGCACGGCACGCAGTTACCCGTTGAAACGCATCAACTGGAGCAGCATGCAGGGTGTTGATCTCGCTATTGTCGAGTTACAGCCATCGCTCGGATCGCTGATCGACGACGGTATTCAGCCGCTTGCACTGGCCAGCGAAATGCCAGAACAGGGACAGGAAGTTCTTTGGGTGGGGGCTCCGCTGGACAAGGACACGGGCCACCTGCGCATGGCGGCATGCGTTCACAACCCATCGCAGGAAGTCCTTGAACAGCCGTGGGTCTGGCGTCACACGGTCAGCAACCAATGCCGGGATGTCGATACCGGCGCCTCCGGCAGCCCGCTCCTGACCCGCGACAACGGTGAGGTCTATGCCGTGGTGAACCTCACCAACCAGGCCTCGTCGGGAAACGCGACCGAAGACCTCAGCGATGAAATACCCGGCTTTCCACCGATGCTAGCCGACAGCAACTATGGCAGCCCGGTCACGCTGTTGAAGAAGTGCTTTGTCGTCGGCGTGCTGAGTACCGACCCGACAATCTGTGACCTGTTTCCGAGATTTTCGGTCGACTTCGACACCCTGGGCAGGCAACCCGCGCAACGCGCCAGGGTGCAACTCGATGCCGAGGGCAAGAGTGTCTATCCATCCTGGGACCTGTTATTTCAGGTCGACACGCCCCTCTACCGCTACAAGAAAGTCGACTCGGCCCTGCAGTGTGAAAACCCGGTGGGCTACAGTCACACCCTCGTTTCGCAGGACGCGACCATCAATGACCTGGTCGATAACCGCATCGGCATCAACTGGCTGTGCATCGTCGGAGTGTCTTCGGCGGACGAGAGACCGAGTATCGGCCTGATGCGCAACGCGCTGACCCTGGCCATGGAGCTGCAACCGGCGGGGCCGACGCCTGAGCCGCAGGTGAAGATTGGCAAAAGCCGGTTCGGTGCACTGTCAGTCAAGTGGTCATACGACCACCGTCTGATCGACCACTACACAGTCAAAACCGGCCCTCCGGACAACACGGACTGCTCGGACCCTCAAGGCTTCAAGGTGCAGTTCCGTGAACTGACATTGCGCGCAAAGTCGCTGCCGTTGAAGATCTGTACCTACGCCCATGACATCAATGGCCAGCCTTCCGTGGTACGAGAGGACATTGTGCCCGTGCCCGGTTGATTGACTACTGATAACGCGCTTTGACAGCGTCTACCCAGCCTTCGGCGCGCATTGCGTCGAGGGCTTTTTGCAGACGGGTGACGACCTCGTCGGGCGTGTTTTTGTTGAGGGCCAGATACAACTCGGCACTGTTGAAACGCAGCGCCGTCTTGAACCCGGTGACACCTTCAAGCCTGGCCAGATAGCGACCCACAGGGTCGCCCACTGCCCACAAGTCGATCTGCCCATTGGCCAGTTTTTTAACGTTGTCCCGGTCACGCAGCATCAGGATCGGATTCAACCCCATGGCGTTCAGACGTTCGCCGATGGCATCGCCTTTGTAGGCGCCAATCCTGTAATCCCGGGCCTGCTCCAGCGAAGTCAGAGTGATGGGGCTGTCGCCACGCGCGAGCATGATCCAGTCATAGGAACCGACCGGGCCGACCCATTTGAAAAGGTTCTCGCGTTCGGGCAGACGCGTGGTGGAAAACACCCCGTAGCCGGGCTTTTCAAGGGCGAGTTTGTAAACGCGATCCCACGGAAAACGCAGGGTCATGCTGTAGCCGATATTGGCGCGCTTGAACATCTCGCGCACGACTTCAGCGGCGATGCCGTCGATGTTGTTTTCCTGCGCGAAATTCTTGCCATCGACCGCCATATTGAACGGCGGAAAATTCTCGGTCAGCAGCACCATGGAATAAGGCCGTGTGTCGCTGGCATGAGCACCTTCACTCAACAGGACGCCGACCCCGATCAGGGCAAGAAATAGACGTTTGAACATTGTTCAGGCACTCGATCGTGGACGACGCATGCAGAGTGCCGATAACGCGTTGTACTGTCTAGCCCGGTACTCTGCGATGTCGCTTACAAGCAATAACCCGCACCGGAACGACCTGAAATGAAACGAGCGCCGGGTGTTGCAAACTCAGAGGCTGCAACAGGCAACGCTCGCCCTGCATGCGCAAGAGCTTAACGCACCACGATTCCACGGCCAGCCATGTAGGCCTTGGCCTCAGGAACGGTGTACTCGCCAAAATGGAAAATACTTGCGGCCAGCACTGCACTGGCATGGCCTTCAATCACACCGGCAGCCAGGTGCTCAAGGTTGCCGACGCCACCGGAGGCAATCACTGGAATGCCCAGCGCATCGCTGATGGCGCGAGTAACGCCCAGATCAAAGCCGTTCTTCATGCCGTCCTGATCCATGCTGGTCAGAAGAATTTCGCCAGCGCCCAGGTCTTCCATCTTTTTCGCCCAGAGCACCGCATCCAGCCCGGTAGGCTTACGCCCGCCATGGGTGAAGATTTCCCAGCGCGGGGTTTCACCCGGGGCCGAGACCTTTTTGGCGTCGATAGCCACCACGATGCACTGCGAGCCGAAACGCGCAGCCGCCTCACCGACAAACTCGGGGGTGAACACCGCGGCGGTGTTGATCGAGACTTTGTCCGCGCCTGCATTGAGCAGGTTGCGGATGTCCTGAACGGTACGCACGCCGCCGCCCACGGTCAGCGGAATGAACACCTGGCTTGCCATGCGCTCGACGGTATGCAGCGTGGTGTCACGGCCGTCAACGCTGGCTGTGATGTCGAGAAAGGTGATTTCGTCGGCACCCTGCTCATCGTACCGACGCGCGATTTCCACCGGATCGCCAGCATCGCGAATGTTCTCGAACTTGACGCCCTTGACCACTCGACCGTTGTCGACGTCGAGGCAAGGAATGATGCGTTTGGCTAGGGCCACAGAGTCAATCTCCAGCTATTCAGCGTTGTTCGCGGTCGCAGAGCGCCTGAGCTTCGGCCACATCCAGCGTGCCTTCGTAAATCGCACGGCCGGTGATTGCGCCGATGATGCCCGGAGCCTTCGCATTCAGCAGCGCCTGGATATCGCCGAGGTTGTGAATGCCACCCGAAGCGATCACCGGGATCCGCGTGGCAGCCGCCAATGCCGCGGTGAACGGGATGTTGCAGCCCTGCATCATGCCGTCTTTGGCGATGTCGGTGTAGACAATGGCCGACACACCATCGGCCTCGAAGCGCTTGGCCAGATCGATGACCTGCACCGAGCTAACTTCAGCCCAGCCGTCGGTGGCGACGAAACCGTCCTTGGCATCCAGACCGACAATCACCTTGCCGGGGAACGCACGGCAGGCTTCGGCCACGAATTCTGGCTCCTTGACGGCTTTGGTGCCGATGATGACGTAGCTCACGCCCGCCTTGACGTAATGCTCGATGGTTTCCAGCGAACGGATGCCGCCGCCGATCTGGATCGGCAGGTTCGGGTAGCGTCTGGCGATGGCCGTGACCACATCGCCGTTGACCGGCTGACCTTCGAACGCACCGTTCAGATCGACCAGATGCAGACGGCGGCAACCACCCTCGACCCACTTGGCGGCCATGGCCACCGGGTCATCGGAGAATACTGTGGAATCTTCCATCCGGCCCTGACGCAGACGCACACAGGCGCCGTCCTTGAGATCGATAGCGGGGATAATCAGCATGCTTTTTCCTTGGTCAAAAAGAGCGGCAAGCTGCAAGCGATTGGCTGCAAGTATGCGTACTCACTGATTCTTGAAGCGTGAAGCTGCTTCTATTCAATTTTTCTCAAGCGCCCAAAGGTCACTTTCGATGCTCTCGAACCGCTCCTTGAGATGCTGCTGAACATCGAAGATGGCGCGATTGTAGTAATGCGGGGCAATCTCGCGCGTGAACAGCTCCAGCACTTCCGCCACTTCAAATGTCCCCAGCTCCAGCTCGAAGCGGTCTGCAAACAGGCGCTTGAGCTTGTCGATCGCCTGCTGCTCATGCTCAGGCGAGAGGGTCAGAATGGGCGGCTTGCCCTTGGTTTTGCTCATGCGCTTACCAGCGACCATCCCAGGCGGCGAAGTTCTGCAGCAACTGCAGGCCGTGGGTATGGCTCTTCTCGGGGTGGAACTGCACGGCGAAACGCGAACCGTCGGCCAGCGCTGCAGCGAAATCGAGCCCGTAGTGACCACGCCCGACCACCTGACGCTGGTTGGCAGCATCGATGTAGAAACTGTGCACGAAGTAGAAGCGCGCAAGGTCCGGAATGTCGTGCCACAGCGGGTGATCTACCGCCTGGGACACCTGATTCCAGCCCATGTGCGGCACTTTCAGGTGCTCGCCATCTTCGTGCAGGTCCTTGCCGAAGAACTTCACCTGCCCGGGAAACATGCCGATGCAGTCCACGCCGCCATTCTCTTCACTGCTGTCGAGCAATGCCTGCATACCGACGCAAATGCCGAGAAACGGACGGTCCTGACTCACTTCCTGAACCAGCGAATCAAACTCCAGGCGGCGGATCTCGGCCATGCAGTCGCGAATCGCGCCGACACCCGGAAACACCACACGGTCGGCTTCACGAATCACCTTGGCGTCGCTGGTAATCAGCACACGGCCTGCGCCGACATGCTCCAGCGCCTTGGCGACCGAGTGCAGGTTGCCCATGCCATAGTCGATGACCGCAACCGTCTGCATCAGAGCACACCCTTGGTGGAGGGCATCTGACCGGCCATGCGCTCATCCAGCTCGACCGCCATGCGTAGCGCACGGCCGAAGGCCTTGAACACGGTCTCGATCTGGTGGTGAGTGTTGGTACCACGCAGGTTGTCGATGTGCAGCGTCACGTTCGCGTGGTTGACGAAGCCCTGAAAGAACTCCTGAAACAGATCCACATCGAAGCCGCCAACCGTGGCGCGGGTGTACGGCACATGCATCTGCAAGCCCGGACGACCCGAGAAATCGATGACCACACGCGACAACGCCTCATCGAGCGGCACATAAGCGTGGCCGTAACGACGAATGCCTTTCTTGTCGCCGATGGCCTGGCTGAACGCCTGGCCCACGGTGATCCCGACATCTTCAACCGTGTGGTGGTCGTCGATTGCCAAGTCACCTTTGCACTCGATGTCCAGGTCGATCAGCCCGTGCCGGGCGATCTGGTCGAGCATGTGCTCAAGGAACGGCACGCCGATATCGAATCGGGCCTTTCCGGTGCCATCCAGGTTGATCGAGGCTTTGATCTGGGTTTCCAGAGTATTGCGCTCGACGTACGCCTTACGTTCGGCCATCACCAGCTCCGCAAAATCATTGGGCGAAAAAAGGCGAGCATTATAGGCTCAGAAGCGCTCGCCATGAAGCAAACAGACGACCAGCAGGGTATTTAGTGAGCGAAAAGGCTCGCGATTGCGTCACACACCTTGTCGATATTCTCTTCATTCAGGCCCGCCATGCATACCCGGCCACTGCGCAGCATGTAGATGCCGTGAACATCTTTCAGCTCGTCAACCTGCTGCGGGGTCAGCCCGGTGTAGCTGAACATGCCGTTCTGCCTGAGGATGAAGCTGAAATCACGCCCGGCGACTTTCTGCGCCAGCACCTCAACCAGGCGGGTACGCATGTCGATGATGCGTACGCGCATGGCCTCGACTTCGCTCAGCCACTGATCACGCAAGTACGGCGTGTTGAGGACTTTGGAGACCAGAAACGCGCCATGCGCAGGCGGGCTGGAGTAGTTGCGGCGCACGGTGGCCTTGAGCTGACCGAACACATTGGCAGCCGACGCCGTGTCTTCGCAGACCACCGACAGCCCGCCGACCCGCTCGCCATATAAAGAGAAGATTTTCGAGAACGAGTTACTGACCAGCGTGGTGATACCTGCATCGGCCATCGCACGGATCGCGTAGGCGTCGTCGTCCATGCCCTTGCCGAAGCCCTGATAGGCGATATCCAGAAACGCGATGAGCTGACGCTCCTTGATCACCGCGATCAACTGATCCCACTGCGCAACCGACAGATCGGCGCCGGTCGGGTTGTGGCAGCACGGGTGTAGCAGCAGAATGCTCTGTGCGGGCAGGCTCTGCACGGTGTCGAGCATCGCGTCGAACCTGACTCCACCGGTCTGGGCATCAAAGTACGGGTAGGTATTGACCTTGAAACCCGCTCCGCCGAACAGCGCGAGGTGGTTTTCCCAGGTCGGATCACTGACCCAGACCTGAGAGTCCGGGAATGCATATTTGAGGAAGTCGGCACCGACTTTCAGCGCACCCGAGCCGCCAACGGTCTGGATAGTCGCCACACGACCAGCCTGCACCAGCGGATGGTCCGCCCCAAACAGCAGGGTCTGCAGCGCCTGCCGATAAGGCGCCAGACCTTCCATCGGCAGATACACCGAAGCAGCCTGCTCGCCTTCGGCCAATTGTTGTTGCGCGGTTGCTACGCATGCCAACTGCGGAATACGACCCGCTGCGTCGTAATACAAGCCGATGCTCAGATTGACCTTGTCCGCACGCGAATCCTTGCCAAAGGTTTCCATCAGCGAAAGGATCGGATCACCGGCGTATGACTCCACGTGGGCTAGCATGCGAACAACTCCTTCAAACAATAAATCAGGGGTTGCTAATGTAGCAGCGTCTGCCACGGAACGGGCAGTGCATCGCGCACATTGGGGCGTAGACGTGTGACACAGAGCGTCACGAAAGACATTTCCACGCGGAGCGTGCGGAACGAGAGGTGACCGGATAATGACTACCGTGTCGATGCTCCGCGTCGGCATGCAGTTCTGGACGCTCTGCATCCGATCTTGAGTACCCAGCGCGGCGAGCAATAGGCGGGCAAAAAAAAGCGCCTGCACCGAGGTGCAAGCGCTTTTCTGTGACCTACAGGCTTTTAGTGAAACAGCACTGCGGTCTTTTGCAGGGTGACCCAGATGCCCCACGCCAGCGGGATGCCGACGGCCAGCCAGGCCGCGATGACCAGTGGCTTGCTGCTGTCGGATGCTTTCCACTCCAGCGAAGTGGTGGCATTGGCGCCCTTGTCGTGGCCGATGGCTTGTTCAGCCGCCAGTTCGGCGTCAGTCATGAAGTACTTGTCGGCAACCGGACGAATCAGCAGGTTGCAGATAAAGCCCAGCACCAGCAGACCCGAGAGGATGTACAGGGTGATGTCGTAGGCATCGGCACGCGCAACACCGTGGCTGAGCTGGTACTCACGCAGGTAGTTGACCAGTACCGGACCCAGCACACCTGCCGCCGCCCATGCGGTCAACAGACGACCGTGGATCGCACCGACCATCTGTGTACCGAACAGGTCTGCCAGATAAGCCGGAACCGTCGCGAAACCGCCACCGTACATCGACAACACGATGCAGAACGCGGCAACAAACAGCGCGATGCTGCCCATGTGACTCAGTGTCGGAACCGACGCATAAAGCAGGAAGCCCAGTGCGAAGAACACAAAGTAGGTTGCCTTGCGACCGATGAAGTCCGAGCACGACGCCCAGAAGAATCGACCGCCGATGTTGAACAGGCTCAACAGCCCTGTGAAACCGGCTGCAATGGCAGCAATGGCCTTCAGTTGATCGGCATTCAGCTCGCCGAACGTCAGAGTGTTACCCAGCAGCCTGCCAGCGAACACTTCCTGCAGCAGCGGCGAAGCCATGCCCAGGATGCCGATACCGGCCGATACGTTCAGGCACAGCACCAGCCAGACCAGACGGAACTGCGGAGTCTTCCAGGCCACGCTGACATGCACGTGACGGTTGGTGATCATCGAGTTCTTGGCCTTGGCAGCCGGAGCGGTCCAGCCTTCAGGTTTCCAGCCGGTTGGCGGAACACGGTAGCCCAGAGCGCCACCGATCATGAAGATGAAGTAGATCACCGCCATCACCACGAAGCTCTGCCAGACACCCACGCTTTCAGCCGAAGCGAAATGCCCCATCAGCGCAGTGGCCAGCGGTGCGCCCACCATCGCGCCGCCACCAAAGCCCATGATCGCCATGCCGGTCGCCATGCCGCGCTTGTCCGGGAACCACTTGATCAGGGTCGATACCGGGGAGATATAGCCCAACCCCAGACCAATACCGCCGATTACCCCCGAACCCAGCCACATCAACCAGATCTGGTGCGTGTAGATACCCAGCGCGGAAATCAGCAGACCGCCACACCAGCACAGTGCCGAAACGACACCGGCCTTGCGTGGACCTGCGTGCTCCAGCCAGCCACCCCAGATGGCAGCCGAGCAACCCAGGAAGATGAAGAACAGCGTATAGATCCAGCCCAGCATGGAGATCTGCCAGTCACAGGTCGACGCGAACATCTGCGCGAAGAAACCCATGTCCGGTGTGCAAGCGACAGGTGCCGTAACACCGATAGCCTTCGACAGCGGCAACCAGAACACCGAAAAGCCGTAAGCCATACCGATGCAAAGATGGATTGCCAATGCTGCAGGTGGAACAAGCCAACGGTTGAAACCGGGCTTGGCGATAATGCGCTCTTTGGACAAGAACGCAGGCTGAACGGCTTCGCCGCCCAAGGCTGTGCTTGTGCTCATTATAATTACCCCAATGTGTGAAGCTCGCAGATGGTCCGCTGGCCCGCCACAGACTCGATGCCGTGCGGCCATGTCTGTTTTATCGGCAGGTTATTCAGATACGTGACAAAAAGACGCACCTTAGCCAGCAAAAACGGAGACTACCACTGTCTGATGGCAAATAAGCATCTTGTTAAGTCCTTTTTATTATCAAGATACCCACGTCAATCCACGCCATCTATTGACCCATAGAGGCAACCAATTAACAGGCGAATAGAAGAGCACTCGACCTTTATATATAGCCCACCAACTTGCACTTGGCCACGCGCTGAAATAAGCCCGGAAGGCATATCGTCAAGTAACGAACCGTGTACTTTTGGCTGCCGTCGACGCTGCGCAGATGATCAGAAAAATCTGCCGGGGCAGCACCATCGCCAGCCAGCTGTCGAGCATTCGAAAACGGCCAGCCCCTCAGAAAACGGATTCCGCTCGGCAATAACGGCATCGACAGCCCGAGAAGGACGCAGGGGCGGTATACTCGTGGGCTATTTTTGAACATCGACACAAGGACTCGCCCATGAAAGCGTTCGGCAAAATCCTGGGGCTGTTTATTCTCGGGTTGTTGCTGATCATCGTGGCTCTCGGCTTTGCCCTGACTCACCTGTTTGATCCCAACGACTACAAAGACGAGATTCGACAACTGGCGCGTGAAAAGGCCAACGTCGAGCTGACGCTCAATGGTGATATCGGCTGGAGTCTGTTCCCGTGGCTTGGCCTGGAACTGCACGACACCCACGTCGCCACCCTGACCGCCCCTGATCAGCCGTTCGCCGACGTGCAGATGCTCGGCCTGTCCGTGCGCGTCCTTCCGCTGCTGCGTCGCCAGGTACAGATGAGCGACATCCGCGTCGAAGGCCTGAACCTGACACTGCACCGTGACGAGAATGGTCACGGCAACTGGGAAGACATCGGCAAGCCTGCGGTTTCCTCTGCCACGCCACCTGAAACCACTCCGGCACCAACGCCCGATGCGCCCAAGCCGGATCGTCCCTCGCAGCCTCTCCGGCTGGACATCGACAGCCTCACGGTCAATAACGCTCGCGTGGACTACAGCGACGCCAGAAAAGGCCAGACCTTCATGGCCGAAAGCATCCAGTTGAGTACCGGCCCGATTCGCGAAGCGTCGGACATTCCAATCAAGCTGACCGCCTTCCTCAGCACCAACCAGCCCGTGGTGCGCGCCAAGACCGAGCTGGTCGGGCAGTTGCGTATGGACCGAGCGCTCAAACGCTATCAGTTTGAAGACATGCGCCTGTCCGGTGAAATCGCAGGCGAGCCGTTGCAAGGCAAGACGGTGACCTACTCGGCTCAAGGCCAGTTGCTGGTCGACCTGGCCGCCAATATCGCCGAATGGAACAGCCTGAAGTTTTCCGCCAACCAGTTGCGCGCACTGGGCGAACTGCGCGCCCGCGATCTGGATAAAACACCGCAAATCACTGGCGGCCTGTCGATTGCCCAGCTCGACCTGCGCACGTTCATGGAAAACATCGGCCACCCGCTGCCCGCCATGGCCGAGGGCGCGCTGAGCAAGGTTGAGATGGTCACTCGTCTGAGTGGTACGCCCACCAGCCTGGTACTTGAAAACCTCAATCTGAAAGTCGATGAGAGCACCTTCACCGGACGCATCGCCGTAGATGATTTCGCCCGCCAGGCGCTGCGCGTGCAGCTCAAGGGCGATACCTTCGACGCCGACCGCTACCGCCCTGCCGAAAGTGAAGACAGCAAAGGTGCCAAGGCTGCGCGTCAGTCCGAAGTGCAGAGTGGCGAAGCGGCAGCCGCCGCAGGTGACTCGCCGCTGCCCGAACAACCGACCAAAGCGGCCTGGAGCAGCACCAGGCTGCTGCCACTGGAGCGTCTGCGCACGCTGGATGTCGAGGCTGACCTCAGCTTTGGCAAGCTGACACTGGAGAAACTGCCGATCAACAATGCTGCGCTCAAGACTCAGGCCAACGCTGGGGTGATCAGGCTCGATACATTGAGCGGCGACCTGTACAACGGCAACTTCGAGGTCAAAGGCAATCTGGATGTCCGTCCTGACGTACCGGTTGTGAGCGTACAGACGCGCGTCGCCAGGGTGCCCATCGAGCGCATTCTGGAAAGCCAGGGCCAGAAACCTCCGGTGCGTGGCGTGCTGACCCTCAACAGCGACCTGTCCGGCAAAGGCAACAGCGAAAAAGCCCTGATTGACGGCCTGAACGGCAATGCCAGCTTCGCACTGGACAATGGCGTGCTGGTCAACGCCAACCTCGAACAGCAACTGTGCCGGGGTATTTCGATCCTGAACCGCAAAACGCTGAGTGGCGAACCGCGCGCCAAGGACACACCGTTCCAGCAACTCAACGGCAATCTGGTGGTGCGCAACGGCGTGGCCAGCAACCCGGACCTCAAGGTGCGCACGCCGGGCATGGCCGTCAACGGTAACGGCGACGTCGACCTGCGCGTACTGGGCATGAACTACCGCGTCGGCATCATCGTCGAAGGCGACAAGAGCGACATGCCGGACCCGGCCTGCGAGATCAACCCGCGCTTCGTCGGTATCGAGTGGCCGGTGCAGTGCCGTGGCCCGCTGGAACTGGGCGCCAAGGCCTGCCGTCTGGACAAGGAAGGCGTCGGTCAGATCGCCGCAAAACTGGCGGGCGACCGAATCGGCGAAAAGCTTGAGGACAAGCTGAACGAGAAACTGGGCGACAAGGTGAGCCCCGAGTTCAAGGACGCCCTGAAGGGGCTGTTCAAACGCTAGCCCAGGGCTGACGGCTCAGGAGCGCCCATTACGGCGCTCCCTGACGCCTGGCAGTAAAAGACTTTCACATTCCGACGACGAGAGCCCTCCAGGCCATGCAACCTGAACAATTCTCCAGCGCCGTGCTGGACTGGTACGACCGTCATGGCCGACACGACCTGCCCTGGCAACAGGGCATCACGCCCTATCGGGTCTGGGTATCGGAAATCATGCTGCAGCAGACCCAGGTCAGCACCGTCCTGAACTACTTCGAGCGCTTCATGGAAGCCCTGCCGACCGTGCAGGCGCTGGCTGACGCGCCTGAAGACGAAGTGCTGCACCTGTGGACCGGGCTGGGTTACTACACCCGCGCCCGCAACCTGCAGAAGACCGCAAAAATCGTCGTCGCCGATCACGACGGCGAGTTTCCCCGCGACGTCGAAAAACTGATTCTGCTGCCCGGTATCGGCCTGTCCACCGCAGGCGCAATTGCCAGCCTGAGCATGGGTATTCGTGCGCCCATCCTGGATGGCAACGTCAAACGGGTGCTAGCGCGCTTTACCGCGCAAGAGGGCTATCCCGGCGAACCCAAGGTCGCCAAACAACTGTGGGCCACCGCCGAGCGCTTCACACCGCACAGCCGCGTCAATAACTACACCCAGGCGATGATGGACCTCGGCGCCACGCTCTGCACCCGCAGTAAACCCAGCTGCCTGCTGTGCCCGCTGGAGCGTGGCTGTCAGGCACACATGCTGGGCCTGGAAACCCGCTACCCGATCCCCAAGCCACGCAAGACCGTCCCGCAGAAGCGCACGCTGATGCCGATGCTGGCCAACCGCGACGGCGCGATTCTGCTTTATCGTCGTCCTTCCAGCGGCTTGTGGGGCGGCCTGTGGAGCCTGCCGGAGCTGGACGACTTTGCAGACCTGAAGCATCTGGCCACACAACACGCACTGGAACTGGGCGAACACCACGAACTGCCGGGGCTGATCCACACCTTCAGCCACTTCCAGTTGAGCATCGAGCCCTGGCTGATCGAAGTCCAGGAATCCGCCCATCACGTGGCCGAGGCCGACTGGCTCTGGTATAACCTCGCCACCCCGCCACGCCTGGGCCTTGCCGCCCCGGTGAAAAAGCTGCTCAAACGCGCAGCCGACGTATTGAACGCAGGAGAGTCGTCATGACCCGCACCGTAATGTGCCGCAAATACAAAGAAGAACTGCCCGGCCTGGAACGCGCCCCATACCCTGGCGCCAAGGGTGAAGACATCTTCAACCACGTTTCGCAGAAAGCCTGGGCCGACTGGCAGAAACACCAGACCCTGCTGATCAACGAACGTCGCCTGAACATGATGAATGCCGAAGACCGCAAATTCCTCCAGACCGAGATGGACAAGTTCCTCTCAGGCGAAGAATACGCCCAGGCCGAAGGCTACGTTCCCCCCGAAAAATAAAGCATTTCACGCGGTGAAGGTCGTAAGCGTCGGTAATAATTCAATTTTTTGAAAAAACACGCTTGACGACCTCCTGAAAAACACGTTTAATGCGCCCCGTTGCCCAGATAGCTCAGTCGGTAGAGCAGGGGATTGAAAATCCCCGTGTCGGCGGTTCGATTCCGTCTCTGGGCACCACCTTTCGTTTTCAGGTGATGCCAAGCACACCTGAAAGCACACAAGAAGCCCGCCCCGTGCGGGCTTTTTGTTGTCTTTAATTTTCTTGACTGAGTACCTGCCTGAAAAAACCAGCACAGCGCTCGACGTCAGATATAAGACTGCGCATCCATCCGCTCATGAAGAATACGAGTGATCGCAGGTCTGGGCTGTTTTGGGTGAATGCGCCAGCTCCGTAAAAACCTTCGTGATGCTATCGATATAACGATTGGCCTGCGTCGAGCCCCATTCATGAAAGGTGTAAACCCAGATCGCTTCCAGATCGCGCTCCGCAGCAGGTGCAAGACGATACTCAGCCATTCGCTTTCAACATTCTCTGCTTGAATTCATCGGCATTGAATGGACGAGGCTCACCACTGGATTCACCTTCGATCAGCGCAAGGCGGATAGCCTCGATGTCGGCGCTCCTGGCCTGCTCTCGGCGGATCAAGTCGCGAATATACTCGCTATCGTTGGTATAACCGCCTACGTCAATCTGCGCCTTTATCCAGGCATCCTGCTGATCAGTCACGGTGATGGTTTTGCGCACGGTTCCCATGATTAAAACCTCAGACTTGGTTATAGTTGGCGATCAAATTATCATACTATTGATGCTGATTTGGGTATTTCTG
This sequence comes from Pseudomonas syringae, assembly GCF_023278085.1. Taxonomy (NCBI): domain Bacteria; kingdom Pseudomonadati; phylum Pseudomonadota; class Gammaproteobacteria; order Pseudomonadales; family Pseudomonadaceae; genus Pseudomonas; species Pseudomonas syringae. The sequence goes on along the minus strand of NZ_CP066265.1, from coordinate 102,502 downwards.
GATGACTGGATAGCCATTCAAAGCGCTCAGTGACGGGAGCCTCTAGTGAAGAAGCCTCAAAAAACGAAACCAAACAGCAGCCGCATTCGGCATCAAGACCACCCGGCTAGAGCCGCAGCCGCCCCATCCCATTGAACTAACTCCCCCCGCTCGCCCTCGAAACCCTACATTTGCCATCTGAAGGAACATTCCGTGCTCAAGTTAACTGCCTCTGCCCTCATCATCGCCGCCACTCTGGGTCTGGCTGCCTGCGACAGCAAGTCTGAACAGAAAGCACAGGATGCTCAGGCTCACCAGGAAAAATCCCAGGAGAAGATGGAATCCGCTCAGGACAAGGTGAACGAGGCTGCCAAAGAGAACACCGAAGCGGCGAAGGATAAAGCGGCGTCCAAGGAAGCGGCTGCCGAAGAGTCGAAGACCTTCGTGCCGACGTCTGAAGTGACCAATACGATTCAGCCGGAAAAAAAGTGAAAACAGTGAAAACCCTTCACAAACTTTTCACAGCCGACACGTCATTGTAGAGCTGCTCCCAAGTGTGAATCCTTAAGCCCGCTCCCCCATCGCGGGCTTTTCTTTGTCTGCCGTTTGGCGAATGGCAGACAGCTGTCGCTCCACCGTAAAGCACTCAAAAAGCTCTCTTCGCCAGCACGATCCATTCAAACGCATTTACAGTTTTTTGACATAAAAAAGACCCTACCCGCCTGTCTGCTTTGCCGCCTGACAAATTAATGTCGCGACAATTTGTGTCGATAGCCTGAGAGCAATCCGTCCGTAAAAACACCAGGGGTACGTTATGTTCGGAAACAAGAGCAAGGCTGAACTGACCGCCATGAAGGCTGAGGTAGACACGCTCAAAGGACTGACAAACGCGCTGGAAAGATCGATGGCTGTCGTCGAAATGGACCTCGATGGCAAGATCCTTCGCGCCAACGATAACTTTCTGGCGACGATGGGGTATCGGCCAGAAGACATTGCAGGCAAGACGCACCGGGATTTTTGCGAACCCGACATGCTCCGCAGCCGCGAGTACGCAGATCTCTGGGCTTCTTTACGGGCGGGCAAATTCATCTCCGGAAAATTCAAGCGCCTCAACAAGAGCGGCCACAACGTCTGGCTGGAAGCCAGTTACAACCCGGTAAGCGATGCTCAGGGCAACGTATTCAAAGTCGTCAAATACGCGCTGGATGTCACCTCGCAGGTCATGCTCGAAAACGAGACCCGCAGCAAGCTGGCCGCTGTCGATCGCGCCATGGCCATTTGTGAGTTCGACCCCGCTGGCAATGTGATCGCCGCCAACAGCAACTTCCTGAATGTCATGGGTTATGCGCTGAATGAAATCAAAGGCAAACATCACCGATCTTTCTGCGAACCGTCGCTGGTCAACAGCCCTGAATACACAGACTTCTGGCGCAAACTGAACCATGGCGAGTTTGTCGGCGGGCAGTTCAAGCGGATCGGCAAGAACGGCCGGGTGGTGTGGCTGGAGGCAACGTACAACCCGGTGTTTGATGTTGAGGGCAAACTCTACAAAGTGGTGAAGTTCGCCAGCGACATTAGCGCACGGGTTGAAAAGCAGGACGCTGACGCGCACGGCGCCTCGCGGGCTTACCATATTTCGGCAGAAACCGAGAAAGTGGCCGAGCAGGGCACCCTGGTCATTCAGGACACTGCGCGGGAGATGCGGCAGATTGCCGAAAACATTGGTGCCTCGGCGAAGCTGGTGAGTCAGTTGGGTGATCGCTCCGAACAGATCACCGCGATCGTCAACACCATTCGTGGCATCGCGGATCAGACCAATCTGTTAGCGCTCAACGCCGCCATCGAGGCCGCACGGGCCGGTGATCAGGGTCGCGGGTTTGCGGTGGTGGCCGACGAAGTACGTCAGCTTGCAGGACGCACCAGCGGCTCGACCACGGAAATTGCCGAAATGATCGGCAAGATCCTCGCCGAAACGCGCGAAGCCGTAGCCAGCATGAGCGCCACCCAGGAAGGTGCCAACCGGGGCGTGACGCTGGCGGATCAGGCCGGGCAGGTGATCGTGCAGATTCGCGACGGCGCAAGCGATGCTGTCGAGGCGGTCAGTATGTTTGCCAACCGCATGGATGAAGCCGAGGCGTTTTCGAAGCCGAGTAAACGTTGACGCGTTGATAAGACAGAAATAATCAAACCCGCGTAAGGCGGGTTTTTTATTGCCCGGCATTGCGCTATTTACGGCCAGACCTTGGTTATTGCCTGCTTCTGCGTTTCAATAGTCGCCATTGCCCCACACCGCCCGCCAAAGGACCGCTCATGGCCTCGCCAGACAAGCAGCAGAAACGTGCCAAACGCGCGAAGATCAAAGCCAAGCAGAACCGTTCGGGCAAATCCCCGACTCGCCTGGTCCATCCGGTATTCGCCTCTGCGCTGGTCAATCAGCCGTTTGATGATGTCGAACTCGACCTCAATACCTTCGACTTCCCGGACATCGTCGAGAACGGCTTCGACCCTGCCGACTACGATGACCTGTTCGTGGCCATGAATGCTGCCGAAGCCATCAGTCAATTGGCGCTGTGCGTGGTTTTCCTGCAGTACCCGGTGCTGGCACTGGTGATTTCCGAAGAGGAAGAAGACCCCGCCACGGACTTCATGATGGGCTTGCTGATCGTGTATCGCGCCATGTATCACGATGAGGACGAAGACACCGCCATCGAGTGGATCGAAAGCCCGGCCTTCCAGAAGGATTACACCCTGGCATCGGATCTGTTGACCCAGAGAGACAGCAGGGCTGCACAGCAGGTGGATCGCCCCTACTAGAGGCGATTCTCGAGGCCGCGCGTGGTTATCCCGCCTTACAGACCGCCGACATGAAACGCCTTCACTTCCAGGTACTCATCCAGCCCGTAGCTTGAGCCTTCACGGCCCAGGCCGGACTGTTTGATGCCACCGAACGGGGCGACTTCCATGGAGATGATGCCGGTGTTGAGGCCGACCATGCCGAACTCCAGCGCTTCGCCGAAACGCCATGAGCGGCGCAGGTCCTGGGTGAAGTAGTACGCGCCCAGGCCATAAGGCGTAGCGTTGGCCAGCGCGAGCGCCTCGGCTTCATCGGTGAAGCGCATCAGCGGAGCGACCGGGCCAAAGGTTTCTTCGTTGGCCAGCAGCATGCCTGCATGGGTATCGCCCAACACGGTCGGCTGGACGAACTGGTTGTCGCCGCCGGGACGCTCGCCGTACAGCAACTTCGCCCCCTGACTCAGTGCATCGTCGATGTGCCGGGTGACCTTGCTGACCGCTGCCGGGTTGATCAGCGGACCAATGGTCACACCCTCTTCCAGGCCGTTGCCCACTTTGAGCCTGGCGACCTCTTCTACCAGACGCGCCGCGAAACGGTCGTAGATCCCGTCCTGCACCAGAATCCGGTTGGCGCACACGCAGGTCTGCCCGGCGTTGCGGAATTTGCTGAGCATGATGCCTGCTACCGCCTGCTCCAGATCAGCGTCATCGAAGACGATAAAAGGCGCGTTACCACCCAGCTCAAGACTCAGGCGCTTGATGTGTTCAGCGCTTTGGCGCATCAGCAAGCGGCCGACCGGAGTCGAGCCGGTAAAGGAAATCTTGCGCACCACCGGGTTGCCGGTCAGTTCTTCACCGATGCCGGTCGGCATGCCGGTGATCACGTTGAACACCCCGGCAGGAATGCCCACACGCTCGGCCAGCACGGCCAGGGCCAGCGCCGACAGCGGCGTGAGGTCCGAAGGTTTGACGATGATCGGGCAACCTGCGGCCAGGGCTGGCGCGCACTTGCGAGTGATCATCGCGTTGGGGAAGTTCCACGGTGTAATCGCGGCGCAGACGCCGACCGGCTGCTTGAGCGTCATCAAACGACGATCTGCACTGGGCGTCGGGATGGTTTCGCCGTAGGAACGACGTGCCTCTTCGGCGAACCATTTGACGAAGCTGGCACCGTAGCGGATCTCGCCACGCGACTCGTTCAGCGGCTTGCCCTGCTCAAGGGTCATGATCAACGCCAGGTCTTCGACGTTGTCGAGCATCGCCTGGTGCCAGCGTTCCAGCAAGGCCGCACGTTCGGCGGCAGGTCGGGCGCGCCAGGCAGGCCAGGCCCGATCAGCCGCTTCGATGGCACGCCGGGTTTCGACGCCTTGCAGCGCCGGAACCTGCGCGATCATTTCGCCGGTCGCCGGGTCGCTGATGGTCAGCGTTGCACCGTCGTCAGCGCTGATCCATTGCCCATCGACATAGGCGCGGTCCACCAGCAGGCTGGGGTCTTTCAACTGATTCTTGAGCATGGTCATCGAGTCCTGTTGCGGGATGACTGCCAGTCTAGGCAGACGTCACAGGCCAGGATGCTGAAAGCAGGATAACGGCAGCGTCCGATGCTGAAATTCGCGCCCGGACGGCAGCCTCTACTGCTTCAGCGAGCCCAGCAGACTTTGCAAAAAGCGCTCGCCCGCATCCATCTGGCTCTCGTCGATGAACTCGTCCGGCTTGTGCGCCTGCTCGATGGAACCCGGCCCGCACACCACCACCGGCACGTTGAGCCGCCCGGCGAACAGACCACCTTCGGTGCCATACGAGACCTTGATGTTCTGCGTGCCCGGTTCGGCAAACGCGTGCAGCATGCGCACTGCTTCGACGCTTGGATGGGTCTCCAGCGCCGGGTACTCGTTCATGACTTCGATCTCGATGGCCGCCACGCCCGACAGCTGCCGCGCTTCGCGTACCAGCACTTCGGCACGCTCGCGCAGTTGCTCCAGCAACAGGTCGGGATTGTCCCCCGGCAGGTTGCGGTATTCGAATTCCAGGGTGCACAGATTGGGCACAATATTCAGCGCCTTGCCGCCATCGATACGCCCGATGTGCACGGTGCTGTAAGGAATGTCATAGCCCTCGTCACGCGCGCCCTGCTGCTCGATCCGTTTCTGGCTGTTACGCAGTTCAGCGATGAAATCACTGGCCAGATGAATCGCATTGACTGCCCGGGGCGCCAGCGAAGAATGCGCTTCCTGGCCCCGGCAGAAGGTGCGATAGGACGCCTTGCCTTTGTGCCCGACGGCAAACTGCATCAGCGTAGGTTCGCCCACCACGCACAGGAAAGGACGCACCGGCGCGAGGTGCAGCACATCCAGCAGACGCCGCACGCCGACACAGCCGATTTCTTCATCGTGGGACAAGGCCAGTTGCAACGGCCGCAGCAAGGTCATGTCCGCCGCATTGAGCATCGCGTCGATCGCCAGCGCGATAAACCCCTTCATGTCACAGGTGCCACGGCCATAAATACGCCCGTCGCGCAGGGTGGCCTGAAACGGGGGCATCGTCCACGCCTGACCGGCAGCCGGCACTACATCGGTGTGGCCGGAAAGCAACACGCCCGGCACGTCTCGCGGACCGGTGCTGGCGAACAGGTTGGCCTTCTTGCCGGTTTCGTCCTTGACGATCAACGACTCGATGCCCTTGCTCGCCAGCAGCTCGCGAACGTATTCGATCAGCGCCATGTTCGGCTCTGATGACACGGTGTCGAAGGCAATCAGGCGCTTGAGGATTTCCAGTGCGCGTGGGCTCATGAGGCTTTACTCGCTTGTTCGGTGAAGACATCAAAACGGCGAATGTCGAATGGGCTGATCGAGGTGCTGGTGCTGCCAGTGCTGATCAGTTCAGCCATCACATCGCCGACGCCCGGACCGAGCTGGAAGCCGTGACCGCAGAAGCCAAACGCATAGAACAGCCCGTCGACCTTGCCGCTGCGGCCCATTACCGGCAGTGAATCCGGCGTGTAGCCTTCAATGCCGCTCCACACACGAATGATGTTCAGGTTGCCGACGCCGGGCAGCAAGCGACGCATCTGCTGCAGCTGATTGATGATGCTGCGCGGCTCGACATAGGCTCGGCGATTGGCCATGTCCGGTTTGCTGCGAAAGCCACCGCCAATGACGATATTGCCCCGTGCGATCTGCCGGAAATAGATCACTTCGTGAGGGATTTTGGTGAACACGCCGATCACTGTCGGCAGCGCGTAAGGCACCGGTTCGGTCACTGCCATCTGCGGGCCGTGAGTGTCCAGTGGCACCGGCTCGCCGAACTGTGCAGAGAGTTTCTGCCCCCACGCGCCAGCGGTGATCAGCAATTGATCAGCGGTGAAAATACGCCCATCGGTTGTCGTGACTTCAAATTCGTTACCGACCTTTTCGACGTGCGCCACTTCAGTACGCTCTTCGATCCGCGCCCCGGCACGAATGGCAGCGCGGGCGAAGGCGGGTGCGGCCAGACGCGGGTTGGCGTGGCCATCGTGTGGCGCGTAAGAGCCGCCCTTCACGTCCGGCCCAAGAAACGGGAAGCGCTCGTGCAGTTCCTTGCCGCGATAGATTTTCAGGTCCAGCGCCTGCGCTTCCGGGGCCGCTGCGTAAGCCTCCAGCTCAGGAATTTCATCCTCGCGGTAGCAAACGCGCATGTGGCCGCTGGGCAGGAACTCCAGGTCTTCACCGATCAGTTGCGGCAGCCTCTGCCACAACTCCCTTGAGCGATTGGCCAGCTCCAACTGGCCCAGATGACGGCCCTGACGCCGCACATTGCCGAAGTTCACACCGCTGGCGTACTGGCCGATCACGTCGCGCTCCAGCAACGTCACCGACTGGCCGCGCTGGCGCAGAAAGAACGCCGACGCCGAGCCCATGAAACCACCACCGACAATCAGCACATCGACTTTCGGCTGCCTCATGACACCACCTCGTCCACCAGCATCGACAGCGGTTTGACCGGAGCCTGACCACGCTGGCGACCGACCTGTTCGACCGGCACGCCGGCTTCGGCGGCGATCACTTCGGCACCGGCCTGCGAGCAGTAACGCCCCTGACAACGGCCCATGCCGACGCGGCTGAACGCCTTGGCGCGGTTGACTTCACAGGCGCCCTTTTCTCGCACCACACCGCGTAGCTCGCCCGCGCTGATCATTTCACAGCGGCAGACAATCGCCTCATCAGGCAGCGCCGCCGCTTGAGCGGCAGGCCAGGGAAACGCTTCGGCCAGGCCGACGCGAAAGCGATCCATAAGGATCAGATTCTTGCGCACGTCTTCGCGACGGGAGTTATCCACAGGCCGGCCAAGATCGTCCAGCAACGCCATCGCCGCCAGCCGACCGGCCTGCTCGGCGGCGTCAGCGCCACGAATCTTCGCACCATCGCCAGCAGCGTAAACGCCGTTGACCGAGGTGCGGCCTTCTTCGTCAACCGCCAGCACCCATTGCCCGGAGGCGTCATCGAAGCGCAGGCCGCATCCGGCCAGGTCAGCCAGTTGGGTTTCGGGACGCAGGTGATAACCCAGTGCCAGCGCGTCGCAATCGACGGTCAGCGAGTTGCCGTTGGCAAGCTTCACACGCACGCCGGTCACGCCGTCCTGCTCGCTGCCAATGATTTCTTCAGGCTGCACGCCCAGATGCACCGGCACTTTGGCGCTGTACAGTTGAGCCAGCAGTTTCATGCCGTTGAACAGCAGGCCGGGACGCGCAAGCAATTTGGGCATCGCGCCAATGCGTTTGCTGAACGGTGAAGTGTCGAGCACCGCAGCCACATCGGCACCGGCTTTGACGTATTGGCTGGCGACCAGATAAAGCAGCGGGCCGCTGCCCATGAATACCACGCGACTGCCGATGGAGACCGACTGCGACTTGAGCGCAATCTGCGAGCCGCCGAGGCTGTAAGTGCCTGCCAGTTGCCAGCCCTTGATCGGCATCAGCCGGTCGGTGGCACCGGCACACAGTATCAATGCGTCATATTCGACCACCGTGTGAGCGCCCTGGCTGGCGCAGCACAGCTCACCCTGTGTCAGGTTCCAGGCCAGGGTGTCGGGGCGATAGTCGATCTGTTTGCGCAAGCGGTCGAAGCTTTCGTGCAGGTCACGCGCCTTGGCCGCTTCGGTGCCATACAGCGCCGAATAATCACGCTTGAAGCCTTCCGGCTGACGGCGATAGATCTGCCCGCCGTCGCGCCGGTTTTCATCGATCAGGATCGGCTTGATGCCTGCGGCCAGCAGGGTTTCTGCACACCGGGTGCCCGCCGGACCGGCACCAATGATCACGACGCGGGGGCTGGCCGGGTTCTGAACGTCTAACCGTGAAGAAGTGGCCATTTCGCCTCCGGCTGGGTGGTGACGATATCGAGCCCGTCGCGGACTTCGTTGGAGCAGGCGCGCAGGCGCTCGCCGCTACGGGTCCAGACCCAGCAATCCTGGCAGGCGCCCATCAGGCAAAATCCGGCACGTCGCCCCGAATCGAATTCAGACTGACGCAACGTCGCTTTGCGGGTCAGCAGCGCCACCATCAGCGTGTCGCCCTGCAAGGCGTCGATGGGCGCACCATCGACCACCAGGCTTACAACCGGGCGATCATGCTCGCCCAGCCTCACAAAACGGCCGTTCATGCGTAGGCTCCTGCAGTCATAGGATTCAGGTTCTCTTGCAGTGCTAGCAGTTCGTCGCTGTCGCGATGGCAGAGGATCTCGCTGCCACCTGCGATCCGCCGACGGCTCGGAGCGGTCTTGTTGCACAGGCCCTCAATGCGGGACGGGCAGCGATTGAGAAAGGTACACAGCTCCGGATTACTGACGGGCGCGCTGATGGGCGGCAGCTTGCCACTGGTCACGCCGCAGCTTTCCAGCCAGCCCTGACGCAATTCCGGCACCGAATGCACCAGCAAGTCGGTATACGGGTGGAACGGCACGCGGCTGAAGGCTTCGCGGCTGCCCTCTTCGACCTTGTGGCCGCTGTACATCACCACGATGTCGTCGCACAGCGCACGGACAGTGGATATATCGTGGCTGATGAACAGGTAGGAAACACCCAGCTTACGGCGCAATTCGCCAAGCAGTTCGAGAATGCACGCACCTACCACGGTATCCAGCGCCGAGGTCACTTCATCGCACAGAATCAGGTCCGGTTTGGCCGCCAGTGCGCGGGCCAGATTGACGCGCTGTTTCTGGCCGCCAGAGAGTTCGTTCGGACGCCGCTCGGCGAGTTCGCGGGGCAGCCGCACCAGATCCATCAGTTCGCCGATGCGCTCACTCAACGCCTTGCCCTTTAAGCCGAAGTACATCTTCAGCGGCCGGGCAAGAATCGCGCTGATGCTGTGCATCGGGTTGAGCGCGGTGTCGGCATTCTGGAACACCATCTGAATGCGCCGGAACTGCTCTTGGGTACGGCCTGCCAGGGTGCCGGACAATTCCGCACCGTCGAACGTCAGGCTGCCCAGGGCCGGGTCCAGCAAACCGGCGACCACACGGGCCAGCGTCGATTTGCCCGAACCGGACTCACCGATAACACCGATGGCCTGGCCACGACGAATGGTCAGGTCGATGTCTTCCAGCACGCGAATCATCGGCATGCCTTGCAGGTTCTTTTTGCCGTAGCCTGCGGTCAGGCCTTTGATGGTCAACAGCGTGCTGTCCTTGACCACGTCGCTGGCCGGGGTCAGCACTTTGTCTGGACGCGCCGCCGCCAGCAGGCTGCGGGTGTAATCCTGTTCCGGCCCCTTGAGCAGTGCCGCGGTGCTGCTGGTCTCGATAATCTGCCCGCCGTTGAGTACCACGATCTGGTCGGCCATCTGCGCCACCACGGCCAGGTCATGAGAGACGTAAACCGCCGTCGCACCGCGCTCGCGAACCACATGTTTGAAGGCGCGCAATACGTCGATCTGCGTGGTGACGTCCAGCGCAGTCGTGGGCTCGTCGAGGATCACCAGCAGCGGATCGCTGATCAGCGCCATCGCCGCCATCACGCGCTGCAACTGACCGCCCGAGACTTGATGCGGGTAACGCTGGCCAATAGTGTCCGGGTTGGGCAGCGCCAGGTCGCGGAACAGTTCGATGGCCTTGGTTTCCAACGCTGCACGGCTGCCCAAACCATGAATCAGCGCGCCCTCGATCACTTGATCAATCAGCTTTTTCGCCGGGTTGAAAGCTGCTGCGGCGCTTTGTGCGATGTAGGAAACGCGGTTGCCGCGCAGGCCCTGCAACTGGCTCTCGGGCAGGCTGAGCATGTCGTGCTCGCCGACCTGCACCACGCCGCCCGCCAGTTTGCAGCCGCGCCGGGCGTAGCCCAGCAGCGCCAGCGCGATGGTGGTCTTGCCGGAGCCGGACTCGCCGATCAACGCCAGCACTTCGCCTTTTTCCAGCGCGAAGCTGACGCCTTTGACGATCTCCAGTTGGCCATGGTCGCTATCGGCGACCACGCGCAGGTCTTGCACACGAATCAACTGGCTCATATCAATGCCCTCCCGAACGTCGACCGCGCCGTGAGGCCAGTCGGTCAATGAACAGGTTCACACCGATGGTCAGCGTGCCGATGGCCAGCGCCGGAATCACAATGGCCGGCGCGCCCTGGCTGAGCCCACCGATGTTCTCGCGTACCAGCGAACCCAGATCGGCGTCGGGTGGTTGCACACCGAGGCCCAGAAAACTCATGCCGCTGAGCAGCAATACGATGAAACCGAAACGCAGCCCCAGGTCAGTCAGCACCGGGTTGAGCATGTTCGGCAGGATCTCGCGGCAGGCGATGTACACGCGACCTTCACCGCGCGTACGCGCCACTTGCACGTATTCCAGCGCCTCGATGTTCACCGCCAGGCTGCGCGCAATGCGAAATGCACCCGGCGTGTAACTGAGTACTGCCGTGCAGATCAACAGCACTTCAGACGAGCCGAACGCCGAGACCATGATCAGCGCCAGCATTTTGCTCGGGATCGAAATGAAGGCGTCCATCAGGCGGCTGATGATTTCATCGAGCCACCTGGGCGCGACGACTGACAGCAGCGCACACAAGGTGCCGATGCCACTGGCCAGCACCGCCGAGATCAATGCCAGGCCCACCGTGAAGCGTGCGCCGATCAGTACCCGGCTGAGCATGTCGCGGCCCAGGTAATCCGTACCGAACGGATAGGCCGCACTCATGTTTTCGAACATGTTGTCGGAGACCACTTCACCCACCGGATGCGGCGCGAGCCAAGGGCCGAACACGGCAACCATCAGCCAGATGAAGCACACCGTTGCGCCCAGCAGGCCCAGCCACGACGTCGGACGGGCGGTTCTTTTGCGAGGCACCGGTTGCGGCGCAACAGGCGTCGATTTCGCAATGAATTCAGTCATTGGGTTCTCAGCCTCGGGTTGGAAAGAATTGCACACAGGTCGGCCATCAGCACCAGACCCAGGTAAGCGGCGCAAAACAACATGGTGCAGCCCTGCACCAATGCCATGTCGCGGTTGGTCACGGCATCGACCATCAGGCTGGCGATGCCGGGATAGTTGAAGATGGTTTCAACGATGACCACCCCGCCCAGCAGATAGGAAAGGCTCAGCGCCACGGCGTTGGCAATCGGCCCGATGGCGTTGGGCAAGGCGTGACGCAACACGATACGGACCGGGCTGACGCCCTTGAGCCGGGCCATTTCCACATAGGGGCTGTCCAGTTGATCGATGACTGCGGCGCGGGTCATGCGCGCCATCTGCGCCACGATCACGCAGCACAGGGTCATCACCGGCAAGGCATAGGTGCGCATGAACTGCCAGGGCGAGCTGACATCCCCTCCATACGACAGGGCCGACAGCCAGCCCAGGTTGACGGCAAAAATCAGCACCGCCAGCGTTGCCACCAGAAATTCGGGCACTGCCACCAGGGTCAGCGTGATGAAATTCAGCGCACCGTCCAGGCGACTGCCGCGATACATCGCCGCACCGATGCCCAGTGCCAGCGCGACCGGAACCGATACCAGCGCGGTCGTTGCCGACAGCATCAGGGTCTTTGGGAAGCGTCCGGCAATCAGCTCGGAAACCGGCATCGCGTTGGACACCGACTCACCGAAGTTGCCACCGAGCAGGTTGGTCAACCACTGCAGGTAACGCACCACACCGGGTTGGTCCAGGCCCAGTTTTGTACGCAACGCCGCGACCTGTTCAGGCGTCGCGAATTGCCCAAGAGCCTGTTGTGCTGCGTCCCCCGGCAGCACCGCCGTAATGGCGAAGACCACGATGGAAACGATCAACAACGTCACGATCGCTGCGCCGAAGCGCTGCACGATCAACCAGAGTGTGTTGCTATTCATCTGCATCCTCCTGCTCGATTCAGCGCTTCATTTACGCGTCCAGCCACACCTGCTCGCTGAACATGTAACCCATGAAGCCGCCCAGCGGGTTGCTGGAGTAACCCTGGATACGCTTGTCCACGCCATCGATGTTGCTGATGAATACCGGAATGCCGATGCCGCAGTTCTGGCTGACCAGTGTCTGCATGTCGCCGTACATCTTGGCGCGCTTGTCGTCGTCGGTCTCGCCACGGGCCAGCAGCAGTAACTGATCGAACTGATCGTTCTTCCAGCCAGACTCGTTCCACGGTGCCGTGGACTGGAAGAATTGCGAGAAGATCACGTCGGCGTTCGGGCGCGGGTTGATGTTGCCGAAGCTCAGCGGGTGCTTCATCCAGTGGTTGGACCAGTAGCCATCGCTTGGCAGACGGTTGACGTTGAGGGTCAGGCCAGCCTGCTTGGCCGACTGTTGCAGCAGCACGGCGATGTCCACCGAACCGGTCGCAGCGGGCGATGCCGCCACCGCCATGGTGATCTTTTCCATACCGGCTTTCTTGAGCAGGAATTTGGCCTTCTCAGGATCGTAGGCGCGCTGCGGCAGGTCAGCGTTGAAGTAGCGCGAGCCGGGCGAGATCGGATGGTCGTTACCCACGCGGGCGTAGCCACGGAACACTGCCGATTTGACCTGTTCACGGTCCAGCAGGTACTTCATGGCCTCGGTGAATTCCGGGCTCTTGCCGGGCATCTGGTCCTGGCGAATGATCAGGTCGGTGTAGTTGCCGGACGGCGCATCCACTACACGGTGCGTGGTGCTGGCGGCAATGCGCGTGGTGGAACGCGGGTTGACCTCGTTGATCATGTGCACATCGCCGGACAGCAGCGCGTTGACCCGCGATGGCTCGTCGGAAATGGCGATGAATTCGATTTCGTCCAGATACGGCAGACCCGGTTTCCAGTAGTTGGGGTTGCGGGCGCTGACCGAGCGCACGCCTGGGTTGAACTCCTTGACAGTGAACGGGCCGGTGCCGATGCCCTTGCTGAAGTCGGTGGTGCCTTCGGGCACGATCAGCAGGTGCGAGACCGCCAGGATCGAAGGCAGCTCGGCGTTTGGCGAGCTGAGGGTGATCTGCACTTCCATCGGGCCGGTGGCCTTGATCTCGGAGAACTGCGCCATCAGCGGCAACACTTTCGAGCCGGTGGCCGGGTCCTTGTGACGCGACAGCGAGAACACTACATCGCCAGCGGTCAATGCCTTGCCATTGTGGAAGGTCACGCCCTGAAGCAGGGTCACGGTCCAGACGGTGGCGTTATCGCTTTCGATCTTCTCGGCCAGTTCCATGTGCGGAACCAGATGGCTGTCGAAGCGGGTCAGGCCGTTGTAGAACATGAAATGGCGAACGTAGTCGGTGGACAGCGCACCTTTGGCCGGGTCAAGCGTATCGGCCGTGGAGCTAGACATGCCCGCCACACGAATGCGACCGCCTGGCTTGCCTTTGACCGGCGCATCCGCGTCATCGGCAAAGACCTTGCCCGCCGCGCCGAACAGGCTGGAAGAGCCAGCGGCGACCACGCCGGCAACGCCCAGCATACGCAGTGCGTCACGACGCGACAGACCACGGTTGAGACCCTCGAAAACACGCAGGCTGTCTTCGCCTGTGATCAATGGGGAATCGGTTTTCTTGTCAGCCATATCAGTTCTACCTGTCGAAAAGGGGAAATTCCGAGTTGCTCACGGTGGGCCGGAGCATCCTTCATGCGCACACGACGACGGTTAAACAAAAACTCAGTGGCGACTGTCCTGATAGCGGTAGTAAGCGCCGACCAGAGGCAGAAACCAGGGCTTGCCGAAGTGGCCGGGGATCGCTGGCCAGCTCAGGTCTTTCCAGGGATTGGCCTGCGCCTTGCCTTCCATGACTTCGGCCATCACCTGGCCCATGTGTACTGACATCTGCACGCCATGGCCGCTGTAACCCATCGAGTAGAAAACTCCGCCGTGCTCGCCTGCACGCGGCAAACGGTCGGACGTCATGTCCACCAGACCACCCCAGCAGTAGTCAACCTTGACGTGGGCCAGTTGCGGAAACATCTGCACCATCGCTGCTTGCAGCACCTTGCCGCTCTTGGCGTCGGAGCTGCTGTTGGACATCGCAAAGCGGGCCCGCCCGCCGAACAGCAACCGGTTATCCGGTGTGAGACGGAAATAGTTGCCGATCAAACGGCTGGTCACATAAGCGCGCTGGTTGGGAAACAACTGGTTGATCAGCGCCTGCGGCAATACTTCGGTGACAATCACGAAACTGCCGACCGGGACGATACGGCGGCGATACCAGCCCAGGCCGCCATGCTGGCAGGCCCCCGTGGCGAGCAGCACTTGTCCGGCCTGAATAGAGCCCTTCGAGGTGTTGACCACGAAGCCACCGCGGTTGGCTTTCCAGTCCTTGACCGTCGCGCTCTGATACACCCGAGCGCCATGCCGCACGGCCGCATCAGCGAGGCCCAGACCAAAACGCCCGACGTGCATCTGCACACCGTTGCGTTGCAACAGGCCACCGTGGAATTCGTCTGAATCAATTTCCGAGCGTACGTCGTGAGCCGACAGCAGTTCGACGTCGGCATCGACTTCCCGACGAATCAGCTCGCAGGTGCGGGCCAATCCTTCGTAATGCCCCGGTTTGGCCGCCAGCTTGAGCTTGCCGTTGCGCTTGATGTCGCAGGCGATACTTTCCTGCTCGATCACATTGACGACGCTCTGCACCGCACTTTCGTAGGCCTTGTAATAGGCGCGCGCCTGATCGGCACCCAGGCTGGCGCTCAGCGACGCATAGTCCTGAGCCACGCCAGTGTTGCACTGCCCGCCATTGCGGCCAGAGGCTTCGCCGATCACCCGACCTGATTCCAGAACCACCACGCTGGCACCTTTCAAGGCCAATGCACGCGCTGCCGCAAGACCGGTAAAACCGCCACCGACCACCACAACGTCAGCCTGCCCCTCCACCGCGCCATCCTGCGCGCCGGTAAAATCTGGAGCTGTGTCGAGCCAGTAGGACTCACTGCGCATTTTGTTCCCCTTGTCACTCATGGATGAGCACCTTGAAAAATGCCGGTGTTGCTGTTGGCTCAGCCTGTCCGGTCAGAGGCCGACCAGACCGGGCAGACCGCCGATGTCCGGGATCTGGTGATACTCGAAGGAGCTATTGGCCGGTTGTTCGTGACCGCGTGCCACAAACGCCTTGTTCCTGATTTTCATGTCATGCGCCGAGAAAAGGTCGTAACGGAAGCTGGAAGAGACATGCAAGATGTCTTCCGGGCCGCAACCAAGGTTGTCGAGCATGAATTCGAACGCGGCCAGACGCGGCTTGTAGGCCTGGGCCTGTTCAGCGGTGAACACCTTGTGGAACGGCGCGCCGAGCTTTTCGACGTTGGACATGATCTGGCTATCGCTGGCGTTGGAGAAAATCACCAGAGGGATCTTGTCGGCGATTTTCGACAGGCCGGCCGGGACATCGGCATGCGGGCCCCAGGTTGGCACTGCGTCGTAGTACAGCTGGCCTTCTTCACGGTACTCAACGTTCCAGCGCTTGCAGGTGCGAGCCAGTGCCACTTTCAGGATTTCGTCGTAAGGCATCCAGTCACCCATGACCTGATCCAGGCGATACGCCGAGAAGTCTTTGACGAACTGGTCCATCTGTTCAGCCGGAACGCGGTCGGCGAACAGCTCGCGCGTCATGGTGCCCATATGGAAATTGGTCAACGTGCCGTAGCAGTCGAACGTAATGAATTTTGGTCGAAGAAAGCTCATTGTGTGCGGTCCTGAAAGTTCGTTGAGGGCATGGCATGACGCACAATCCGGCCTCGTCAGAAGGGCGGTGATGCACGCTGAAGCACACCCTCATTACAACACCGTGAAATCAGCATATGGCGTTAAAAGTGATGGCTGCTTGATAGAAACCACCGTTTTGAGGTGTGCGCTCAGCAGACTTTGCGGGGCGCTCCAGCCTTGGGCAAACCCCGGTTTCCGGTGCTTTTTTGACCCTTTTCAGGGCGCTCAGGCTCAAACGCAGGGGTTTGCGCCGCAGAAACTGCGCCGCTTCCGATGATCCACAAGAAGCAAAAACCCGCTGCTATATAAAGAACGTTATGCGCCCAAAAAACCACAAGCATTTGCTGCCGGGTCTTCGACCGTTTTAAGCAGTAACTGTGGTCTGGCGAACGGCGGTTTGTGGAATCTGCCGAATGCTCGCCAGCCTCTTGTCTCCTCTCGCCACAGGTGGGATACAGCACATCTGCAGCAACTTTTTATTGCCTGTGCATCCTTCTGGACGGAGACACGTCATGCTCGCTCAGCAACGCCTCGACTTTGAATACCGCCCCATGACCGCAGCCGATGTCGGCAACGCACATGAACTGTCCATCGCCCTGAAGTGGCCGCACCGACTTGAAGACTGGGCCATGCTGCAACGTGTCGCTCAGGGCTTCGTCGCGCTACACAATGGTCGCTTGATCGGCAGCGCGTTTGCCTGCCATCAGGGCGAGTTCTCCACCATCGGCCTGGTGATCGTCAGCGACGACTATCAAGGCAAAGGCATTGGCCGCAAGTTGATGGAGCTGGCCGTCGGCAGCGTTGCACCGCGTACGGCTGTACTCAACGCGACACTGGCAGGCGCACCGCTCTACGAAAAAATGGGCTTCGTCCGCTTTGGCGAGATCCAGCAGCGTCAGGGCCAGGCGCAACAACTGACGCTGACCGAGCTGAAGTCCGATGAAAGCTGCCGCGTCCTCAGCGAAGCCGACCATCCTCGTGTGCTGGAACTGGCCAACGCCGGTTCGGGCATGGATCGCTCGGTCACGCTGGGCGATGTGTTGAGCAACATCGAGCACGCGGTGGGCGTTGAACGTGACGGTCAGTTGCAGGCATTTGCTCTGCTGCGCCCATTCGGACGAGGCCTGTGCATCGGCCCGGTGGTTGCGCAGTCTGTCGAGCAAGCACGACACATGATCGAACACCTGCTGGCCAAGGTGCCTTACGCCTTTGTACGCATCGACATCCCGACCGATTGCGGTCTTGCGGACTGGCTGGAGGAAGCAGGCCTCAAGCGCGTGGACAGTGTGACGTGCATGAGCATGGGCGCAGTCCCGCAAGCCACTCAGGGCGTGCGCCAGTTTGCGCTGATTAGCCAGGCGATCGGCTGATCGCCTGGAAGAACATCATCGTGCCAATGCTCCGCGTCCGGTCTCGAACAGGTGACGCAGAGCGTCACGAAAGGCATTACCACGCGGAGCGTGGGAACGATCATCAATGCTTCAACTTCAGGAGCCCGACCCAATGCCCCAACCCACAGTCCTGCTATTGGCCCGCGCTGACCTAAGCCCGGTAGATACCGAATTCACCACCGGCCCACTCGACGCCCACGATCCGTTCGACGAAGGCCGTCGCACGGCGTTCGTCGATGAACAGGGCATCGCTGCCGGAATGGTTCATTTCGGCACGTCGCTGTCAGTGGAAGCCTATCCTTATACCGAAATGCTGGTGATGCATCGCGGCGCAGTCATCCTGACCTCCGGCGCCGACAGCATCACTATCAGTACCGGCGAAAGCGCGGTGATCGGTCGCGGTACTCAGGTGCGCATCGACGCACAACCGGACAGCCTCTGGGCGTTCTGCGCGTCCACCCAGGCCAGCGGACCAGACAAACCCGGCATCACCGCGCTCGACCGCCTCGCCATGCTCACGCCGTCCTCACCGCCCGACCCGGCGATCATGATCAGCGCGCTGCCGCAGTGCCGCAGCAACAACCTGTTCGAAGACACGGCCAGCACACTGCGCATCGGCGTCTGGGACTCCACCCCCTACGAGCGCATCTCACGCCCGCACAAGATCCACGAACTGATGAACCTGATCGAAGGCAGCGTCGAGTTGACCCTGGAAAACGGCCCGAGCCTGACCGTGAACACCGGCGACACCGTATTTGTTGCACAGGGCGCCCCCTGCAAGTGGACCAGCACTGCGTATGTGCGCAAGTTTTATGCGGTGACGTGAAGTAGAGAGAGGCGCCCTTCAGCTCTGTGGGGCGCTTCAATTCGCACATGCATAACTTCCGCCCGTGCAGTTAATCCAACTCGATACTAAAAGACAAGAACAATCACCATGATTAACTGATTTGCAAAGAATCAGAAGTTCCCTACTTTTCTTTCCCGTCCATCGTGCTAAACCATCATCACGGACTGCGAAAAGTTAATCTTTTCGTCTGGCCCGTCCAGCGGAACTGCCCGTGTGTCACCACAGGTTTTTCCTCTGTATACCTCCTACATCGAACATGCTTTACGAGAACGGCGCTCACACCTCCGCACTCACACACCAGTGGTTTTTATCTGGACGACAGGCTGCGGCCACGAATTAATAGTGCAGTGCCGTCTTGCGCGGGCCTTACTTAAAAATATGAACTTAATTACTTAACTCAGGAACTACCAACAATGAACACCAAAAAAATCTTACTGACTTCTTTCGCTCTCACCACGCTATGCGCCGCTGTTGCTGCGCATGCGGGGCCACCGGTGACTGTGACATTTAAAAATCTGGGCTCAGACGTAGCAGAGTATAAAGTCGTCACTCGCAACGAACTATCGACTCAGCGTAATACCAGAACGACTATTGCACCAAACGTCCAACCTGGGGATTCAGATAGTTACTCCACACAAAGCACTCTATCACCGGATACAAACTACGCCAGTGTTCGCTACGTCATGGGCTCCAAAGTTTGCGTATTCTCGACCACCTTCATAAAGCTTCCCGGTGCGGGTGGTGTCAAGGTGCCAAAGTGGAACCGGACCGCAAATTCCGAAGGTGGCGCTGTCTGCACGGCGACGTCTCGCGCCACCAATCTTTCCACTTATGCGTGGGCTGCTGAATTCACAATGAAATAAGCGCCGGGGCGTGCGTGTCGCATTTTGACACGCACGTTTTTTAACGGAAAGTTAAAGCTGACTCTGGCTTGGCCGATACAGGGAGTGAATATAAAGCCATGGATTGGCCTCAGCAGCGAGGACGCAGCATGATTGATACGACATCCGTCGCCCACCTCACCCATAACACCACAATAACGACTGTCGCGAAAAGCACCTCCGTCACGAATACAAGTTCCCGCCTAAAAGAGCTCACTTCTGAGCCAGCCATTGACGGCGCCACCCTCTCGAAGCTGTCCAGTCAATTGAGCAATAGTGCCGCACGCGCCCAGGCTCGCGACAGCAGTCTTGATTTCAAAAGTTTGGGCTCTCTAGCAAAAAGCATCAGTGATAAAATTGCAGGCAACAGTTATTACTCCAATAGAAAACTGCACGACGCAGAGGTACCGGATACGGACGACCCTGCACTGCTCGAAAGGGCCAGGCAAGCGACTTCGTTCAAGAACGGGTCAGGAGCAAATCCGTTCGCGGGGTTATCTCAAGATCAACTGAGGCTGATCATATACGACGAAGATAGCGACTTCACAATTAACGAAAGAAGTGCTGCGTACTCCGAAAACTACGCTCAAGAGCAAGTATGGAAAAGGGCCATCTGCCAAAGATATGTCGACGAATACAACGAAACCGGCAAGAGCACGCAAACGCTGGTTGAGCTTCTCGCTCACTATGACCAACTGCCACCCATAGAAAAAGCCCAATACCCTGCCAGCTATGCCGCCAACATTACCTCGGGGGACAGCTCGGCCATGCAGATCTTCAACACCCTGAAAAGTCAGTCTGTTCCCCAGGAGGCATGAGTGCCCGGTAACAAAAGCGGCCGTCACGCGTACGAGAACTTGAGTGTCGACGAGGAGGACGCGCTCACGCGTGCTCCCCTATACACATCAAGGAAGCCACCGACGTTCCAGCGCAATCTGCTGACGCTGCTGGCACTCGTCGGGCTGTGCGGCTACGGGGTGTTTCATTACAGCCATTTGCCAAAAACAGGGGGGATCGTCCCGGCAATGCCTCCTGCGGTTGTTGCCGACGTTACCGCCTTTGCGCAACCACCCACTACCGAGACGTCGAGGCGAGCCCTGACGCTGCCGGAGTGCATGGGTGCGGATAATCTCATCGACGAGGCAGTCGTTGCCTGTCGATTCGGGAAAAGCCAGAAGACGGTTCACAACTCAACCGCGCAGGGCATGGTGTCTGCGCGCTACATGAGCCAATACAAAGCGCAACAACAGACGCAACAGTCACGACTCGCAACAGCACAATTCGTTGAGTCGGCAGTCGTGTGGCAATGGGACCGGAAGCGCACCTATGTCGCTGAATGGGTCGTGACAGGCAATCAAATTGACGACACCAGCGTATGCCGTAACTGGCGCAGAGGCTCGATCGAATACCGGGAATGCCGCAAGGGCGCCAAGGTGTATTTCAAAGAACAGTGCAAGCGCCTCCCTGAGTCAGGCACCCGCCAACGCTATTGCAGTGCCGCGAGCGGGTTCGGTCCGTTGGGCTGAGCGACCGTAGCCAAGGCATCAATCAGGGTTCAGACCCAGCACGTAGAACTTGCTATCCACTGCGATCAACGGAAAGCTCGCAGGCAGCTCCTCCTTCGTGATCTCTCTGAAACCGTGCTTTTCATAGAACCGGTGCGCGGCGAGAAACTTGTCAGTCGTACCCAGAAATACTTCGTTTACGCCCTTCGCTGTGGACTCTTCGACCAGACGATTCAGCAGCCTTGCCGCAACCGAGAACTCGCGCCCCCGAAACGGCGCGGCCACAAACATTTTGCGCAACGCGGCCTGCCCTGAACCTATGTCCTTGAGCGCAATGCTCCCGACCACTCGATCACCCTGCACAGCGACCCAGAAATCGCCCGTGCCGGTCTGGTAAAACGCCGGGATCGCTTTCAGATCAGGCTGATCTTCGGCAGTAATCGCGATATCGAACTCTTCACGCTGGATCGGCAGGATCAACGCCGACACACCTTGCTCATCGCTCGGCATAAAACGTCGCACCTGAATATCGCTAGCACTCACCACACACCTCCATGTCATCGCCAGAAACCGAAAAACAGTATTCCAGACAAGCAAACGCCCCGACAAGTCGAGGCGTTTGCGTGAGCATTTCCGAGGGTCACACCGGCGTGCGGCCTCGAAGATGTTTAATTACAACTTCGGACCGGCAGCCTTGATGGCGTCGCTCACGTCGAACTTCTTGAAGTTCTCCACGAACAGGCTAGCCAGTGCTTTGGCAGCTTCGTCGTAGGCAGCCTGGTCAGCCCAAGTGTTGCGCGGGTTGAGCAGGCCGGTGTCTACGCCGGGTACCAGTTTCGGCACGTCGAGGTTGATGGTGTCGAGGTGTTCGGTTTCTGCGCCGATCAACGCGCCGCTCTGAATCGCTGCAATCACGCCACGGGTGGTCGGGATGTTAAAGCGCTTGCCGACGCCATAGCCGCCGCCGGTCCAGCCGGTGTTGACCAGATAGACCTTGGAGCCGAAGCCGCGGATGCGTTTGATCAGCAGTTCAGCATATTCGCCAGCCGGACGCGGAAAGAACGGAGCGCCGAAGCAGGTGGAGAAGGTGGACTTGATGCCCGAACCCGAACCCATTTCAGTCGAACCGACCAGCGCGGTGTAACCCGACAGGAAGTGATAAGCCGCCTGCTCTTCGCTGAGGATCGACACTGGCGGCAATACGCCGGTCAGGTCGCAGGTCAGGAAGATCACGGCGTTCGGCTCGCCACCGAGGTTTTTCGGGGCACGTTTTTCGATCAGCTCACGCGGGTAGGCGGCGCGGCTGTTCTGGGTCAGGCTGCTGTCGGCGTAATCGGCTTTCTTGGTAACCGGGTCGAGTACGACGTTTTCCAGTACCGCGCCGTGCTGGATGGCTTTCCAGATGACAGGCTCGTTCTTCTCGGACAGGTCGATGCACTTGGCATAGCAACCGCCTTCGATGTTGAACACCACGCCTTTGCCCCAGCCGTGTTCGTCGTCACCGATCAGGTAACGGCTTTCGTCAGCGGACAGGGTGGTCTTGCCCGTGCCGGACAGGCCGAAGAACAGCGTCACATCGCCCTCTTCGCCCATGTTGGCGGCGCAGTGCATCGGCAGCACGTCAACGGCCGGCAGCAGAAAGTTCTGCACCGAGAACATGGCTTTTTTCATTTCGCCGGCGTAACGCATGCCTGCGATCAGCACCTTGCGGGCGGCGAAGTTGATGATGACGGTGCCGTCGGAATTGGTGCCGTCACGCTCAGGCTCGCAGACAAACCATGGCGCGTTCTGGATTTCCCACTCGTCCTTGCCAGCCGGGTTGTACTGTTCGGGGTTGATGAACAGGCAACGGCCGAACAGGTTGTGCCATGCAGTTTCGGTGGTCATCTTGACCGGCAGGTAGTGAGCCGGGTCGGAGCCTACATGAACGTGGGAAACGAAGCGCTCGCGTTCGGCCAGGTAAGCGCCGACACGGTTCCACAAAGCGTCGAATTTCTCGGCCGGGAACTTGCGGTTGATCGGGCCCCAGGCGATGGCGTCCTGGGTGCTCGGCTCTTCGACAATGAAACGATCGACCGGCGAACGGCCAGTACGATGGCCCGTTTGCACAACCAGTGCGCCAGTGTCGGAAAGTTCGCCTTCGTTACGGGCAAGGGCTTCCTTGACCAGTTCGTCGGTGCTCAAATCGGTGTACACAGCGTTGTTGGTTTGCGTCATGAGGTTCCCCGTCGGCCGTTGGCCGAGTGCTTCAAACGGTTTTGTAGTAAAAAAACTACCACTACTACAGCGTAAAAGTGGGCCGGATTATGCCAGAAATGCCCAGAAATGGTAGGACCCTCCTGTCAGAACAGCATTACAGGCGCCCACACCGTATTCTGAGGCTATTTACGCTTTGATTAATGGCGCGTGTCAGACGGAGAATCGACACCGCCGCCAGCAAACAGCTGCGCGACGTCAGTGGCATCGAACAGGTAGCGCTCGTTGCAGAACTGACAGTCGATTTCAATCGAGCCATTGTGCTCGATGACCAATTGCTGCGCGTCCTCCAGCCCGAGGCTGACCAGCGCATTGGCGGATCGCTCGCGAGAGCAGCTGCAACGGAAGCAGATCGGCTGAATGTCGAACAGGCGAACCGGGTCTTCGTGATACAGGCGATGCAGAATCGTCTGGTTGTCCAGGCTGAGCATTTCTTCGGCCGTCAGGGTGTTCGCCAGGGTAATGACATGCTCCCAGTTGGCATCGCGCTCCTCAGGGTCTGTGATCTCTGCGGCGGGCAGTTGCTGCAACAGCAGACCACGGGCGCGATGACCGTCGGCCTTGAGCCAGAAACGCGTACCCAGTTGCTCGGACATCACAAAATAGTTGGAAAGGCTGTCCGACAGGTCGACACCGTCCAGCGCAACGATGCCCTGGTAGCGCTTGCCCTTGCTCGGGTCGATAGTCAGCGCCAACGACCCCTCGGGCATCAGGTCCTGGAGGCCCGCGCCAGGGCTGATCAGCGATTCGTCGTAACGCGCGATCCCGCGCAGTTCACGCTCGCTGGAGCACTCGACCATCAACAATGGAACGGCGCCGCTGGAACGTGCCTGCAGGATCAGCAAGCCGTCGAACTTGAGCGTGCCGACCAGCAGCGCAGCCGCCGCCATCAGTTCGCCAAGCAATTGCGCGACCGGCTCCGGGTAGGCATGTTTGGCGAGCACTTCGGCGTAGCTGCGCTCCAGGGCAACCAGCTCTCCACGAACGTCGCTTTCGTCGAAAATGAAGCGCTGGGTGAAATCGATGTCGGGGAAATCATGCATAGGAAGAGGTATCTGAGGTAATGACAATGGATGGCCATCGGCAGCAAGCGCCATTCGGCACCTGAAAATGCTGCGCACCGTAGGTTTTGACCGGCATTTTAGGAGCTATCCGGCGCGCTTCCAAGCTGGATGGCTTTTCGGTCCGATCACCGGGCGTGCCATCCACTCGATTTCAGTCGCTGTGCTGACTGCCCCGAAAATCAAAAATCTGTCGGCGCTGCTTCTTGGTCGGCCGCCCATCGGTGGTGACACCCAGGTTGCCGGCCTTGCGTTGCGCCGCGGCGTTCTCACGTTTCGCAAGGCTCTCCGGGGTCTCGCGATACAGCGTCTGCGCTTCCGGCGCGCCACGTCGAACAACCGATAGCGCCTCAACAACGACCGTGCGCTCATCGAAGCCCATACGAATCTGCAACTCGTCGCCGACACGGGGCTCCTTGCCGGGCTTGCAACGTTCGCCGCGACAGTGCACCTTGCCGCTTTCGATGGCTGCTTTGGCCAGCGCCCGCGTTTTGAAGAAGCGCGCCGCCCACAGCCATTTATCCAGACGAACCTTGTCGTCTTCTTCCAACTTTTGCGCCATTTGAATTCCTCATCAGTGTGGCAGTCTGAACGTTATCAGTCTGAACGGGAACCGGCCGGCCAAATCGTCAGACCGGAGAATCTCCCGAAAACATGCAGTAACCGGTCATTGCTTGTCAGAATCAGCCATTAATCATTTCATTGCCCCGACCTCACATGGAGTGCGACGTGACAGAATTTCCAACTTCGTTAACCTCCCCTGGAAAAAGGTGTGAGGGATGTACGGGCAGCCCCGAACTGGGTTTCTCGTTTGACTACGCCTATCAGCCGATTGTAGACCTGCGTGACCAGTCGACTTTCGCTCATGAAGCGCTGGTGCGCGGCCCCAATGGGGAAAGTGCCTATTCGGTGTTGAGTCAGGTCACGGACCAGAACCGTTATCGTTTTGACCAGATGTGTCGTACCACGGCCATTGCCGGCGCTGCAAAACTGG
This sequence comes from Pseudomonas syringae, assembly GCF_023278085.1. Lineage (NCBI taxonomy): Bacteria > Pseudomonadati > Pseudomonadota > Gammaproteobacteria > Pseudomonadales > Pseudomonadaceae > Pseudomonas > Pseudomonas syringae. The sequence continues at coordinate 77,689 of NZ_CP066265.1, read as the reverse complement.
GGATGAACGAGCGTTTATCGATCAACTTTTTGCCCAATGCCGTTTATCGTCCCGAGCTGTGCATCCGCAGCACGCTGGAAGCGGCCAAAAAGCATGATTTCCCTATCGACAGGTTGATTTTCGAGACCATCGAAAGCGAGCATGTGTGCAGCAATGGCCATTTGAGCAACATCCTGCGTGAGTATCGAGAGTTCGGTTTCATGACCGCTATCGATGACTTCGGCGCCGGGTATTCAGGCCTGACGCTGCTCGCTGATTTTCAACCCGACCTGATAAAACTCGACATGCACCTGATCCGCGACGTTCATCGCAATCGCGTGCGTCAGGCGATTGTTCGTAGCGTTGTCACAATGTGTTCGGACTTGGGGATTAAAGTCATCGCAGAGGGCATCGAGCAGACCGAAGAGCGGGACTTTCTCGCCGATTGCGGGATTTTCCTGATGCAGGGTTATCTGTTTGCCAAACCTGCCTTCAAAGCCCTGGCTCAGGTCGCCCCTGAGGCCTTGAAGACGTCTTGAGAAGTACGGAATCACATTGAAGACATTTGATCACCTGACCGTTATCGGCCTGCGCGAGTGGGTGGCGCTTCCCGACCTGGGGGTGGCAGGCCTGCGGGCGAAAATCGATACCGGCGCGAGCACCTCAAGCCTGCACGCTACTGAAATCGAACCTTTTGAACGTGATGGTCAGAAGTGGGTGCGTTTCAACGCGCATCTGGGCACGGTGGTGCAGTTGCGACATCGCCGCTGCGAGGCGCAACTGGTTGCCATGAAAACCATTAAAAGCTCCAACGGCCATGCGCAGGTGCGCTATGTGATTCGTACCACGCTGGCGCTGGGTGATCGTATATGGCCGGTTGAGTTCACGCTGGCTTGCCGCAAGTCGATGCGCTATCGACTGCTGCTGGGTTCCAAAGCTCTGGTAGATGGCCAACTGGTGGTCAATCCGGGCATTACTTACGTACAAGACAAGCCGGTGTTCCCGGCCTCTACTTCCTCAGGTGTTGCATGAAGATCGCTGTGCTTTCGCGTAATCCGCGTCTGTATTCCACCCGTCGTCTGGTCGAAGCCGGTATCGAGCGAGGCCATGAGATGGTGGTGATCGACACCCTGCGCGCCTATATGAATATCGCCAGCCACAAGCCGCAGATCCACTATCGCGGCAAACCGCTGGAAGGCTTCGATGCGGTCATTCCGCGTATCGGGGCTTCGGTAACGTTCTATGGCTGTGCGGTGTTGCGTCAGTTTGAAATGATGGGCGTGTTTCCGCTCAACGAATCAGTCGCCATTGCCCGTTCGCGGGACAAACTGCGCTCGCTGCAATTGCTCTCGCGGCGCGGCATCGGCTTGCCGGTGACCGGCTTTGCCCACTCCCCGGATGACATTCCCGATCTGATCCAGATGGTCAACGGCGCGCCGCTGGTCATCAAGGTGCTGGAAGGCACTCAGGGCATCGGTGTGGTGCTGTGCGAAACCGCCACCGCGGCTGAATCGGTGATCGAAGCGTTCATGGGTCTCAAGCAGGACATCATGGTGCAGGAATACATCAAGGAAGCCGGGGGTGCCGACATTCGCTGCTTCGTGGTCGGCGACAAGGTCATCGCCTCGATGAAGCGCCAGGCCAAACCGGGTGAATTCCGCTCCAACCTGCACCGTGGCGGCAGCGCCAGCCTGATCAAGATCACGCCGGAAGAGCGCATGACGGCATTGCGCGCAGCCAAGGTCATGGGCCTGAGTGTGGCGGGCGTGGATATCCTGCGCTCCAATCACGGCCCACTGGTGATGGAAGTCAACTCGTCACCGGGTCTTGAAGGCATCGAAGTGACCACCAGCAAGGATGTCGCCGGGATGATCATCGAGTATCTGGAAAAGAACAGCGGCCCGCACATGACGCGTACCAAGGGCAAGGGTTAGAAACCGCTTCACACGCTCAGGCCAATTGCCCGTTTCCGTGCACTGGCCTGAGCACGCGATACCGTATATCCGGTAAAAACGCTAAGTAATCGATTCAGCACGATCAAATCCCATCACCCTCCCTGCCTATGACTGCCAAGCCAAAGACGACGTTTTAGCCACCTTTGCGCCGATTCACCGCCTTCCCCGCAGATACAAATCAACACTTTTTCCTGCTTTTGTATGCCGATTGCGCATGAGGTAGTCGTTTACGGCATTAGACGAATGCGCACGCCATGGGAATAGTTGCGACTTTTTTCGCCTGCAACCGAGCCGACAGGCTCGTCCGCAGTGGCCCTCTCTGGAGATTTTCCAACGTATCCGTGCCCTGAAATTGCTGTGGCAAAGCCCTGTCAGTGCGGCGGTTCCGGAACGATCCAAGCTACTTCAAACAAGGGTAAAAATATGAAGAAGGCAAAGTTGAGTCTGGCATGGCAGATTCTCATCGGACTGGTACTGGGTATCGCCGTCGGCGCTCTGCTCAATCATTTCAGTGCTGAAAAGGCCTGGTGGATCACCAACCTCCTGCAACCGGCAGGTGACATCTTCATTCGTCTGATCAAGATGATCGTGATCCCGATCGTTGTCGCATCGCTGATTGTCGGCATTGCAGGCGTGGGCGATGCGAAGAAACTGGGGCGCATCGGCCTCAAGACCATTCTGTATTTTGAAGTCGTGACCACCATTGCCATTCTGGTGGGTCTGGTGCTGGCAAACGTGTTCCATCCGGGCACAGGCATCGACATGAGCACCCTGGGCACCGTCGATATCTCCAAGTATCAGCAGACCACTGCCGAGGTTCAGCACGATCATGCGTTCATCGCGACGATCCTCAACCTGATCCCGTCCAACATCTTTGCGGCCATGGCGCGCGGCGAAATGCTGCCGATCATCTTCTTCTCGGTGCTGTTCGGGCTGGGCCTTTCCAGCCTGCAAGCCGAAGTCCGCGAGCCGCTGGTGAAACTGTTTCAGGGCGTATCGGAAGCCATGTTCAAGGTCACGCACATGATCATGAACTACGCACCAATCGGCGTGTTCGCGCTGATTGCGGTAACGGTCGCCAACTTCGGTTTTGCCTCGCTGCTGCCGCTGGCCAAGCTGGTGATTCTGGTTTACGTGGCCATCGCCTTCTTCGCTTTCGTGGTCCTCGGGCTGATTGCTCGTGCCTTCGGCTTCTCGGTCATCAAGCTGATGCGCATCTTCAAGGACGAGTTGATTCTGTCCTACTCCACCGCCAGCTCTGAAACCGTGCTGCCACGCGTGATCCAGAAAATGGAAGCCTACGGCGCACCGAAAGCGATCTGCAGCTTCGTCGTGCCGACCGGTTACTCGTTCAACCTCGACGGATCGACGCTGTATCAGAGCATCGCGGCGATTTTCATTGCCCAGTTGTACGGTATCGACTTGTCGATTGGCGCCCAGTTGATGCTGGTGCTGACCTTGATGGTCACCTCGAAAGGCATCGCGGGCGTGCCGGGCGTGTCCTTCGTGGTGCTGCTGGCAACCCTGGGCAGCGCAGGCATTCCACTGGAAGGCCTGGCGTTCATCGCTGGCGTTGACCGGATCATGGACATGGCGCGTACCGCCCTGAACGTGATCGGCAATGCGCTGGCAGTGCTGGTTATCTCGCGCTGGGAAGGCATGTATGACGATGCCAAGGGTGAGCGCTACTGGAACTCCCTGCCGCACTGGCGCAGCAAGCAACCTGTGCCTATGGGTCAGCCGGCGGCTGATTGACCCTCCCTCCCGCTCCGCGCCGACTGCTCAAGAGCCGACGCGGAACGTCTGGATATGCGCGCCAATGCGTTCAGAGCATTGGCACGATAATCAACCTCCGGAAATTCCTAGCCAGCCCGGCCTGCGCTCTGCACTCGGGCCATGAAAGCCGGCCAGTCCGCCTCCCTGTCGGCCGCTACTCGCTGGACGTTCGGGTTCTGCGCAAGACGCGCCTGCAAGGCTCGCGCTGCGGGCATATTCCCGAGCAGGTCCAGATCGAACAGCCGCTCCCCCACTTGCTGCGCCAGGTCGACGCTGTATAGAAAATACAGATCTGCCACGGTGAATTGCCCGCCAGCCACATAGGGCGCAAACACGCCGCGTTGCGCCAGGGCAGCGAAGCCCTTGATGAGGTCGCGGCGCGCTTTGGCCTTCAGATCCGGCGGCGTCGGCCGTCCGCCAAAGATCACTTCTACGTAGCACAGGCGCGCAGGCAGCTCGATGTACAGCTCGATTTCCTTGGCGATGGTCCAGACCTGAGCCCGTGCAAACGGGCTCTCGGGCAGCAATGGCAGGCCAGGGGAAATATCCTCGATATAACGCAAAATGACGTCTGTTTCACTGATGAAACCGTCAACCGTGCCCAGCACAGGTACTTTACCGCGGGCACTGACGGCCAGTACCTCCGGGCTCTGGCAGCCGTGCAGCGGCACCACCTCGAAAGGCAGCTGTTTCTCCAGCAGTGCCAGTTTGACCATATTGAAATAGTTGCTCGCAGCAAATCCATAAAGCTTCAGCATCGTTTGCCTCCTCAGCCCTGTACCTTCAGTTCAGTGGTGAGGACGCTATCAACATGGTCATACTTATCAGTGACTTACATCAATTGCCTATAACTTGAGGAATTGTCCTACGCATAACCATTCCACCGCACAGGCATGCCTGACTGAAAAGAATCCGGTTAAACTGCCTTTCTGACATGAGGATTGAACATGACCGACACACTCGACAACGACGAAGACGACGATTTCGCCGGCCAAAAACTGATCGAAGCCATCGAGAACCAGATCGAGGCCAACGAACCGCCCGCAGCCAAGGCCGTGTTCAACAAGCTGACGCTGGTGGGCTACGAGCGTGAAGAGATTCTGGAAATGATGGCTCATGTGTTGGCCTTCGAGGTTCACAACCTGCTCAAAGAAGACCGTCCATTCGACGCGCACTGGTACGAAACCGCGCTGCGCGCCCTGCCTGAACTGCCGCCTGATCAATAATCATCCAGCGCCGTAATGCCGGCGAGATATATGCTGCAAAGCGTTCAGACGCTGTCTACACTGCAGATGCCCCGCTGCCGCTTGAGCCCCGGGGCTACCACGCCAAGCCGGCTTCAACGGTCTCCAGAACCGACGAGCATAGAAACCGACACGTCGATTCCAGACACACCCGCCAGCCGGCGAGGTCGTATTACTATAAAAAGTCTGGAGTACCTATGTCGTATACCCCTGAGTTGGTTGCCGAACTGGAAATCCTTGCACTGTTCAATCTGGGAAACACCCAGGAAGGCCTCAAAGTTCATCACGTCGCGGCCCCCACTGCCGTCGCAGCAGCAAAAAGACTTTTCGAAAAAGGCCTCACGACCCAGGTCGATGGCGGTTATCTGACCAGCCTCGGGCTTGAGGCTGCACAACATGCGCAGTCGATCCTGACCATCCTCAACGTCTCGAAACAGGCAGCCTGAACCGCACAGGGCCTGCACAGCAAAAAGCGTCGCAGGCCCTTCACTTTCAGAAACATCGGCCGATAACAGCCGTTGGCGCCTGAATGACCACCCGACCGAACCCGCTTCTCTCGGCTGCAAACCTTCTTCGCCCTCTTGCTCAGTAACTCCACGCCTGCCCGGGCCAGATGCCTTGAGTTGCGATGACGCGTAATCCTGAAATTCGCCCTGACCTGGATGAGGGCATCGACCGCAAGGTGCTCAGCCAGTTGCGTAACCGCTTCCTGTCGGTCAATGACGGGAGATACGCGCGTGCCCTGGAAGGCATGTCGACCCGCCAGCAAAGCGTGATGACGCTATTGCCGCTGTTCTTTCACGTCAATCATCCGCTATTGCCCGGCTATGTTTCCGGCAGTACGCCTGCGGGCGTTTCACATTACGAACCCGGCGCGCAGGTACTGAGCGAAGCGCAGCGGCTGACCCGCTCTTTTTCGTACAAGGCACGGCACGGCAACCCGCCGCAGCCGATCCATGGCCTGTTCCTGATGGGCAGCCTCGGCACACTGGCCCAGGCTGAACAGAGCGATATGGACGTGTGGGTCTGCCACGACAGCGCGCTGGAGCCGGAGGCCATCGCCGAGCTGCGCAAGAAGTGCAAAGCGCTTGAAGCGTGGGCGGCAACCATGGGCGCTGAGGCGCATTTTTTCCTGATTGATCCACAGCGATTCAGGCGCGGAGACCGCGATTCGCAGCTCAGCTCCGACGATTGCGGCACCACTCAGCATTATCTGTTGCTCGATGAGTTTTACCGCACCGCGATCTGGCTCGCGGGTCGCACACCGATGTGGTGGCTGGTGCCGGTCTATGAAGAACAGAATTATCAGGATTACACCCATACGCTGCTTAGCAAGCGCTTCATCCGCGCCAGCGAAGTGCTTGATCTGGGGCCGATGTCGGCTATTCCGCCCGCAGAGTTTGTCGGTGCCGGGTTGTGGCAATTGTTCAAAGGCATCGAGTCGCCTTACAAGTCAGTCCTCAAGCTGCTGCTGATCGAGGTGTATTCAAGCGAACATCCACGCGTGCAGTGCCTGAGCCTGCGCTTCAAGCAAGCGGTGTTCGCCAACCAGCTCGACCTGGATGAACTCGATCCTTATGTGGTCGTCTACCGGCGCATCGAAGAGCATCTGCAAGCACGTAAAGAATCAGAGCGTCTGGAGCTGGTGCGGCGCAGCCTGTACCTGAAGGTCAACAAGAAGCTGACCGGCTCGCCCCGCCTGCGCAGCAATGGCTGGCAGCGCCTGCTGCTGGAGCGTCTGACCTTGGAATGGGGATGGGATGATCGCCACCTGACCCTGCTCGACAGCCGCAGCCAGTGGAAAGTCCGCCAGGTGGTCAATGAGCGGCGGGCGCTGGTCAACGAGCTGAATTACAGCTATCGCTTTCAGACTCAGTTCGCTCGCACTCAAAGCAGTGCAGATGCACTCGACGCTCGCGACCTGACCATCCTCGGGCGTCGTCTTTATGCCGCCTTCGAACGCAAGGCCGGCAAGATCGAATTCATTAATCCGGGCATCGCTCCGGACCTCGCCGAAGACACGCTGACGCTGGTCAATTCACCCAACAAACGTGAACCGGGCAAACACCAATGGGCGCTGTACAACGGCAACCTCGGCATACATGAATGGCCGGACTTTTCGCCGATCAAGCGCAGCCGTGAACTGCTCGATATCTTGACCTGGTGCCATCGCAACAGCGTGATCGACGCCACCACCCGCGTGGCGCTGCATCCGGGTATCAGCGACCTGACCGAATTCGAGCTGTTCAATCTGCTCGGCGCCTTGCAGCAAAGCATCGAGCTGCCACTGCCTGAGGTCAGTGACGAAGCGTTGCTGCAACCCAGCGTGCCCAAGGAAATACTCTTGCTGGTGAATGTCGGCGTCGACCCGCTCAGGCACCATCGCGATCTCAATATCCTGATGACCACCCACCGCACCGACTCGCTCAGTTACGCAGGCGTTCGGGAGAATCTGGTGCTGACGCTGGACCAGATCACGCTCAATACCTGGAACGAAACACTGGTCAGCCGCTATGACGGCCCGCACGCGCTGCTCGATTGCATGAGCGAACTGCTCGCCAGCCTGCCGGAACACCGTCAACAGCCGCAGATTCGCGTGCGGTGTTTCTGCCATAACCGGGCGCCCGCCATCGCCCAGCGGGTCGAAGAGCTGATCAGCACGGCGCAACTGCTGCTCGCCAGAAAGCTCAATCATCGCTATCTGATCCAGGTGCAGCAGCAGTACCACGTCCTGGAGATCGAGCCAGGCAGGGTCGGTCATATCGTCGTCAACAGCCTGCCCGGCCTGTTCAAATACCTGGGTGAAGAACTGCCGAGATACAGCCCGCTGCATCTCGACCCTCAAGCACTGGACGACCACGACCTGGCCCTGATCCTGCCTTTCGGGCAACCGGAGTGTATTCAGGTGTTCTACCGGATCAACGAGCCGGATGCCGATCTGTACGTGCTGGACGAGCACAATTCGCTCTGGCACCAGCGCGTGCCGTATCACGACGAACCCAGCCTGCTGATACCGCTGCAGCGCTTTTTTCACTCATTGGTCCACCGCCGTGGTGCATCGTTGCCGCTGGATAATCCGTTCGAGCCCGTATTGCTGGAAACGCTTTACCACCAGGTTCTGCCTTCGGGTGCGGCAGTGGCGCGGCGCATCGAACATCGTCAGGCGCCGACCGCTGCAGACAAGTCGTATTACGACGTCCAGGCGATCATCGAAGAAAGCTCGCCGGGGCAGATGAACGTCACCCTGTATTGCGACAACAGCGAGTTTTCCGAGCTGGAATATGGCGATCAGCTGTATGCCGCCGTTGCACAGCAAATCCTCGGCAAGCGCCAGGAGCCGCAACGCTACCGCTGTTACATCACCGACCTCGACCTTTCCGGCCTGCTGGATGGCAAACACGGGCAAAGCATCCTCTTCCTGCGGCACAAGGCCGCGCTGGAAAAACTGCTGAATGAGGCCATGGATCAGGCTTGAGTGCTTGTGCCGCGCTCACATTGAAGCGTTGACGCCTGCTTCAGGCCGTACGAGATGCAGGCACCGTCAAAGCCTGAGTTTCGTTCACGGGCGCTGTCTCGTCGGACTGAAGATGTGTGACGCGGAGCGTCACGAACGGCATGCCAACGCGGAGCATTGGCACGAGAGTCAGATGTTATTAGGCAGAGATTGGAAACGAGATGTAACGATTTCGCTTACTCGTACTCGCCCGCTGCCTCTGGTTGATACTCGACCGCCAGCAGCGTCAGTTTGAGGGTCTTGCCGCCCGGGGCGGGCCAGTCGATGTGCTGGCCGACCTGCAGGCCCAGCAGGGCCGAGCCCATGGGCGCGAGGACCGAGACGGTGCCGTCTACGCCTGCATCCTGCGGGTAGACCAGTTTCAGGTGGTAGTCCTTGCCACTGACTTCTTCACGGCAGTGCACACGTGAGTTCATGGTCACAACGCCCGCAGGCACTTCATCGTGGCCAACCACTTGTTCGGCGCGGTCCAGTTCGGCTTGCAGTGCCTGGAGGCCCGGCGTGTCTTCGTCCTGGCTGTCGATGAGCGTCTCGAGACGCTGTACGTCGAGCCGGGTGAGGATGATCGAAGGTGCTGTGGTCATGGTCTGGGCAGACTCCTTTATTCTCCATGAATAAAACAAAACCCCGCCGGTGCGGGCGGGGTTTACGAGCTTCTCTACCTGGAGAAGCAGCCTTCGACACTAACACAGCGCAACAAATACACAACCAGGCAAGGTCTCAGCCCACAGCCTGGCCGGCCTCGAAGCTTGCACGCCGTTCATCTGCGTCACGGCGAATCTGCCGACGCCGATCATCATCGGCCGAACGCCATTCGCGGATGTCTTCGACGTGGCGAAAGCATCCCAGGCATACCTTCTGCTCATCAAGCCTGCACAGGCTGATGCAAGGTGATGCCACCGCCGGGCTGACGTTGCTGAAAAGCGGTTTGGGCGGTCGAGCGGGTGTCTGGCTCACGATCAGATCTCGGAGAAATCAAGCTCGACGCCAGCCTGCTCGACGGTGAAGCGCTCCAGCATCTCGCTCAGCAGTTCATCACTGGAATCGCAGGCCCAGCACTGGTCCTCTTCGTTGTAGTCGAAGTGAAAACCACCCGATTTGGCGGCCAGCCAGAGCTGACGCAGCGGCTCCTGACGGCTGAAGATAAGCTGCGTGCCGCCTTCAAACTTGACGGTCAGTACACCGGCCGAGTTTTCCAGGTCCACATCCAGACCACTCTCGTCGAATACGTCTTCGATATTCTGCTGAGTCGCATCGACCAGATCGTGAAAGCGCGCTTCGGTCAAACTCATTACGGAAACCTCGATAATTGTCTGCTGATGGCGCAGACGGGCAAGATACGGACGCTGCCAGGCAAATGCAAAGCTTACCCGTCAGTTTGTGTTTCATGAACGTTTTAATGCCCGAGGCCCGCCAGACGGGAGGCCCCTCGCATAGGCAAGCTGCCGGGTGGTCGGTATACTCGGGCGCAATTAATGCTTTTACAAAGGATTTCGCCATGAAGCGCCTGATCTCTTCGCTTGCTGCGCTTGTCGCGGTCGCGTGTCTTGTTACAGCCTGTGGCCAAAAAGGCCCGCTGTATCTGCCGGATGACACCAAAACCCCGGAAGAACAAGCCAAATCGCAATCGCACAAGCATCTTTAAGGGAACTCCATGGACGCCTTCAACTACCGCGACGGTGAGCTGTTCGCGGAAGGGGTAGCCTTGTCCGGCATTGCCGAGCGCTTCGGTACGCCGACCTACGTCTACTCGCGCGCTCACATCGAAGCGCAATACCGTGCCTACGCCGATGCGCTGGCTGGCATGCCGCACCTGGTCTGCTTTGCGGTCAAGGCCAACTCCAACCTGGGTGTACTCAATGTCCTGGCGCGTCTTGGCGCCGGTTTCGACATTGTTTCGCGTGGTGAGCTGGAGCGTGTGCTGGCGGCTGGCGGCAAGGCGGAAAAAATCGTGTTTTCCGGCGTCGGCAAGACCCGTGAAGACATGCGCAGGGCGCTTGAAGTCGGCGTGCATTGCTTCAATGTCGAGTCCACCGACGAGCTCGAGCGCTTGCAGGAAGTGGCTGCCGAACTCGATGTTCGTGCGCCGATTTCGCTACGCGTCAATCCGGACGTGGATGCCGGCACCCATCCGTACATTTCCACAGGCCTGAAAGAAAACAAGTTCGGCATTGCCATTGCCGCTGCCGAGGACGTTTACATCCGCGCCTCGCAGTTGCCGAATCTGGAAGTCATCGGGGTCGATTGCCATATCGGTTCACAACTGACCACCCTTGAACCCTTTATCGATGCACTGGATCGCCTGCTGGATCTGGTCGACCGTCTGGGCGATTGCGGCATCCACCTGCACCACATCGATCTGGGTGGCGGTCTTGGCGTGCGTTACCGCGATGAAGAGCCTCCGCTGGCCGCTGACTACATCAAGGCTGTACGCGAGCGTCTTGCCGGTCGCGATCTAGGCCTGCTGTTCGAACCGGGGCGCTTTATTGTCGCCAATGCGGGCGTGCTGCTGACCCGGATCGAATACCTCAAGCACACCGAGCACAAGGATTTCGCCATCGTCGATGCGGCGATGAACGACCTGATCCGCCCCGCCCTGTATCAGGCCTGGATGGACGTCACAGCGGTACGCCCGCGTGACAGCGAACCGCGTGCCTACGACATCGTAGGGCCGATCTGCGAAACCGGCGACTTCCTTGCCAAGGGCCGCGAACTGGCACTGGCCGAAGGCGATCTGCTGGCTGTGCACTCGGCCGGCGCTTACGGTTTTGTCATGAGCTCGAACTACAACACCCGTGGCCGTGCCGCTGAGGTACTGGTCGACGGTTCCGAGGCGTTTGAAGTGCGTCGTCGCGAAACCGTGGCCGAGCTTTTCGCTGGCGAAAGCCTGCTGCCGGAGTAACCCCATGCTGCTGCGTTTTACCAAGATGCACGGGCTGGGTAACGACTTCATGGTCCTGGACCTGGTGAGTCAGCACGCGCACATCCTGCCCAAACACGCCAAACAGTGGGGCGACCGTCACACGGGTATCGGTTTCGATCAGCTGTTGCTGGTCGAGGCACCGAACAATCCGGATGTGGATTTTCGCTATCGCATCTTCAACTCGGACGGTTCCGAGGTCGAACAATGCGGCAACGGCGCACGCTGTTTCGCACGCTTCGTGCTCGACAAGCGCCTGACCGCCAAGAAACAGATACGGGTCGAGACCAAAGGCGGCATCATCGAACTGGATATCCGCAGCGACGGGCAGATCAGCGTCGACATGGGACCGCCGCGCTTCGTTCCGGCAGACATCCCCTTTCAGGCACCCGAGCAGGCCACCCATTACTCGGTCGACGTCGACGGACAGACCGTCGAACTGGCCGCAGTATCGATGGGCAATCCTCACGCCGTGCTACGGGTCGATGACATCAACAATGCGCCTGTGCATGAGCTGGGCCCGAAACTTGAGCACCACCCGCGCTTTCCGGCGCGGGTCAACGTCGGCTTCCTCCACGTTGTGGATCGCCAGCGTGCGCAGTTGCGTGTCTGGGAGCGCGGTGCCGGGGAAACCCAGGCCTGTGGCACCGGCGCCTGTGCAGCAGCAGTGGCCGCCATCAGCCAGGGCTGGATGGACTCGCCCCTGTTGATCGACCTGCCCGGAGGACGCCTGTCCATCGAATGGGCCGGCCCGGGACACTCCGTGATGATGACCGGCCCTGCGACCCGGGTCTACGAAGGCCAAGTTCGTCTTTAAGCGAGTACATACGATGACCGACCAGCCTCCAGCTTCCACCGGCACCCCCAGCGAATCGCCTGCCGATAGCGCAGCGCCAGACCTCGAAGCAGAGGCGGTCATCGCTTTCCTGCTTGAGCATCCCGAATTCTTCGCCGAGCACGATGAACTGCTTGTGTCGATGCGCATTCCTCACCAGCGTGGCGACACCGTTTCGCTGGTCGAGCGCCAGCTCAAGCTGCTGCGCGAACGCAATATCGAAATGCGCCATCGCCTCTCGCAGCTGATGGACGTCGCGCGCGACAACGACCGACTGTTCGAAAAGACCCGCCGTCTGAATCTCGCGCTGATGGATGCCACCAGCCTGGACGAGTTGGTCATTGCAGTAGAAGACAGCCTGCGCCAGGACTTTCAGGTGCCTTTCGTCAGCCTGATCCTGTTTAGCGATACCCCGATGCAAGTCGGCCGCTGGGTCAGCAATGCCGAAGCCCAGAAAGCCATTGGCGGTCTGATTGGCGAAAAAATCATCTGCGGCGCCCTGCGTGAGCACGAACTGGCCTTTCTGTTTGGCGCAGATCAAGCCAAGGAAGTCGGCTCGACCGCAATCGCCAGCCTCAACCATCTGGGCCTGCATGGTGTGCTGGCCATCGGCAGCCGCGACCCTCAACACTACAAAAGCTCGGTCGGCACCCTGTTCCTCAGTTACATCGCCGATGTACTGAGCCGCCTGCTGCCCCGCTTCGCCCACTCGCTACGTTCGGTTCGCTAGCCATGGAACAGCATCTGGACGCCTACTGCATGCACCTGCGCAGTGAGCGCCAGGTGTCGCCGCACACGCTTGAAGCCTACCGACGCGATCTGGGCAAGGTGCTCGCGTTCTGCCAGAAAACCGGGCTATCCCACTGGACCGCTCTGGATATCCAGCACCTGCGCAGCTTCACGGCTCGTCAACATCAGCAGGGCCAGTCCTCGCGCAGCCTGGCCCGCATGCTGTCGGCCGTGCGTGGTTTCTACAAATACCTGAACCGGGAAGGCATCTGCCAGCACGACCCCGCGAACGGTCTGGCGCCGCCCAAAGGCGAGCGACGCCTGCCCAAGACGCTGGACACCGACCGCGCTGCGCAACTGCTGGACGGCGGCGTCGAGGAAGACTTTCTGGCCCAGCGCGACCAGGCCATCCTGGAACTGCTTTACTCATCAGGGTTGCGGCTGTCCGAACTGACCGGCCTGAACCTTGATCAGTTAGACCTGCGCGCCGGGCTGGTGCAGGTGCTCGGCAAGGGCAGCAAGACTCGTGTTTTGCCGGTCGGCAGCAAGGCTCGCAAAGCGCTGGAGTCCTGGCTGCCCTTGCGCGCCCTGACCAACCCGCAAGACGATGCGGTGTTCGTCAGTCAGCACGGCAAACGGCTCGGCCCACGTGCAGTGCAGAACCGAGTGAAAGCCGCTGGCGAGCGCGAGCTTGGCCAGAACCTGCACCCGCACATGTTGCGTCACTCATTTGCCAGCCATTTGCTGGAATCATCGCAAGACCTGCGCGCCGTGCAGGAGCTGCTCGGTCACGCCGATATCAAGACCACGCAGATCTACACGCATCTGGACTTTCAGCACCTGGCTACTGTCTATGACAGTGCTCATCCACGAGCCAAACGGAAAGGATCTGCAGATGATTAAGCTGGTGACGTTCGACCTTGATGACACGCTCTGGGATACCGCGCCTGCGATTGTCGGTGCAGAAGCCTCGTTGCGTGACTGGCTGGCCGAGCACGCGCCAAAGCTCGGCCCCGTTACCGTCGAGCACCTGTGGGAGATCCGCTCACGCCTGGTGGCCGCTGATCCCTCCTTGAAGCACCGAATCAGCGCGTTGCGTCGGCGGGTGCTGTTTCATGCCCTTGAGGACGCCGGTTACGACTCAGACGAAGCGCAGGATCTGGCTGATCAGGCTTTTGAGGTGTTTCTGCAGGGTCGCCATAAGGTGCAGATCTTTCCTGATGTGCAGCCTACTCTGGAAATTCTCGCCAAAACCTTCACCCTGGGCGTCATCACCAACGGCAATGCAGATGTGCGACGGCTGGGCCTCGCGGATTACTTTGCCTTTGCCCTGTGCGCCGAAGACCTGGGCATTGGCAAACCAGACCCGGCACTGTTTCTGGAGGCACTCAGGCGCGGTAACGCAGACGCCAGCGTGGCGGTCCACGTCGGCGACCACCCCAGCGACGACATCGCAGGTGCGCAACAGGCTGGCATGCGCGCCATCTGGTACAACCCGCAAGGCAAAGCCTGGGATACCGACCGGTTACCGGACGCCGAGATTCACAACCTGTCGCAGTTGCCGGAAGTGCTCGCCCGCTGGGCTTGACCTCTGCGAGGGCGAAACGCGCCCAAGAAAAAGCCCGCAGCGACGGCGGGCTTCTCTTTTCTCACAAGGCAGTTACAACTTCAGATAGGACGGCTGCCATACTTGTTTTCAGGCTTCTTGGGCGGATCGGCGACCACATTGGCCTCCACTTCCTGCACCTTGCCGCCACGCGCCAGGAATTCTTCCATGGCACGCGCTAGCGCATCACGCTCTTTGTTCTTGGCTTCTACGCTGGGCAATTCTTCGACCGAAACTGCGGCCTTGGCCTTGCCTTTGGCGGGTGCCGCCGGAACGTCGGAGTCGTCTACTTCAACGGCGTCGTCTTCCGGGGAAGCAGCTGCAAGCTCTTCACCGTCATCCTCGCCTTCCAGGTCGTCTACCAGGTCGTCGTTAGTGTCGTCGTCGCTCATGTTCTACCTCATGACTTGCGAAAGCTGATTAGTTATAGCCCAACCACCCGGAATTACTAAGGCGGCCGGAAAATTCAACAACCGCTGACTCCAGCGGTTATATCCATTCACCCTGGAGGGTGGCAAGGACGTTACGAGATCCACCAGCGTCTCGATGTTCGCCTAGATAAATACCTTGCCAGGTGCCCAGCGCCAGACGGCCTTCCGTCACCGGCAGAACCAACTGACAGCCCAGCAAGCTGGCCTTGAAATGTGCTGGCAAGTCATCAGGGCCTTCGTCGTCATGTTCGTAGCCGTCCACGCCCTGGGGCACCAGACGGTTGAAAAAACGCTCGAAGTCACGACGCACCGCCGGGTCGGCATTTTCGTTGATGGTCAACGACGCCGAGGTATGTTGCAGCCACAAGTGTAGCAATCCAACCCGACAACTCCGCAACTGCGGCAGACCTGCCTGTATTTCGTCGGAAACCAGATGAAACCCTCGGGGTCTGGCCCGCAAGGCGATTCTGGACTGATGCCACATACCGTTCTCCGCACCTTCGGCGCGCATTCTAACTCGACTGAGAAAAAAGCAAAGCGCGCAATAAACCGGCTTCCCTGCAAGCTGACGAAGACGGTCGTGGCAATGCTCGTCGCTATTCTTCTAACGACGCCACACCACCGTCTGCAACCACGTCACCTGCGCTGCGTCAGGGACCGGGATCATTGACGCGGGCAAGATCAATGACAGCAAAAATACCGGGTTTATCCACAAACATCAGACAAAAAAAATACCCGGATACCGGGCATTTCTTTTTTGCGGGCTGCTTCTTACAAGTTGTAGCCACGCTCGTTGTGTTGCGCAAGGTCCAGACCGACCGACTCTTCCTCGTCGGTGACACGCAGACCCATCACTGCATCCAGCACCTTGAGGATGATGAAAGTCACGATAGCGGTGTACACGACGGTGAACGCAACGCCCTTGAACTGAATCCAGACTTGAGCGCCGATGTCAGTCACGGTGCCGAAGCCGCCCAGTGCCGGGGCTGCAAACACGCCGGTCAGGATCGCGCCGACGATGCCGCCGATACCGTGTACACCGAAGGCGTCCAGGGAATCGTCGTAGCCGAGCTTGCGTTTCAGGCTGGTGGCGCAGAAGAAGCAGATCACGCCTGCAGCCAGACCGATGATCAGAGAACCCATCGGGCCGACAGTACCGGCAGCCGGGGTGATGGCAACCAGACCGGCAACCACACCCGAAGCGATGCCCAGGGCACTTGGCTTACCGTGAGTCAGCCACTCGGCGAACATCCAGCCCAGCGCAGCAGCAGCCGTCGCGATCTGGGTGACCAGCATCGCCATACCGGCAGTGCCGTTGGCTGCAGCCGCAGAACCGGCGTTGAAACCAAACCAGCCAACCCAGAGCATTGCGGCGCCAATCAGGGTGTAACCCAGATTGTGCGGAGCCATAGGCGTGGTCGGGAAGCCTTTGCGCTTGCCCAGTACCAGACAGGCCACCAGACCGGCTACACCGGCGTTGATGTGCACCACGGTACCGCCAGCGAAGTCCAGAACGCCCCAGTCCCACATCAGACCACCAACGCCGCCCCAGACCATGTGGGCAATCGGCGCGTAGACCAGCGTGAACCAGATGGCCATGAAGATCAGCATCGCGGAGAACTTCATACGTTCTGCGAAAGCACCGACGATCAGGGCAGGCGTGATGATCGCAAAGGTCATCTGGAAGGTGACGAACACCGCCTCAGGGAACAATGCAGCAGGACCGGTAATGCTTGCCGGCGTGATACCCGCCAGGAACGCTTTACCCATACCGCCGAAGAAGGAATTGAAGTTGACGACGCCTGCTTCCATACCGGTTGTGTCGAACGCGATGCTGTAGCCGTAGACGACCCACAGAATGCTGATCAGACCGGTGATAGCGAAACACTGCATCATCACGGAAAGAATGTTTTTCGAGCGGACCATGCCGCCGTAGAACAGCGCGAGACCGGGAATGGTCATGAACAGGACCAGAGCGGTCGCCGTCAGCATCCATGCGGTGTCGCCAGAGTTCAGCACCGGCTCGGCCACTGGATCAGCCGCCAGGGCAAGACCAGGTAATGCGAGGGACAACAGGGCACCGAGCCCTGCGAATTGACGCAGAGTCATATTGTTTTCTCCTGGGGCGTTGGGGTTTGGCGGCTTAAATAGCGTCGGTATCGGTCTCGCCGGTACGGATGCGAATGGCCTGTTCCAGATTGACCACGAAAATCTTGCCGTCACCAATCTTGCCGGTGTTGGCGGCTTTGGTTATGGCCTCGATGACGCGATCCAGATCCTTGTCATCAATGGCAACGTCGATCTTCACCTTTGGAAGAAAGTCGACAACGTATTCAGCACCGCGATACAGCTCAGTGTGACCCTTCTGACGCCCGAAGCCTTTGACCTCGGTAACGGTGATGCCCTGCACGCCGATTTCAGACAACGACTCGCGCACGTCATCCAATTTGAACGGCTTGATGATGGCAGTGACTAGCTTCATGAAAACTTTCTCCCGAATTGGTGGACTTGCCCCAGGAAAACAAACCCGACTCAAGTCTAAGCGCAGTGTCTGGCTTTGTAACGTGTCGGCCGCCTGATCAGGCCAGACCAACCCCAGAAAACCGCTTGTGACGAAACACATCCCCGCTCCGCCTGCCGCACTGCATTCGTCACAGCGACTGCATCAGTGCATGGGTCATAAGCCACTAAGCAGAAAGCTTGCCAGCTCGTGAATATTCATTGAATACAGGCCCTTGGACGTATTAAAGCCTGCAAGACCCGATTCTTCGCTCAGGCAACGCACAAGCATGGTGCGCACATGCACTGGACAACGCTCCATAAGCGTGCATCTGACGCCTCCGGAAATGACTATAGACGCTGCGTGCTACACTGCTGCCCATCTGATTCAGGAAAATTATCATGCTCGCGCCTAAAGCTTTCCTCGACGCCCTCAGCGGCCACGCCTCCCGCCTGTTCAACGGCGAAACGCCTGTACCTCGCAGTGAGTTCGAAACCCAGTTCAAGGCGCTGCTGCAAAGCGGTTTCAGCAAACTGGACCTGGTCAGCCGTGAAGAATTCGACAGCCAGATGGCCGTGCTCGCCCGCACCCGCGCCCGCCTTGAGGCGCTGGAGGCCAAAATGGCCGAGCTGGAAGGGAAAGTTGGTGGGGCTGAAAAAGCTGAATAAGGTTCTTCTGGTTACGCTGACCGGTGAGCGTTATCAGGCGCAGCGGGCCAGACTCCTGACCTGCTCACGAATCTGCGCGCCCTTCTCGATCTCTGCCTTGCGCAGATCGTAGGCAAGCTGCAAGTTAAGCCAGAACTCGGGACTCGTCTCCAGGCATGCGGCCAGACGCAGCGCCACATCAGCACTTACTCCGCGGCGCTGGAGCACAATGTCATTCACCGTCGGCGTTGAAACACCTAATGCCCGAGCCAGCGCCGCAGCGGTCAGTCGCATGGGCTCCAGGTATTCCTCTCTAAGGACTTCACCTGGATGCACGGGGCGCATTCCGTTTTTGTTCATTGCTGCACCTTAATGGTAATCGATGATTTCAACGTTTTCGGGACCATTAACGCCCCAAATGAAGCAGATCCTGAATTGAGCGTTTATGCGGATGCTGTATTGGCCAAAGCGATCCCCATCAAGCATCGCAAGTTTGCGCTCGGCAACTGATTTTATCGAAGCCCATAACCGGGTTTTGCCGTGCTCGAAAAGGTCGCTCGTATGCACGCATCTAAAACTCACAATCACGATTAAAGCTTAACGTTATTCGTTAAAGCAGGATTTTATTCAACCCCCCCTCGAGCCCACAATGCGACCTTTCGGCAAATGCTGTGGGAATTAGCCGACTTCTGATGGCTCAGGCCAAGTCGAGTTCATCAACGCTGACAACCGCTCCTTCACGGGATGGATCAGCCAGGATCAATATGCGCGGCTGACTGCCCCCAGGCAGTGATGTGCTGCAATTGCATCAGATGATCCGGCGAACCCGGCTCACGTCGGTTGAAGGCGGGCAGCCAAACTGGCGACTGTACTCCCGGCTGAATTGCGAAGGGCTTTCATAGCCGACGCGATAGCAGGCGCTGGATACATCCAGACCCTCGTTGATCATCAGCCGTCGAGCCTCTTGCAGGCGCAGTTGTTTCTGATACTGCAACGGGCTCATGGCAGTCAGCGCCTTGAACCGGTGGTGCAAGGTTGAATTGCCCAGGTTGGCCACACGCGCCAGTTCATCGATACGCAGCGGCTCGGCGTAATGAGCGTTCAGCCAGTTGACCGCACGCGTAACACGGTGCGTCTGTGAATCCCCGACCGCAATTTCATAGAGCCGACGCCCGTTGTTGCCACGCAGCAGGCGATAGTAGAGTTCCCTGAGCGCCAAGGGCGCGAGCATGCCGATATCCCGAGGGGTGTCGAGCAGGCGCACCAGACGCAGAACCGTTTCAAGCAGCGGCTGGTCGATGTGATCAAGAAACAGACCGCGCTGCGGCTCATCCGGCACCCCGCTGAGCGGCGCATCGGCGATGAGCTGAGCAATGTGCACGGGGTCGAAATCCAGTCGAATACACAGATAAGGCGCGTCGGAACTCGCTTCAATCACCCGCCCGGAAACAGGTACGGTCACTGCGACCACAAGGTAGCTGAGCGAATCGTACACATACTGCTCATCGCCCAGCCCAAGCTCCTTGCGACCCTGAACGATCAAACACAGGGCTGGCCGATGAACAGCGTGAATCAGCTCGGACGGCGCGTCGCAGCGGATGACATGCAGCGGCGCAATCGCCGTTTCATACACACCGGCGGCGGTAAACCTGCGCGTTATCAGCCGAATGATCTCAGCGCGATAAACACTATTGCCCTGAAGGCTGGCAGCCACATTTGTATCCACGAAGCACTCCATCCGACCTGAGTTTTGCTGTACGCCCTTCCCTTGCCTCGGGCGCATCATAGCGGCCATTGGGCAGTCGCTCAGTGCCCGACCGACGATCAGACAGAAACAGGCAAGCTTCGCGCAGGTATCGGCAAGCGCGCGGCATGACCGACTCGTAGCATTACACCCTCACCCAGCTGGAGCATCACGCTGGAATTGAGCACTTTACGAGGGAATCCGCTCATGTCGAACATTCACGGCAAGGTTGTATTGATCACAGGTGCCAGCAGCGGCATCGGCGCAGCGGCCGCCAGACTCATCGCCGCCAAAGGCGCCCTCGTCGTGCTGGGTGCGCGCCGCATCGAGCGCCTGGAGGCACTGGCAGCAGACATCGAATCGCAAGGCGGCTCGGCACGTGTCAGGGCGCTGGATGTAACAGACGCAGCCGACGTGCAGGCATTCGCCGACTTCGCCAAACGTGAATTCGGCAAAATCGACGTCATCATCAACAACGCAGGCGTCATGCCCCTGTCGCCCCTCGCCGCGCTGAAAATCGCGGAGTGGAACCAGATGCTCGACGTCAACATTCGCGGCGTGCTGCACGGCATTGCCGCTGTGTTGCCGAGCATGGAAGCGCAGGGGCATGGCCAGGTCATCAACATCTCGTCCATTGGCGGCCTTTCCGTCTCCCCGACCGCTGCGGTGTACTGCGCCACCAAGTTTGCTGTCCGGGCGATATCCGATGGCCTGCGGCAGGAATCCGACAAAATCCGCGTGACCGTCGTCTGCCCCGGCGTGGTCGAGTCAGAACTGGCGGACTCGATTTCAGATGAGACAGCGCGGGAGGCGATGAAAGGGTTTCGGAGAGTTGCGTTGAGTCCGGATGCGATTGCGCGGGCGCTTGTGTATGCGATCGAGCAGCCTGACGGGGTGGATGTCAGTGAGATTGTCGTGCGGCCGACGGGGAGTCCTTACTGAGCTAATACGACAGGAAGAGACCGCTCTTCTCTATCTGGACAATATTCCATACAGATAACGAGTTCATGCCCTCTATCGACTCCTCCAGAATAAGGCGCTCTGCTACAGCGTATCAATGCTACGCGCCATCTGCGCCAAACGGCGCTATACTTGCGTCAAATGTCGCACCTGGAGGAACACATGATGGTTTCCACCACCACACCTGGCGTCAAGCCTGCACCGGCATCCCGCAGGCCAACGGAATACCTGCTCAGGGCTGAGGCCGGCCAGCTCAGTCAGGTAATGGTTTACAGGCTGACGGTCAAAGGTTTCGAACTGAAAGACGTACAGGACATGCTGTCGATCTCTGATCTTTATTCGACGAATAAAGTCATGAGCCGCATCGTGGGCAAGTCCATAAGGACGATCCAGCGTCAGGGCAGCAGCAAGCAGCCTGCACACCTCAACTCCCAACAGAGCGCCGTAGCGTTTCAGTATGCGAAGGTTCTGGAGCACGCCATCAATGTTTTCGGTACTCAGAAGCTTGCAGAAGAGTGGCTCGGGCGCCCCTGCAAATACCTGGACGGCGACGTGCCGCTGGACGTTATCGATAACCCCATCGGGTTTCAGGCCGTCGAAGACTACCTGGAGCGCATCGAATATGGGGTCTATCAGTGAATCCATTGCCCTGGACTGACTCGTGGCGCGCATGGCGCCTTGATCGCGAGGTCTACAAGGACAGTTGGGACAGCGGCATTGGTGCTCACAAACTGGGGGGGCGCTGGAACCCTCCGGGTCGATATGTTGTTTACGCCTCGGCTGATCCCTCGACTGCCATTCTGGAAGTAGCGGTGCACGCCGGCTTTGACGCGCTGGATACCGTGCCGCACGTACTCACCTGTTTTGAAGTACTTGATCAGAGCCTCATCAAGACGGTGCAGCCCGAGGACGTTCCCAATCCTGTCTGGCTGACGAGCGCATCTGCGTCACCGAACCAGCAGAAGTTTACAGACGCCCTTTTGGCCAGGCATCCATTTTTACTGATCCCGTCTGCTGTCACACGCCACTCCTGGAATTTGCTGATCAGCTGCGAGCTGGCCAAAGGCAAGTATCGTGTGATCCATCAGGAACGCTTTGGTTTGGATACGCGGCTTGTGAGGGTTTGAGTGCCCATCGGATGGGCCTTCCAATCGCCTCACAGCCGTCGCTCAATGCTGCGTGTTGACCAGGTATCCACGCAGTGAGACAGCAGGGACATATATTTGCGTTGCGCCTGCGGGCTGTTCGAATCTCAACTCACACCCTGTATCCATTCCCCACTCACCCTCACCCCCCAAATAAAGCACCATACCCGCCCATCGCTCATATCAAGGAATGATCCATGTCGCTGGCTATCGTCCATAGTCGTGCCCAGGTTGGAGTGGAAGCACCGGCGGTTACGGTTGAAGCACATTTGACCAATGGCCTGCCAGCCCTGACGCTGGTCGGTTTGCCGGAAGGCGCGGTCAAGGAGAGCAAGGACCGGGTGCGCAGTGCGATTCTCAATTCCGGGCTGGATTTTCCGGCGCGGCGTATCACGCTTAATCTTGCGCCAGCTGATTTGCCCAAGGATGGTGGTCGTTTCGATCTGGCCATTGCATTGGGTTTGCTGGCGGCCAGCGGGCAGATCCCGTTGGTTGCGTTGCAGGATGTCGAGTGCCTGGGCGAGCTGGCGCTGTCTGGGGCACTTCGGCCTATTCAGGGGGTGCTGCCTGCTGCCCTGGCGGCGCGTGCAGCGGAGCGGACGTTGATCATTCCGGCAGTGAATGCCGAGGAGGCCTGTCTGGCGTCCGGGCTGCGGGTGATCGCGGTGAGTCACCTGCTGGAGCTGGTCGGGCATTTCAACGGGCGCACGGTGATTGCGCCTTATCAGTCCAGCGGTCTGCTGCACCAGCCCAAACCGTATCCGGATTTAAGCGAGGTGCAGGGCCAGACCGCTGCGAAGCGCGCGCTGGTGATTGCCGCTGCCGGGGCGCATAACCTGTTGTTCAGCGGGCCACCCGGCACCGGCAAGACGCTGCTCGCCAGCCGCCTGCCGGGTTTGTTGCCGCCGCTGGATGAGCACGAAGCGCTGGAGGTGGCGGCGATTCAGTCGGTCGCCAGTCAGATACCGTTGACCAGTTGGCCGCAGCGGCCGTTTCGGCAGCCGCATCACTCGGCTTCGGGGCCTGCATTGGTGGGCGGCGGCAGTCGTCCGCAACCTGGCGAGATCACACTGGCGCATCACGGCGTTCTATTCCTTGATGAGCTGCCGGAGTTTGATCGCCGTGTGCTGGAGGTGCTGCGCGAGCCACTGGAGTCAGGGCATATCGTGATTTCCCGTGCGCGGGATCGTGTGCGCTTTCCAGCGCGGTTTCAGTTGGTGGCGGCGATGAACCCGTGCCCCTGTGGATATCTCGGCGAACCGACCGGGCGCTGCCGTTGTTCCACCGAGCAGGTGCAGCGTTATCGCAACAAGCTGTCCGGCCCGTTGCTGGACCGCATTGACCTGCACCTGACCGTCGCCCGCGAAGCCACCGCCCTCAACCCCGACCCGACTACCAGCGAAAACACCGCAAGTGCCGCGGCGGTGGTGGCTCAGGCACGCGAGCGTCAGCAACGTCGACAAGGCTGCGCAAATGCCTTTCTCGATCTACCGGGGCTGCGTGAATACTGCGCGCTGTCGAGCGTCGACGAAAGCTGGCTGGAAACGGCGTGCGAGCGTCTGACCCTGTCGCTGCGTTCAGCGCATCGGCTGTTGAAAGTAGCGCGAACCCTGGCAGATCTTGAGCAGGTGGACGCGATCAATCGCAGCCACCTGGCCGAGGCGTTGCAGTATCGACCTTCCACCAACTGACGCGCCCAAACGCAAAAACTCGCCGTCAACGATCAAGCCGGCGGCGAGCCCGTTTCGCTATGGGCATACGTTTTATGGGAACTCCTTATCGCGGATCGCCACTCAGCAGGCCGTAAAGGGAGATTACCCAATGAATATAACGCCGCTCACATCAACCACCAGCAAGGGATTGGCCGTTCAAGACGCAAGCAAAATTGCCATTCCCAACTCCACGCGCATGATCAATGCAAGCTCGATGAGATGGTTAAACAAGGGGCGTTGCGCCATCGGTAACCACATCAGCACCAGTATCGAGAAAGGGAAACTGTTCGAGTTGACCTCCTTGGGGGACAACATGTTCGGTGTCCCGGCCATTTCAGAACGCAACTCGACTCACCATCCCGTTTTGAGGTTTGAGCCCGACCCTGATCACGACTTGAACCTTGTCCGGGCTTATATGCAGGACAGCGCTGGCAAGCTCAGTCCTTGGGAGCCGTTACCTGACGCAGTCACCACGCCTCCGCCTCAATCGCTCCCAGACGCGCAAGCCCATTCTGCGTCGTCTTCATTACCCAGGCGGCCACCCGCAGACTCTGGGCTGAGTTCGTCACGCGTCGCGTTGAATCAAGCGCAACGCGCCGAAGCTTTTCTCAAGACAACATTAGCTTTGCGAGCCCGGAACGCTGCGCGTAAACAGCTCATGGACGTGCGCGATGCCATCCAGTCTGGCCGTGAAGACTCCTTCAACAAGAAGATCAGCGCCACCGAAAAGAACGCCAAGGGCATTAATTACGTGTGATCGAGCGCCGGCAACACAGGCTGCTGAAAGTGGCTCGGCCGTCGAGCAATTGAATACCCCAAACGCAAAAACTCGCCGTCAACGATCAAGTCAACGGCGAGCTTTGGGGGTAGCTAAAGAAGCTTACATGCTGCTATAGAACGGGAAGATCCCCATCAGCAGCGCGGCAACCAGGATGCACATGCACACCAAAATTGCCCATTTCAGGGTAAAGCGCTGGTGGTCACCAAACTCGATACCGGCCAGAGCAACCAGCAGGTAAGTCGATGGCACCAGTGGGCTGAGCAAGTGGACCGGCTGACCGACAATCGAGGCGCGGGCCATTTCCACCGGGCTGATGCCGTAGTGGGCAGCGGCTTCGGACAACACTGGCAGTACGCCATAGTAAAACGCGTCGTTGGACATGAAGAAGGTGAACGGCATACTGACCAGCGCGGTGATGACCGCGAGGTAAGGGCCCAGCGCATCCGGGATAACCGCCAACAGGCTTTTCGACATCGCGTCGACCATGCCCGTGCCGGACAGGATACCGGTGAAGATACCGGCAGCGAAGATCAGACCGACCACCGCCAACACGCTACCGGCGTGAGCCGAGACGCGGTCCTTTTGATCCTGCAGGTTAGGGTAGTTGATGATCATCGCGATGCTGAACGCGATCATGAACAGGACCGGCAGCGGCAGCAGGCCCATGATCAGGGTGACCATCAGCGCCAGCGTCAAAGCGGCGTTGAACCAGATCAGTTTCGGACGACGGGCATCCGGGAACTGCGAAACGCTGATTTCGCTATGGTCGACTTCGTCGCCCTGCAGGTGCAGTTCACCCAGACGAGCGCGCTCGCGTTTGCCGTAGAAGTAGGCAATCGCCAGGATCGCGATCACACCGGCGAGCATGGCCGGGATCATGGGTACGAAGATGTCCGATGCATCGACATGCAGCGCGCTGGCCGCACGAGCGGTCGGGCCGCCCCATGGCGTCATGTTCATCACGCCACCGGCCAGAATGATCAGACCGGCCATGATGCGCGGGCTCATGCCGACGCGGCTGTACAGCGGCAGCATGGCGGCAACGCAGATCATGTAAGTGGTTGCGCCGTCACCGTCGAGGGACACCACCAACGCCAGTACCGCAGTACCGACCGAGATGCGCATCGGGTCGCCTTTGACCATTTTCAGGATCTTGCGCACAGCCGGATCGAACAGACCGGAGTCGATCATCAGCGCAAAGTACAGAATGGCGAACATCAGCATCACACCGGTCGGCGCGAGCTTGGTGATACCTGCGAGCATCATCGGGCCGATCTGCGACGCGAAGCCACCGAACAGGGCGAAGATGATCGGAACCAGAATCAGGGCGATCAGCGCAGTCAGGCGCTTGCTCATGATCAGGTACATGAACGCAATAACCATGGCGAAGCCAAGGAAAGTCAGCATGGGAATACTCCAGACGTAATACGGCTACAGAACGTTGAAATGAACGATTCAGCTCAGTAGGAGCGGTACGTGGAGTGGTGGCGCAAGGGGGGTACGGATCGAGAAATCAGCAAGCATCGGAATCACCATTATTGTTGTTAATTGGGCCTGAAACACCTTGGAGTCCGTTCCTGGCTAACCGGTCTTTGTGCCGGAAGTGAGCTGATGCTAATGGCCTAAGCTTTCACCGACCTTTCAATCGGTGGTTATGGGTTTTTTATTGTCACAGGAGTAATAGCGCACAACAGGGAGACGCGCCGATGAGCCAGAGCCATTCAGGTGGCTGCCATTGCGGCAGCCTTCGCTATCAGTTCGACGCCCCGTTGCGGGACATTGCGCACTGTCACTGCTCCATCTGCCGACGCACCTCGGGCGCAACCGTGATGACCTGGATAAGCGTGCCACTCAACTCTTTCCAGTGGCTGACAGGCAGCCCGTCCACGTACGATTCCGCCTCGACCTGCGTCCGCTATTTCTGTGGCAACTGCGGAGCCCACCTGGCGCTGTTCACTCGCAACAGCCCGAACGAAATAGACGTCACCATCGCAACGCTCGACCAACCCGAACGGGCAACGCCATCTCGCCACATATGGATAGAGAACAGATTGCCATGGCTGCATCTGGATGAGGATCTGCCGGGAGATGAGGGCGAGCCTTAGTGAGCCGGGCGACGCTTCGCCTGTTCACAAACAGGCCTGTGCGAGCAAAGCAAGTCACTGCCAGGCTCGCTCCTGCGTGGCAAGTTTGTCAGGTGTCGATCACTGACTGAACTGCGACGCCAGTTCGCGCAGCAGTACTTCGGCCTCCAGCACTTTCCTGACCGATTCATTGGCTTTTTCACGGGTCAGGCCCAGGCGCTCGAAGAGCTCGTCAGGAATCTCCTGCTGAGGCCCCGCCCCTA
Source organism: Pseudomonas syringae (assembly GCF_023278085.1). Taxonomy (NCBI): domain Bacteria; kingdom Pseudomonadati; phylum Pseudomonadota; class Gammaproteobacteria; order Pseudomonadales; family Pseudomonadaceae; genus Pseudomonas; species Pseudomonas syringae. Next base: position 50,864 of record NZ_CP066265.1, on the reverse strand, counting down.
CGCCATTGGCCCGCAACAGGCGCACAGCCAGGAAAACCAGATTGGCGTAAGCGTAATGCTCGCCCGCGTAGTCGGGATCGTGCTGGAAGCGCAGCGCGGTAGCGAGTTCGTCGGGCATGTCCCAGTAGCGCATCAGCCAGGCACCGATCTGCTCGCGGCTGATGCCCAGCAGGTGGTGCTCGATGTAGCTGTGATGCAGGTGCGGGTTGACCTCCAGCTGGCGACAGATCAACGAGAAGTGTGGCGGAAACACATGGGCCAGCAACAAATAACCGAAGTTGTGCAGCAAGCCGGCGAGGTAGGTCAGGCCGCCTTCCGGGCGCTTGGCACGCGGGATGGCACGGGTCAGGCCTTCGATGACTGCCGCAGTGTAGATCGACTGCTGCCAGTAGGGCGTGGTCTGTTGCGGTTGATCCTTGGGCAGACTCAGGGTCTTGCCCAGCGCCAGACCCAGCGCCAGATTGATCACCAGGTCGAAGCCCAGCACCCGAACGATCGCATCTTCGACCGAACGAATCTTGCCGGTCGACGCGTAATAAGGCGACGCCGCCCAACTGACAACCTGTGCCGCCAGCGCCGGGTCGGTTTCCACCACGCCGGTGATGTCGTCGATGGTTGCATCGGGATCAACCCGAAGCTTGATGATTTTCTGGGCGGTGCCCGCCAGCGGTGGAATTTCCAGGGTCGCTTCCAGACGTTGCTGGATACGACGCGCCGTGAAGGCATGCATGGCCTGAGTGATTTCTGCGCGATCGTCGTGAGGCCGGTCCAGATTGGGGTGAATCCCTGCAATGGATTGACCGAAATGTGCGGCGCTGGCCTTGCTCAGCATGGACTTGAAATCATCACTGCTGATTTCCAGCCACAGACCCGGCTCACCCGAACCGACCAGCAGCAATGGCTCCTGCAACAAGCGTTCGTCATAGAGGCACGGCGAACTGGTCAGGGCAGGGAGACCCGGCAACATTTGCAGGTTGTGCTTGGTCAGCATGCGCGCCAGTCGCTCGTGCGGCACGGCGGTCAGCTGGCGCCCGGTCAGTTCGGTGATGCGGCTGAGGTCGAGCAACTGGCTTTGCGGAAACAGAATCAGCAGGGCGCCGACAGCGTCCTCGACCAGTACGGCCTGGACCTTGCGAGCGGGTTGCAGGTCTTTGTCGTCCAGGACTTCGTGATAGCTGATCGCCAACTTTTCAAGCAACTGCCGGATAACAGGCGGTGCGTGGTGCGGATCATTGACGTGCGCAACTTCTGTCATGGTCTTTGTCCAAATTCCTACATTTTTTGAAGTATAACCACGTTATTCGCTTTGGGTCTCACGCGGTTTCCAAAGCGTAGCCTGCATCACACCTGGCCATACTGCTGGCCATGACGCAGCCATCGATCCAGCAATGGGCTGACGTGTTGCGGCCAACGCTCAAGCAGGGCCTGAGCTGCGTCGCGCACGGCCGGCAGCAGGTCCGCGTCGCGCATCAGGTCAGCGACCTTGAATTGCAGCAGGCCCGTTTGTCGCGTGCCCAGCATTTCGCCCGGTCCGCGCAACTCCAGATCCTTCTCGGCGATGATAAAACCGTCATTGGTTTCGCGCATGATGCCCAGCCGCTGCCTTCCGATCTGGGAAAGTGGCGGGTGATAAAGCAGCACGCAATGACTGACCGCACTGCCGCGCCCTACACGACCGCGTAACTGGTGCAGTTGCGCCAGCCCGAGGCGTTCCGGGTTTTCAATGATCATCAGGCTTGAATTCGGCACGTCGACGCCGACCTCGATCACCGTAGTCGCCACCAGCAACTGCAGCGCGCCCTGCTTGAATTCAGCCATGATCGCGGCTTTTTCTGCGGGCTTCATGCGCCCGTGAATCAGCCCGACGCGCACTTCGCCCAGGGCGCTGCTCAGTTCTTCATACGTGGTTTCAGCGGCCTTGCAGGTCAGTTCTTCGGACTCTTCAATCAGCGTACAGACCCAGTACGCCTGACGACCCTCGGCGCAGGCGGCACGCACGCGCTCGACGACCTCCAGACGGCGGCTGTCGGCGACCAGCACGGTATTGACTGGCGTCCGTCCGGGCGGCAGTTCATCGAGGATCGAGGTGTCCAGGTCAGCATAGGCACTCATGGCCAGCGTGCGCGGGATCGGCGTGGCGGTCATGATCAACTGGTGTGGGCACATCAGGCCGCCGACGCCCTTTTTGCGCAGCGCCAGACGCTGCTGAACACCGAAACGGTGCTGCTCGTCGATGATCACCAGGGCCAGGTTCTTGAACTGCACTTCGTCCTGAAACAGCGCATGAGTGCCCACCACCATCGGTGTGCCAGTAGCTATCTGCTCCAGCGACGTCACGCGCGCCTTGCCCTTCAGCTTGCCCGCCAGCCAGGCCACACCGACGCCCAACGGCTCAAGCCAGCGCTGGAAGTTGATGTAATGCTGCTCGGCCAGAATCTCGGTAGGCGCCATCAGTGCCACCTGATAACCGGCTTCCAGCGCCTGCAAGGCAGCCAGCGCAGCGACTACCGTCTTGCCCGAGCCCACGTCGCCCTGAATCAGGCGCAGCATCGGCTCTGGCTGGCTGAGGTCATAGGCCACTTCCTTGCCGACTCGTTGCTGAGCACCTGTAGGCGCAAACCCAAGGTTGGCAAGAAATTGCTTCGGCAGCTTTTTCGCCACAGGCAGTGCCGGAGCGCGCTGTGAGCGCAGGCTTTCACGCAGGCGTTGTTGAGAAAGCTGATGGGTCAGGAGCTCTTCGAACGCAAGACGATGCTGTGCCCAGTGGTGTCCCAACGCCAGTTCGTCGACGTCAGCATCGGCGGGCGGATGATGCAGGTAGCGGATCGCATCATCCAGCGGTGCCAATTGATAATCGCGGGCCAGCTCTTCAGGCAGCCAGTCCGGCAGGCTTTTAGGGCCGAGCATTGCCAGGCTTTGCTGGCATAACTGGCGCAAGCGCTGCTGAGTCAGGCCTTCGGTGGTGGGATAGATCGGCGTGAGCGTCTGCTCGACAGGCGCAGGCTCATCACCGGTAATCGCCCGGTATTCCGGGTGGTAGATTTCCAGGCCGGAAGCGCCGGGCCGAGCTTCACCGAAGCAGCGCAGGTGCGTGCCACGCTTCATGCTCTCTTTCTGGGCATTACTGAAGTGATAAAAACGCAGACTGACCACGCCCGTACCGTCACCAAGGCGCACCAGCAGGCTGCGCCGCTTGCCCATCACCACATCGGCGCCGCTGACGACACCTTCGATCACCGCATCCTGACCGGGACGCAACGCACCGATGGGCACGATGCGGGTCCGGTCCTGATAACGCAACGGCAGATGGAACAGCACGTCCTGCAGGTTTTCCAGACCGACCCTGGCCAGCTTTTCTGCCATCGCCTCACCGACGCCCTTGAGCGCGGTGACCGAGACTCTGGAAAGCTCGCTCATTGTTTTTCTGCCTAGCTCGCTTCTGTTTTCGGACGAGCCACTGAGCACAGACGTGCGGAGTCAGCGAGAATCTCGATGGCTTTGGGCCGTGGGAAACTTGCGCGCCACGCGATGGCGACCGTGCGAAACGGCACGGGCGGCGTCAATGGGCGTACTTCGATCACGCCGGGAGCGTAATGATGGCTGTCGACCGCCGACAGCGGCAGGATCGAAATACCCAATCCCGATGCGACCATGTGGCGGATGGTTTCCAGCGAGCTGGACTCGACCGTCGTGTGCTTCGCGCCTTCGTTGCCCTTGCCCAGCGTCGGGCAGGCTTCCAGAACCTGATCACGGAAGCAGTGGCCTTCACCCAGCAACAGCAGGCTCTTGTCATTGAGCGCCGCAGCATCGATGGTCTCTTTCTGAGTCCAGGGATGGCCGGCCGGCATCAACACCGAGAATGGCTCGTCGTAGAGCGGCAGGGTCAGCACGTCCGCTTCGTTGAACGGCAAGGCAATGATCACGGCATCCAGCTCGCCGTTACGCAGTTTGTCGCGCAGGACGTGAGTGAAGTTTTCTTCGATGTACAACGGCATCTGCGGGGCAACCCGGTGCAGTTGCGGGATCAGGTGCGGAAACAGATAAGGGCCAACGGTGTAGATTGCACCGACTTTCAGCGGCGCGGTCAGTTGATTCTTGCCTGCCTGGGCCAGTTCGCGAATGCCCTGAGCCTGCTCCAGCACCTTCTGTGCCTGGGCCACAATTCCTTCGCCCACCGGGGTAAGACGCACAGCACTCTTGCTGCGCTCGAAAATCAGCACACCGAGTTCGTCTTCCAGTTTCTTGACACCCACCGACAGCGTTGGCTGGCTGACGTGGCAGCGCTCGGCAGCGTGGCCAAAGTGTTGCTCTTGGGCGAGCGTAACGATATAGCGCAATTCTGTAAGGGTCATAACGGGCGTCCATGAAGTTGCGGGCCCAGCATAGCGGGTGCAATCGATAGACGCACGTTATCAGAAGCACTCATGCGTAACAAAAGTGCGATTCAGCGTTTATCCAGCGAATAAACGAACGGTGCGAGGATTTCAATGGTGCCGTTGTTGAGAATTTCCTTGGGTGGCTTGGGCAGCGGCTGAGCGCGACGGATCATTTCCATGGTCGCTCGATCCAGCGCCGGGCTGCCTGAAGTATTGGCGATCGAGTAAGACAGCACGTTGCCATCAGCGTCCACCACGAAGCGCAGGCGAGCCACACCTTGCATGCCACGACGGCGTGCGTCCTCAGGGTATTTTTTGTACTTGCCGAGATGGCTCAGCAAATCGCCCTGCCAGTTTGGCAATGCGTTGCTGGGCGGCGAAGGCGCAGCAGCAGGCGGCGTCGGGGCAGCCGACTTCTCTGGTTTGGCCGGCGTCGGCGGAGTATCGACCGGCTTCTCTGCAGCAGGCTTTTCCTGAGGCGGCTCAGGCTTTTTCTGCGGCTTGGGCGGCTGCGGCTTCGGTTTGGGCTTTTCGACTTTTTTGGGCACCACGATTTCCGGCTTCGGCGCCTCGGCGACCTCCGGCATCGGTGTCTGCTCTTCCGGTGCGGGCGGCTGTGGTGGCTGAACAACCTGGGGAGGTGGCGGCGGTGCAAGCTCTGGCACTGGTGCGAGTTCGACCATCATGGCAGCCGGTGGCAGCTCGATCGCCTGAGAGGCGGGCCACCGAAGGGCAACAATGATCGCAATCGCGTGCACGGCCAGCACCAACAACAGACTACCGCTATAGCGCGTCAGTTTTTGGCGCGTACTGATCATTTCTTACCAGCCGTCTCAAGACCCACCAGACCGACCTTCAGGTAACCCGCACCCCGAAGCGTGTTCATGACTTCCATCAGATCGCCGTAATCCACACCCTTGTCGGCCTGGAAGAAGATCGTGGTGTCCTTCTTGCCCTTGGTGCGGGCATCCAGGATCTGACCGATCTGCTCGCGCGCCACCTTCTCGTCGCCCAGGTACAGGCTCTTGTCCGTCTTGACGCTGAGGAAGACCGGTTTTTCAGGTCTGGGTTGCGGCTTGGCCGTGGAGGCTGGCAGGTCGACCTTGATGTCCACGGTCGCCAGCGGGGCCGCCACCATGAATATGATCAACAGCACCAGCATGACGTCGATGAACGGCGTCACGTTGATTTCGTGGTTCTCGGCGAGATCGTCGCCGCCTTCGTTAAGATGCAGGCCCACGTGTTAGCCCACCTTGACCATGTGCGGTTGTTGTTGATTGCGTTCGGTCGGCTCGGGCAGGTGATCCAGATCGCGGCTGACCAACAGCAGAACGTGCGCAGAGGCATCGGAAACCTGAGCCTTGTAACCGGCGATGGAGCGGGCGAACACGTTGTAGATGACCACCGCCGGAATCGCGGCAACCAGACCGAGCGCGGTTGCCAACAGCGCTTCGGCAATGCCGGGCGCAACCACGGCAAGGTTGGTGGTCTGGGTCTTGGCGATGCCGATGAAGCTGTTCATGATGCCCCACACTGTGCCGAACAGGCCGACGAAAGGTGCGGTCGAACCAATGGTCGCCAGCACGCCGGTGCCCATGCTCATGTTACGGCCGCAGGCAGCCACCAGACGCTCAAGGCGGAAGCTGACACGCTCTTTGATACCCTCACGCTCACGGCTGTTGGCCGAGAGGCGCATCTCTTCGAGGGCATCGTGCACCAGCAGGTGGGCAAGGGTGCCTTCCTTGCTGGCGGTGGCGCTCGCTTCGTTGAGGGAGCGGGCTTTCTTCAGGTTGACGATCTCGCCACGCAAGCGGCGCTTGGCACCCAGCAGCTCGAAGCCTTTGGAGATCCAGATGGTCCACGTGATGATCGAAGCAATGGCGAGGCCGATCATGACCGCTTTGACGACCACGTCAGCGTTCTGGTACATGCCCCATGGCGACAGATCGTGCGCCATGCCCAGGCTGTTGTCTTCGGCGACCGGCTCAAGCGTCTGCGCAGGAACGGCGTCAGGTGCAGCGACACCGGTTGCAGCTGGTGCAGCCGCTGCCGGAGCAGTGGCAGGCGCAGACGTAGGTGCCGATTGATCCGCAAGCGCCATCGGCGCGAGCATCAGGCTCAAGACTAGGGCCGCGATACCGCGCCATGCGCGGGGCAGTCTGGTTGGCGAAGCGATTGATTGATTGCGTGTCATGCTGGCCGGACCTGAGAGAGAAATAGGGAGGGTTCCTGTACGTCGCGTAGTGCTTTCGACGCTCACGGGGAACAAATGGGCTGCCATTATTGCAAATCGTTCTTGTTAACAAAAGCAATGTGGTAGCTTTTTTACATATCAGCGTGAATGATCCTGTTTTTAAGAAGAGTTTTACGGTGCTGATACCACCTTCATCTGGAGATTTCGAATGACTGCGCCTTCCCTCCTGATCGCTGGTTGCGGCGATATCGGCTCTCGACTCGCCACCCGGCTGATGTCGGATGGCTGGGCTGTGCATGGGCTGCGACGTACGGTTTCCGAGCTACCGGACGGGGTGATCGGCGTTGAGGCTGATCTGTTCAAGGCTGAAAAACCGGATAGCTGGCCCACTGCGCCGCTCGATTACGTGGTTTATTGCGCCACACCTTCACAGCGTGACGAAGCGGGCTATCGAATGGCTTATGTCGAAGGGCTGAGAAACGTATTGGGCTGGCTGAAGCAGGCCGGTCAGCAGCCTAAACGGGTGATCTTCGTCTCCAGCAGTGGCGTCTATGGCCAGCAGGACGGCGAGTGGGTCGATGAGCACTCGGCTACCGAACCCGGCAGCTACACCGGCACGGTGATGCTGGAAGCCGAACAGCTGGCGCTGAACAGCGGGCTACCTGCCACTGCGGTGAGACTGACGGGCATTTACGGCCCTGGTCGCAGCGACCTGTCGAATCGTGTACGTCAGGGGCATAGCGTCAGGGTCGATCCGCCGGTCTACGCCAATCGCATTCATGCCGATGATGCAGCCAGCCTGCTGGCGTACCTGCTGCAAGCGGATCAGCGCGGCGTGGCGCTGGAAAGCTGTTATCTGGGCGTCGACGACGATCCTGCCGCGCTGGCCGATGTGGTGGCGTGGATACGTGAGTATCTGGGTGTCAGCGAATGGTCGGAGGAGGTCAGCCTGCAGCGTGTCGGCAGCAAACGCTGTAGCAATGCCAAGGCGCGCGCGTTGGGATGGGCACCGGTGTACCCGGATTACCGGGCTGGCTATGCGGCTCTACTGGGGTAACACTTCAAGGGTAGAGCGAGTGCAAATCAGGAGCGCCTCGAACGGCACTCCTGGTTCATGAAGCAATGATTCATGAAGCGCTTACTGCTGTTCCAGCAACCAGCGACGTGGGCCAGGACGCAATTCAGGCATCTGGTCTGCACCGGCATTGTTCACCGCCTGGAAGATTTCCAGTTGCTTACCCTTACGGGCAAAGATCCACGGGTTACCTTTCTCGGCTTTTTCCAGCCACATGCTGTCGTATTCGCCGCTCATCGCCGCACAATCACCGGCAAGGCAGAGTGCGAAACGATCGTTTTCCGGAAGCCCCTGCACGCCGCCGTCCGGCATGAACTGAACAGTGCTGCCTTGACCATCACCCTCGACAATCGTCCACTTGCCACCCATGTAGGCGCCGTACAAGGCTTGTTCGAAGCTGCTGCCAGGCTGGGCGCCTTCAGGAGCCGGTTTCTCAGGCTTCTGGAAGTGCTGCTCAGGACCCGACTCGCTGGCGGCCTGAACCAGCTCATCGCCCTTCACGCTCAGGTCTTCGAAGAAGTTGCCGTAGAAGTCGATGTGCAGCTTGCCTTCGGCAGCACTGACGATCTTGCCTTCGCCCAGTTCGAAACCATTGGAGTAGATAGCCTGGTTGGCCTTGGTGTTGACCTTCCATTCCAGGTTGGGACCATTGGCAAGCAGTGCCTGACGCAAGTTGCCTTGTTTGACGGCAGCATCAATGGCTGTCTGGTTGATCCAGGTGCCGTCCGGGTTGCGGTCGGCTTGGCTGGCGCAGCCGCCTAAAATGACGGCGAGCAGCGAGATGACGAGCGCGGAGCGCATAACGGATTCCTTCCTTCAGGGAAAACGGAGCGCACGGCACGCCCCGTCGGGGGATTTATTCGATGACGAGAATCGCGTCCATTTCAACCTGAGCACCACGCGGCAGTGCAGCAACGCCAATGGCGGCGCGGGCCGGGTAAGGCTGCGAGAAGTAAGTGCCCATGATTTCGTTGACCTTGGCAAAGTGAGACAGGTCAGTCAGAAAGATGTTCAGCTTGACGATGTCCTTGAAGGAGCCGCCTGCGGCCTCGGCCACCGATTTCAGGTTGTCGAAGACCTGAATGATTTGCGCCTCAATGCCCTCGACCAGCTCCATGGTGGCTGGATCCAGCGGGATCTGCCCGGACATGTAGACGGTATTGCCAGCTTTGATCGCCTGGGAATAAGGGCCGATGGCCACCGGGGCTTTTTCGCTGGTGATGACAGTCTTGGTCATGAAGAACTCCTGATAATTGAAAGACTTACGCGCGCATCCGGGTGATACGAGTCACCCCGGCAAGGGCGCGCAATTTCCTGATCACGCGGGCCAGGTGCACACGGTCGTGTACGCTGACCACCAGTTGGACCACGCTGATGCGACCATCACGCTCGTCCATGCTGATTTTTTCGATATTGCCATCGGCGGCGTTGACGCTGCTGGCCAGCAGGGCGATCAGCCCACGCTGGTGCTCCAGTTCGACACGCAATTCGACGTTGAATTCGCCAGTGACGTCCTTGGCCCAGGAAAGCTGGATGCATTTTTCCGGGTTGTGACGAATTTCACTGATGTTGCGGCAGTTATCCAGGTGCACGACCATGCCCTTGCCCGCAGACAGGTGGCCGACAATAGGATCGCCCGGGATGGGCGTACAGCACTTGGCGTAGCTGAGTACCAGACCTTCGGTGCCGCGAATCGCCAGCGGACCTTCCGGGCTTGGCAACTGATCGCCTTCACCCAGCAGGCGGCGGGCGACGACATAAGCCATGCGATTGCCCAGGCCGATGTCTTCCAGGAGGTCTTCCAGCACTTCGACACGGTATTCGGTCAGTACCAGCTGGATGCGCTCCTGAGAGACCTTGTCCAGGCTGCATTCGAAACCGTTGAGAACCTTGTTCAGCAGCCGCTCGCCGAGATTGATCGACTCGGAACGGCGCTGCAGCTTGAGCGCGTGACGAATGTGCGTACGCGCCTTGCCGGTGACGACAAAGTTCAGCCATGCCGGGTTTGGACGTGCGCCGGGAGCGCTGACGATTTCGACGGTGGAGCCGCTTTGCAGCGGTTCGGACAGCGGCGCCAGCCGGCGGTTGATACGGCAGGCGATGCAGCTGTTGCCGACGTCGGTGTGTACCGCGTAAGCAAAGTCCACGGCGGTGGAGCCTTTAGGCAGCTCCATGATCCGGCCTTTCGGCGTGAACACGTAGACCTCGTCCGGGAACAGGTCGATCTTGACGCTTTCGATGAATTCCAGCGAGTTGCCCGCGCGCTGCTGCATCTCCAGCACGCCCTTGACCCACTGCCGGGCTCGAGCGTGAGTGCCCTTGGGCTGCTCGTCGTCACTGGACTTGTACAACCAGTGCGCGGCGATTCCGTTGTTGGCCATTTCTTCCATTTCGCGGGTGCGAATCTGGATTTCAATGGGCACGCCATGCATACCGAACAAGGTGGTATGCAGCGACTGATAGCCGTTAGCCTTGGGAATCGCGATGTAATCCTTGAAGCGTCCAGGTAACGGCTTGTACAAATTATGTACAGCGCCCAGTACGCGATAGCAGGTATCAACCTTGTCGACGATGATGCGGAACGCGTAAACGTCCATGATCTCGTTGAAGGCGCGACGCTTGCCGCGCATCTTCTTGTAGATGCCGTAAAGATGCTTTTGCCGCCCGCTGACATCGCCTTCGATGCCGTCAACTGCCAGGCAATGGCTCAGGGATTCTTCGATCTTGTTGACCAGCTCCTTGCGATTGCCCCTGGCGCGCTTGACCGCCTGGTTGATTCGCGAGGAACGCATCGGGTACATGGCCTTGAAGCCAAGGTCCTCGAATTCGATACGCACGTTGTGCATGCCCAGCCGATTGGCGATAGGCGCATAGATTTCGAGGGTTTCCTTGGCGATGCGTCGACGCTTTTCGCCAGACAGGACTTCCAGCGTGCGCATGTTGTGCAGGCGATCAGCGAGCTTGACCAGGATCACGCGAATGTCGCGCGCCATGGCCATGGCCATTTTCTGAAAGTTTTCCGCCTGGGCCTCGGCCTTGGTCTCGAAATTCATCTGGGTCAGTTTGCTGACCCCGTCGACCAGTTCCGCGACGGTCTCGCCGAACTGCGCACTGAGCGCTTCCTTGGCAATACCGGTGTCTTCGATCACGTCATGCAGCATCGCAGCCATCAGGCTCTGATGGTCCATGTGCATGTCGGCAAGAATATTGGCCACCGCGAGCGGGTGGGTAACATACGCTTCGCCGCTGCGACGGCGCTGGCCGTCGTGGGCTTGTTCGGCGTAGAAGTACGCTCGGCGAACCAGATTGACCTGGTCCTTGCCGAGGTAAGCCGACAGTCTGTCGGCGAGGGCGTCTATGCTCGGCAAGGCGCTACCCCCTGCCAATGGCTTTTACCCTGCGCCGTACTACGTCGACCCGGCATAGGCTTAGACGGCCTCGTTTGACTCGTCCTCGAACGCTGCAAACAATGGCTCATCTTCGACGATCTCGGCTTCTGCGATTACATCGTAGCTCATCACGCCAGCCGCGATTTCGCGCAGGGCCATGACGGTAGGCTTGTCATTTTCCCACGCCAGCTTTGGCTCTTTGCCGCCGGTTGCCAGTTGACGGGCACGCTTTGTGGAGAGCATGACCAGCTCAAAGCGGTTATCCACGTGTTCTAGGCAGTCTTCAACGGTTACGCGGGCCATGGGTATTCCTCGTAGCAAATGCGGATGCGCGATGCCCGGATGGGCGAGCGGACTCGGTAGTTTACAAGCGGACAAGGTCAGGCATCAAGCGGCAAGCCACAAACGGTAAGGTTTTAAACTGTAACCCGATGCCCGAAAAGGGCTCGATCAGGCCAGCAACTCCTGAAAAAGCTCGCTGTACTGTTCCTGCTGGTGCTGCTGGGTCAGGCGATTGGCGCGAAAAATGGCCTTGAGGTCTTCCAGCGCGCCAGCAAAATCGTCGTTGACCACGATGTACTCGTATTCGTTGTAGTGGCTCATCTCGCTGACCGCTTCACGCATCCGCGCCTCGATGATTTCATCGCTGTCCTGGCCGCGGTTGGTCAGGCGTTGACGCAAAGCCTGCTGGGTGGGCGGCAAAATGAAGATCGATCGGGCCTGCGGCATTTGCGCGCGAACCTGACGGGCGCCTTGCCAGTCGATTTCCAGAATCAGGTCGTGACCTTCATCCAGCGTCTGCTGCAAGTGGCTTTGCGAGGTGCCATACAGATTGCCGAAGACTTCGGCCTGCTCAAGAAAGTCACCATGCTCGATCATGCGCAGGAACTCGGCACGATCGACGAAGTTGTAATTCACGCCATCCACTTCACCCGGACGCATCGCGCGGGTAGTGTGCGAAACCGACACGCGGATCTTTGCCTGCGCGCCGTGCTGGGGCTCTTGCTGAGCGTCCATCAGCGCCTTGACCAGACTGGTCTTGCCCGCGCCGGACGGGGCGGAAATGATGTACAGGGTGCCAGTGATATGGGTCATGTCAGGTTTAGCCTTACTCAATATTCTGCACTTGCTCACGCATCTGCTCGATCAACACCTTGAGGTTGACGGCAGCTTGCGTGCTGCGGGGATCAAAGGCTTTGGAGCCCAGTGTGTTGGCTTCGCGGTTAAGCTCTTGCATTAGGAAGTCGAGACGGCGACCCGCCTGACCGCCAGCCTTGAGCACGCGGCGTACTTCGGTAACGTGAGTGCCGAGACGGTCCAGTTCTTCGGCGACATCGCTCTTCTGCGCCAGCAGGACCATTTCCTGCTCCAGCCGCTGCGGGTCCAGCTCGGCCTTCATGTCGGCAAAGCGATCCAGCACCTTCTGGCGCTGGGCGGCCAGCATCTGCGGCACCAGAGTACGCAGAGTGGCCACTTCCTGAACGATGACAATCAACCGTTCGTCGAGAAGTCTGGCCAGGTCGGCGCCTTCGCGGCCACGACCGCTCTTCAATTCGGTCAGCCCTTCATTGAAAAGCGCCAGTGCTTCGGCGTTCAGCGCCTGCGGATCGCTGGCGTCAGCCACCAGCACACCGGGCCAAGCCAGCACTTCAAGCGGGTTCAGCGCAGCGGGCTGCTTGATCAGACCGGCAACCGACTCGGCCGCCGCGATCAATTGAGCGGCGCGCTCACGGTTCACTTGCAGCGGCCTACCGGCGGTCTCTTCGACAAAGCGCAGGGTGCATTCGACCTTGCCGCGCGAAAGCCCTTGGCGCAGAGCTTCACGAACCGCGCCCTCCAGATCACGAAACGATTCAGGCAGGCGCAGATGCGGCTCAAGGTAACGGTGGTTGACCGAGCGCAACTCCCAACTCAGCGTGCCCTGGGCGCCGGCCCGCTCTACCCGGGCGAAGGCGGTCATACTGTGCACCATGCGAAGTACCTCTTGATTCAGTCCATGAACGCGACGAATCGGCTGTCATGGGTGTCGTGAAAGCCGACTGGCTGCAGAGGCGCAGGATTGTAGCGCAGTGCGACGCCCGCTCCCAATCCGGCAACGTGACTGGAAATGCAAAGCGCTGTAAATCGCCCGGCCCTGGCATCCAGCGCTGTTTTTGGAGCGTGCGAATCATGCGGGTTCGGCCGCCGCGAGTTTTAGAGATGCCCAGCAGCAGTTGTGGCCCCTATAATGGTCAGCAGTTTTCCGTCTCAGTACAGGTATCCCAGATGAAACGTCCAAGTGGTCGCGCCGCCGATCAGCTCCGCTCGATTCGCATCACCCGCAACTACACCAAACACGCCGAGGGTTCTGTACTGGTCGAGTTTGGTGACACCAAGGTGATCTGCACCGTCAGCGTCGAAAACGGCGTACCACGCTTCCTCAAGGGCCAGGGCCAAGGCTGGCTGACCGCCGAGTACGGCATGCTGCCGCGCGCCACCGGCGAGCGTAACCAGCGTGAAGCCAGCCGTGGCAAACAGGGTGGTCGCACCCTGGAAATCCAGCGCCTGATCGGTCGTTCGCTGCGTGCAGCGCTGGACATGTCCAAGCTGGGCGACGTCACCCTGTATGTCGATTGCGATGTCATTCAGGCCGATGGCGGCACGCGTACCGCGTCCATCACCGGCGCGATGGTTGCACTGGCCGATGCGCTGAAAGTGATCAAGAAGCGCGGCGGCCTGAAAGGCGGCGACCCGCTCAAGCAGATGATTGCCGCGGTTTCCGTGGGCATGTATCAAGGTGAGCCGGTGCTTGATCTGGACTACCTTGAAGATTCCGCTGCCGAAACCGATCTGAACGTGGTGATGACCAGTGCTGGCGGCTTCATCGAGGTCCAGGGCACTGCCGAAGGCGCGCCATTCCAGCCTGAAGAGCTGAACGCGATGCTTGCACTGGCCCAGAAAGGCATGACCGAACTGTTCGAACTGCAGCGCGCCGCGCTGGCCGACTGATACCCCAGGGGAGTCTGAAAATGAGTGACAGCTTGCAACCGTTGAGCAAACCGCCGCAAAGCGCTCGTCAGTGGGCGATGTTCTGTCACTTGTCAGCATTTGCCGGGCTGATGTTTCCGTTCGGCAACCTGCTGGGACCGCTGATTATCTGGCAGTTGAAGAAAGACTCTGACCCGTTTATCGATGCGCAGGGCAAGGAAGCGCTGAATTTTCAGATCACGGTGGCCATTGCGGCGACGATCAGCATGCTGCTGATACTGCTGGTGATCGGTTTTGCGCTCTTGACGCTGGTAGGGATTGGCGCAGCAGTGCTGGCCATCATCGCCGGGATCAAGGCCAACGACGGGGTGGATTATCGCTACCCGTTTACCTTGCGGCTGATTAAATAGCGCTCACTGCGAACAACGCGAAAAGCCGACGTCAAGTCGGCTTTTTCGTATGCGCTGCCGCCTGACTGTCAGATAGTCAGGGTCCAGTCGTAGTCCACAATCAGCGGCGCATGCTGCGAGAAGCGTGGCTGACGCGGCAGACGGGCGCTACGCACGAAGCGGCGCAAACCCGGTGTCAGGATCTGATAGTCAAAGCGCCAGCCCAGATTCAGCATCTCGGCCTGCTCGTTATCCGGCCACCAGCTGTACTGATCGCCTTCGCGACTGACTTCACGCAGGGCATCGACATAGCCCATGGTGCCGACAATCTCGTCCATCCAGGCACGTTCCGGCGCCAGGAAACCAGGAGACTGCTGGCTGTCACGCCAGTTCTTGATGTCGAGCTTCTGCTGCGCCACATAGAGCGACCCGCAGTAGATGTACTCGCGACGCTTGCGGCGCTGCTTGTCCATGTACTTGCCGAAATCGTCCATGAGCTTGAATTTCTGATTCAGGTCTTCATCGCCGCTCATCCCCGAGGGAAAGAGCAGGGTGGCAATACTGACCTTGTCGAAATCTGCTTGCAGGTAACGCCCGTACCGGTCGGCTGTCTCGAAGCCCAGCCCGCTGATGACCGCCTTCGGCTGCAACCGCGAATAAAGCGCTACACCACCCTGAGCGGGAACCTCGGCTTCGCAGGCATAGAGGAAGTAGCCATCCAGCTGAAAAGCTGGATCATCCAGTTCAAAGGTGGAGGCGCGGGTGTCCTGTAAGCAGATGACGTCGGCATTCTGAGCTTGCAGCCAACTGAGCAAACCGCGCTCGACTGCCGCCTGAATGCCATTTACGTTCACACTGATGATCCGCATAAATGGCCCCAAAAATCACGTGCGTGTATGATACCCGAGCTCAAACCAATTAGCTAAATCCGTGGTATTCGGGGCTTTTTTCATGCAGGCGTATCAACGCGATTTCATTCGTTTTGCCATCGATCGCGGTGTTCTGCGTTTCGGTGAGTTCACCCTCAAGTCCGGGCGCACCAGCCCGTACTTCTTCAATGCCGGGCTCTTCAACACCGGTTCGGCGCTGGCACAGCTGGGGCGTTTCTACGCAGCGGCAGTCGCTGAAAGCGGTATCCGCTTCGACGTGCTGTTCGGCCCGGCCTACAAAGGCATACCGCTGGCGTCCGCGACAGCCGTGGCGCTGGCTGAACATCATGGCCGGGATCTGCCGTGGTGTTTCAACCGCAAGGAAGCCAAGGCACACGGCGAAGGTGGCAGCCTGGTCGGCTCTCCGCTGGCAGGTAATGTGCTGATCATCGACGACGTGATCACTGCGGGCACTGCGATTCGCGAAGTCATGCAGATCATCAAGGATCAGGACGCGACGGCGGCCGGCGTACTCATCGCCCTCAATCGCCAGGAACGCGGCAATGGCGAGCTGTCGGCGATTCAGGAAGTCGAACGCGACTTCGGCATCCCGGTGGTGAGCATCGTATCGCTGAATCAGGTGCTCGAATTCCTCGCTGACGATCCGCAGCTCAAGCAGCATCTGCCGGCTGTCGAGGCTTATCGCGCGCAATACGGGATCTGAGGAAGGCCTATGGCAGTCGTCGGCAGGGTGCAGGGTCTGGTTTCAGGCAAGCTGAGCGCTGCGGGGCTCTGGCTCTCGCTGGGTATTCTTGCGCCCTTGGTCTCCCAGGCCGCCGACGCGCCAGAGGTTCGCCTTTATCGCTATGTCGACAGTCGTGGTGTAACGGTGATTGATACGCAAGGCGTGCCGCCCGACTACGTGGCCAAAGGTTACGAGGTGCTCAACGGGCGTGGCCGGGTGATACAGGTCGTGCCGCCCGCACCGACGGCCGAGCAGATTCGCCAGGCCGACGCAGACAAGCGCCAGGCCAGCGCCGATGCTCAACTGCTGAGCCTGTACAGCAGCGTTGCCGAGGTAGACCGCGTCAAGGCTCGCAAACTGGCCGAACTGGACGCACTGGTCGGCGTGGCCCAAGGCAACATTCAGGGGCTCGCCGCGCAGCAGCGCAGCCTGCAAGGCCAGGCCGCCGACCTGGAACGCGCAGGACGCCCGGTTCCGCAAGCGCTCATCGATCAGTTGAATGACCTGCGCGACCAACAGCAGAAGCTGCAAGCCGATATCGCCGGGTATCAGGCTGCACAGGTGAAAGCCGAAACAGACTTCGCCGCCGCCCGCGCTCGAGTGCAGCGGCTGACGCAGTAGCCGCTGCACTGCGCCGCGCCTTCAACATCGGACGCGGAGCGTCCAGAACTGCATGCCCACGCGGAGCATGGGCACGAGAATCAAAAGCCCGGACACCTCTCGTTCCGCATGCTCGCGCGGGAACGCCTCCCTAGACGCTCCACGTCAAAGATCTGCCCCGCGCTACGAGCTTAAGCCCTAGAGCAATCGCCCACAAAAAAACCCCGTCAGCGTCGGCTCACGGGGCTTTGGGTGTTACGGCTGAATCAATGCCGCTTGCGATTAGTGATCTGGGTGCCGACGCCGCTGTCGGTGAAGATCTCCAGCAAGACCGCATTGGGTACTCGACCGTCGATGATGTGCGAGCTGTTGACCCCGCCCTGTACCGCTTCCAGCGCGCAACGGATCTTCGGCAGCATGCCGCCGTAGATGGTGCCGTCGGCGATCAGGCCGTCGACCTGCTCGGTGGTCAGGCCGGTCAGGACTTCGCCCTGCTTGTTCATCAGGCCGGCGATGTTGGTCAGCAGGATCAGCTTCTCGGCCTTGAGAGCCTCGGCAACCTTGCCCGCCACCAGATCGGCGTTGATGTTGTAGGACTCGCCTTCCGGCCCCACACCGATAGGCGCGATGACCGGAATGAAATCCCCTTTGACCAGCATGTTCAGCAGACCGGTATTGACCCCAACCACTTCGCCCACCTGACCGATGTCGATGATTTCAGGCTTGGTCATTTCCGGTGTCTGGCGCGTGACGGTGAGCTTTTTCGCGCGAATCAGCTCAGCGTCCTTGCCGGTCAGACCGATGGCGCTGCCGCCATGGCGGTTGATCAGATTGACAATGTCCTTGTTGACCTGGCCACCCAGCACCATTTCCACCACATCCATGGTCTGCGCATCAGTCACACGCATGCCATCGATGAAGTGGCTCTCGATGGACAGGCGCTTGAGCAGATCACCGATCTGCGGCCCGCCGCCATGAACCACCACCGGATTGATGCCCACCGCTTTCATCAGCACGATGTCGCGCGCAAAGCCGGTTTTCAGCTCTTCGCTCTCCATGGCGTTGCCGCCGTACTTGATAACCAGCGTCTTGCCGACAAAGCGGCGAATGTACGGCAGCGCTTCGGAAAGGACCTTGGCTACATTAGAGGCGGCATCGCGTTCGAGGGTCATTCAGGGCTCCAGTCAAAAGGAAAAGCAATCAAAATGGCAGGTCGAGGTCCGGTGCAACTTTCTTCAGCTCGGCGTGGAACACATCCTTGATGCGCTGCAACTCGGCCTCGGTTTCGGCTTCGAAACGCAGCACCAGTACCGGCGTGGTATTGGAGGCGCGAACCAGACCCCAGCCCTTCGGATAGTCCACACGAACACCGTCGATGCTGGTCAGTTTGGCGTCGCCCCATTGCGCGTTTTTCTCAAGGGCTTCGATGATGCTGAACTTGGTGACATCCGTCACCTTGATGTTGATCTCGGGCGTCGAAATATCGTTCGGGAAAGTCTCGAACAGGTCTTCGGCATTGGCCGATTCCTGGCTGAGGATCTCCAGCAGGCGTGCAGCGCTGTAGATGCCGTCGTCGAAACCGAACCAGCGCTCCTTGAAGAAGATGTGCCCGCTCATTTCACCGGCCAGCAGAGCGCCGCTTTTCTTCATCTCTTTCTTGATCAGCGAGTGACCGGTTTTCCACATGACTGGACGGCCACCATGCTCACTGATCAGCGGCGTCAGGCGACGGGTGCATTTGACGTCGAAAATGATGTCAGCACCAGGGTTGCGCTTGAGTACATCCAGTGCAAACAGCATCAACAGGCGGTCCGGGTAGACCACATTACCGGCGTTGGTCACCACGCCGACGCGGTCGCCGTCACCGTCGAAAGCCAGGCCCAGATCGGCGCCGGTTTCCTTGACCTTGGCGATCAGGTCTTGCAGGTTTTCCAGCTTGCCCGGGTCCGGGTGGTGGTTGGGGAAGTTGCCGTCCACTTCTGCGAACAGGGAAATCACTTCGCAACCCAACGCTTCGATCAGTTGCGGAGCGATCACACCCGCTGCGCCGTTGCCACAATCGACCACAACCTTGAGCTTGCGCGCCATGACGATGTCGTCCTTGATCTGCTTGAAGTAGCGATCAAGGATGTCGACTTTGGTGATGCTGCCTTTCTGCGAGGTCAGGTTGTTGGTCTTGATACGCTCGTGCAGCGCCTGGATCTGCTCGTTGGCGAGGGTATCGCCTGCGATGACGATCTTGAAGCCGTTGTAGTCCTTCGGGTTGTGGCTACCGGTCAACATGACGCCGGTCTTGCCCGCCAGCACGTTGGCTGCGTAATACAAGGCAGGCGTCGGCACCAGGCCAACGTCGCTGACGTGGCAACCACTGTCGTGGAGGCCTTGAATCAGTTGCTGCACCAGCTCCGGACCGGAAAGACGACCGTCACGGCCAACGCTTACGTTAGGCTCGTTCTGCGCCAGGCTTTCAGAGCCAATCGCACGACCGATCCAGTAGGCCGTTTCGGCGTTGAGCGTATCCCCGACGACACCACGGATGTCGTAGGCGCGGAAAATAGTCTCGGGAAGTTGGGGTGCAACGGATGCTGGGCTATTCATAACGAGGGGATGCTCCGATCTCAGGAAGTCCTGGTTTTCATCGAGAAGGTCGATATCTAGAATATCGGTATCTTGAAACAGCGGATCGGTCCAGTCAGTGCGCGACGCAGCGACTGTGGGCGAAGCACTGCCTATGGTAATTTCTGCAGCGCGCTGCTCGCCCGCCGCCGAGGCAGAAACGGCCTGCGGCTGGCTGCGTAGCGAAACACGAGCAAGGGCCTGAGCCAGACCATTGAGGGCCGGCAGGCTCAAACCGAAGGGTTTGACGGCTTTTCCGCGCGAGAGTTCTTGAAGCAGCTGATCCAGTTGCCGTGCATCGGCACAAATCCGCCGCTGCAACGCCCGCTCATGAAGGTAAAGGCCAAGCAACACGCCTGCTGCAGCGCTAAACAAGGCCAGCAACAGGAGCAGGACGGGCGGTGAAGTTAGCAGCGCCGGCCCCGGCGTAAACTCGAGTTTCCAGCCCGCATACCCGGTGTCGAAGCTCTGCGGCTTGCCATCTCCAGCCTGACCGCGCTGCAGGAAAACCTGAGCAGGCGCACTGCCAAACTGTTGACTGAGGATAATCTGCCCGGCGTCGGCGGGAAGTGCCGGCACGGAGCCGAGCAGGCGTTGCATGTCGAATGCCAGCAACAACGTGCCAGCGACCGGCCGGGTTGCATCCGCTCGCACCGGCGCAACGCTGTAGATCAGCCAGCGCTCGCCAACCTTGCGGGCCTCGGGGGCAACGCTCTCGCCCTGCGCGGCCTTGTTGAGCATATCCAGCGTGGCGAAGCTGACCGGCAGCGCGCCTTGCTGATCGACGTCAGCCAGCCCCTTGGGGAAAAGCCGCGCACCTGCCACACCACTCCACTGAGTGAGCCCCGCCTGTGCCGCCACCAATGCCGCTGCGTTGTTGTCCTGCAACGCCTGAACAAGCACCGGGCCGGAGGCGGCAGCCTGAGTGTTGGCGTTGATCTGCCGCAACGTCACATTGACAGCGGCCGCCTGGCTGCCGCCCCATGCCTGGGCAAGTTGATTCTGCTGCTGCGGACCGGTCATCAGCGCGATCCAGACGATCGCCGCAGCGATGACCAGGCCGATCGCCGCAGGCACAAGACCCGGAGCGAGGGCGCCAAGGTTCGCGGCCGGAAGTGAGTGATCGGCCGGTGTAGCTTGCTTTGAAGCACTGTGCTGACTGCCTTTCACCGACCTCTCCCTGAGCCTGACCCGAAACCGGACTGTTTTTGTCGACTGACGATCAATGACTTCCGGAATGACCGAAACCGCCAGCGCCACGCTGACTTTCGTCGAACGCTTCGACCAGCTCGAAGTGCGCCTGCACCACCGGCACCAGCACCAACTGGGCGAGGCGCTCGCCGACGGCGATGTTGAAAGCGGTCTGGCCACGGTTCCAGCAGGAAACCATCAGCTCGCCCTGATAATCCGAGTCGATCAAGCCCACCAGATTGCCCAGCACGATGCCGTGTTTATGACCCAGACCGGAGCGCGGCAGGATCAACGCGGCAAGGCCTGGATCGCCAATGTAGATCGACAGGCCGGTAGGGATCAGCAAGGTCTGGCCTGGCTCGAGCACAGTGTCTTCCTTGAGCATGGCGCGCAGGTCCAGGCCGGCCGAACCGACGGTGGCGTAAGCCGGGAGCGGAAATTCGTTGCCAATGCGAGGGTCGAGGATCTTGGCTTGTAGAGCGTGCATTCGTAATTAAACCTGAGTCATGCGGTCGGCGATAAAAGTGATCAGCTGGCGAGCAATCTTGGCCTTGCTGGTCTGGGCAAAAAGCGTTGCGTGCAACGCCCGGTCAATCACACTGCAGGCGTTCTCCTCGCTGTTGAAGCCGATGCTGGGGTTGGCCACATCATTGGCGACGATCAGGTCGAGGTTCTTGTCCTTGAGCTTGCGCGCAGCGTAGTCGAGCAGGTGTTCGGTCTCGGCAGCAAAGCCGACGCTGAACGGGCGATCCGGGCGCGTGGCGATGGTGGCCAGAATATCCGGGTTACGAACCATCTGCAGCAGCAAGCCATCACCCTTTGCAGGATCTTTTTTCAATTTGTGCGGGGCGACCACTTCCGGGCGATAGTCGGCCACCGCCGCCGAGGCGATGAACAGGTCGCACGGGATCGCATCTTCACAGGCCGCCAGCATGTCGCGAGCACTGACCACATCGATACGCGAGACGCGATCCGGCGTGGGCAGGTTGACCGGGCCGGTGATCAGCGTGACCCGGGCACCGGCCTCGACCGCGGCTTCGGCGAGGGCAAACCCCATCTTGCCGGAGCTGTGGTTGGTGATGTAACGCACCGGGTCGATGTTTTCCTGAGTCGGGCCAGCGGTAATCAGGACGTGCTTGCCGGTCAGGCTCTGCCGCTGGAAGCAATCGGCGGCGCACTGGGCCAGATCGTCGGCTTCAAGCATGCGTCCGAAGCCGACATCGCCACAGGCCTGACTGCCGGAGGCCGGGCCGAATACCCGAAAGTCACGCGCTTCAAGCAGGCGGGTATTGGCCTGCACCGACGTGTCACGCCACATGGCCTGGTTCATCGCCGGAGCGATGGCGACGGTCGCATCAGTGGCCAGCACGATGGTGGTCAGCAGGTCATTGGCGATGCCTTGAGCAAGTCGGGCGATCAGGTCGGCGGTGGCGGGAGCGATCAGGATCAGGTCGGCCCATTTGGCCAGTTCGATATGGCCCATCGCGGCTTCGGCGGCCGGGTCGAGAAGGTCCAGATGCACCGGATGCCCGGACAACGCCTGCATGGTCAGCGGCGTGATGAACTCCGCTCCGCCCTTGGTCATCACCACACGCACTTCAGCGCCCTGATCGCGCAGACGACGGACCAGCTCGGCGCTCTTGTAGGCCGCGATGCCGCCGCCGACGCCCAGAACGATGCGTTTTCGATACAGCCGCTGCATAGACCTGCCTTTTTGATCGAGTGAATTACGCGACGGCCATGACGCCTCCCCAGGCCAGATCGTCGCGCAAAAAAGATGGGCTAAGATAGCACAGCGACCGCAGCGGGACAGCGGCGCCCAATCACATGGAGGTGCTATGAGTATTCGCAGTTGGCCCGCGGCAGAACGCCCGCGGGAGCGCTTGTTGGAGCTGGGAGCAGAGGCTCTTTCCGATGCCGAGTTGCTGGCTATCTTTTTACGTACCGGAGTGGCCGGAAAGAGCGCTGTAGACCTCGCGCGTCATCTTCTGAATCAATTCGGCGGGCTCAGGCCATTACTGGATGCAGACCTGTCTGCCTTTACCTCTCAGCTCGGTCTGGGGCCTGCGAAGTTTGCTCAGTTACAAGCCGTAATGGAAATGGCGCGGCGGCACATGGCCGAGTCGTTGCGCCGGGATTCAGCACTGGAAAACCCGGCCCAGGTGCGCAGTTACCTCAAGGCGCTGCTTCGCCATGAACCCCATGAAGTGTTCGGCTGCCTTTTTCTGGACACCAAGCACCGGGTCATGACCTTCGAAATACTGTTTCGCGGGACGATCAACGCGTCCTACGTGCATCCGCGCCAAGTGGTGAAGCGCGCCATGGCTCACAACGCTGCCAGCCTGATCCTCTGCCACAACCACCCCTCAGGCATCACCACGCCCAGCCGCTCGGACGTCGACCTGACCAAACGCCTCAGGGAAGCGCTGCTGCTTATCGACGTCCAGGTGCTGGACCACGTGATCATCGGCGACGGCGAGCCGCTGTCGATGGTGGAGAAGGGGTTGATGTAGCGAATTCAGGCGAGCCCGGAAAGGGAAACATGACCCGGAGCGACGACCCGCATTGCCGCAGATCGTCGTCAAAGCACCCGAACCGTAGGAGCGAACTTGTTCGCGAAGGGGCCGGTGCAGCCCCCGAAAATGAAGCGCTTGAACCATTGCCTTCGCGAGCAAGATCCCACGGCTTCAGTGCTTTCTGGACGCTCTGCGTCAGCTTTCGAGGTGACGCAGAGCGAGGCCAGACCAGCGACTTACTTGACCTGCACCTTGTAGAAATCCTGGCGTCCGAACGGGCTGACCTGATACCCCGTCACGTCCTTGCTGACCAACGCTGATGCCGTCGGGTGAGCGAGGGGGATCCACAGTGCCTGTTGCTGGATCTGTTGCTGGGCCTGGTGATAAAGCTTGCTGCGCACGGCCTGATCGCTGGTGGATTTGCCATCGGTGATCAGCTTGTCCAGCGTCTTGTCGCAATAACGGGCGAAATTGGTGCCCGATTGCACGGCAGCGCACGAGAACTGCGGCGTCAGGAAGTTATCCGGATCACCGTTGTCGCCCGCCCAACCCATGAACAACAGATCATGCTCACCGGCCTTGGCGCGTCGAATCAGCTCGCCCCACTCAATGACCTTGATTTCAGCATCGATACCGACCTGCTTCAGGTCAGCCTGCAACAGTTGGGCACCCTGCGTAGGGTTGGGATTCAGCAGGCTGCCGGAAGGCCGCGTCCAGATAGTAGTTTTGAAACCATCCTTCACACCCGCCTTGGCCAGCAACGCTTTGGCCTTGGCAACATCGTGCGGGTAACCCGGCAGATCCTTGGCATAACCCCAGGTGTTGGGCGGGTAAGGGCCGTTGGCGGCTTCGGCGGTGCCTTCGAACACCGCTTTCAGGTAGTTGTCCTTGTCGAACGCCAGGTTGAGCGCCTGGCGCACTTCCGGCTTGTCGAACGGTGGGTGCTGGCTGTTGATCGCGACGAACGCGGTCATGAACGCTTCGGTCTTCTCGACCTTGAGCGAATCGATCTTGCTGGCGGCCTGGATATCCAGAGGCTTGGGGGAGAGGGCGATCTGGCATTCGTTCTGACGGAGTTTCTGCAAACGCACATTGGCGTCCGGCGTGATGGCGTACACCAGCGTGTCGACATCAGACTTGCCGGCGAAGTAGTCCTTGAACGCTTCATAGCGCACCACAGCGTCTTTCTGGAAACGCTTGAAGACAAACGGCCCGGTGCCGATCGGCTGGCTGTTGAGCTTTTCCGGAGTGCCCGCTTTCAGCAGTTGCGCGGTGTACTCAGCCGAGTAGATCGAAGCGAAACCCATGCTCAGTGTGGCGAGAAAGGTCGAGTCAGCATGATTGAGCGTAAAGCGCACAGTGTGCGGGTCGGGCGCTTCAATACGCTTGATCAGCGCAGGCAGCTGCATGGACTGCGCGTGCGGGAAGCCGCTTTGGGCAATCTTGTGCCAAGGGTTCTGCGGGTCGAGCATGCGCTGGAAGCTGAACAGCACATCGTCCGCCGTCAGTTCGCGAGTCGGCGTGAAGTAGTCCGTGGTATGGAATTTCACCCCGGAACGCAATTTGAAATCGTAGGTCAGGCCATCGGCAGACACGGTCCAGCTTTCTGCCAGGCTCGGCACCAGCTTGCCGCTCTTGGCGTCGAAGTCCACGAGACGATTCATCAAGACATCGGCCGATGCATTGGTGGTGGTCAGCGAGTTGTACTGTACAACGTCAAAACCTTCAGGGCTGGCCTCGGTGCAGACGGCGAGACTGGATGCCTGAGCTGCAATCGGAAGCAACAGCGGGACCAGCAAAAACGGGAGTGCAGCTAGACGCATGGCGATATTTCCTGTTCAGAAAGGGGCCCATCTGCCGGTGCAGTCTGGTGAGGGACTTACCCTAGACTATGTGCTGACACAGAACAATCGTCATGGCGCGACGAGCGGTCGGCTTCCCGGCGCCCCCGCCAATGCTTGAGCGCACAGCAATGCAAGGGCTGCCCAGTTGTACTAAAGTGCTTTGCCTGTTGTTGCGCCACAGGGTTTCTGGTATAAAGCAGCGCTCTTTTCTAGGGGCCCGGTTCCTTCACTGTAGGTGTAGCCGGTAAGACCCTTAAAGAAACGCGGCGCCTGGCGCCAAATGACTGAGAGATTAAGCGGCCAACCCATGCCGGGTTGGGCATGTGGTTTTAGAGGGCTGAGGCATGTCGAGAGTATGTCAAGTTACCGGTAAGGGTCCGGTGACTGGGAATAACATTTCCCACGCAAACAACAAAACCCGTCGTCGTTTCCTGCCAAACCTGCAGCATCACCGCTTCTGGGTTGAAGGCGAGAAGCGTTTTGTTCGTCTGCGCGTATCTGCTAAAGGCATGCGTATCATCGACAAGCGTGGCATCGAAGTTGTGCTCGCTGAACTGCGTCGCGACGGCAAAATTTAAGGGAGAGAATCATGCGTGAGTTGATCCGTTTGGTGTCGAGCGCTGGTACAGGCCATTTCTACACCACCGACAAGAACAAACGTACTACCCCGGATAAAATCGAAATCAAAAAATTCGATCCGGTTGTACGCAAGCACGTGATCTACAAAGAAGGCAAAATCAAGTAATTGATTATGTCGGCTACAAAAAAACCCACCTTCCGGTGGGTTTTTTTGTGCCTGCCATAAAATGAGAAGCTGCTGGCTCAGCCTGCTTTAGCCTCGAACACCACATAAATCTTGCGGCACGCTTCCAGCACTTCCCATGTCCCTTTGAAGCCTGCCGGAATCACGAAGCGGTCGCCTGCGCGCAGGGTTTTCGCGTTGCCCTGCTCGTCGCGCAGGACTGAAACACCCTGCACAATCTCGCAATACTCGTGCTCCGAATAATTCACCTGCCACTGCCCGGGCTCACCATTCCAGACGCCTGCACTCATCTGGCCGCAGGGGCTGTTGTAGTGGTTGTAGAGAGTCTGAGCCGGATCGCCCTTGAAGACTTTCTCCGCCGCAGGACGATAATGTTCGGCGCTGGTGCTGGCTTCGCTGAAGTCGACGATGCTTGCGATACTCATGATGACCCCTTGTCTTGAACACGTTGACGATTTGACGAACAAACCCGGCAATAGTGCCTTGGCTACTGATCTCGACTGTTTAATAAAATCAACAAAAAAGCGCTCTAACGGCTATCTCTGTCAAATATATTGGTTTTGACCCGTCGGCTGGTTTAGGGTGATGCCTGCCCTGAACTTCAGATTGTGTCTGCAATCCATCATGACACGCCAACACTCAAAGAGGAGGACATGCCGATGACCACCCTGACTCGTACTGACTGGGAACAACGTGCCCTAAATTTGAAGATTGAAGGCCGCGCCTTCATTCAAGGTGAGTACACCGCTGCCGCCTCCGGCGAAACCTTCGACTGCATCAGCCCGGTCGATGGCCGCCTGCTCGCCAAGGTCGCCAGTTGCGACGCTGCCGATGCCCAGCGCGCCGTAGACAGCGCTCGCAGCGTTTTCGAATCAGGCGCCTGGTCACGCCTGGCCCCGGCCAAACGCAAGGCCACCATGATCCGTTTCGCGGGGTTGCTTGAGCAGAATGCTGAAGAACTGGCCCTGCTTGAAACGCTGGACATGGGCAAGCCGATCAGCGACTCGCTCGGTGTCGACATACCCGGCGGCGCCAGGGCCTTGAGCTGGAGCGGCGAGGCTATCGACAAGCTGTACGACGAAGTGGCCGCAACGCCCCATGATCAATTGGGTCTGGTGACACGCGAACCGGTCGGCGTAGTCGCCGCCATCGTGCCGTGGAACTTCCCACTGATGATGGCCTGCTGGAAGCTCGGCCCTGCGTTGTCTACCGGTAACTCGGTGATCCTCAAGCCGTCAGAAAAATCCCCGCTGACCGCGATCCGTATTGCGCAACTGGCTATCGAGGCCGGTATTCCGGCAGGCGTGCTCAACGTCTTGCCAGGCTATGGCCACACCGTAGGCAAGGCGCTGGCCTTGCACATGGATGTCGACACCGTGGTGTTCACCGGTTCGACCAAAATCGCCAAGCAGTTGATGATCTACGCGGGCGAATCGAACATGAAGCGCGTCTGGCTGGAAGCTGGCGGCAAGAGCCCGAACATCGTATTTGCCGATGCGCCGGACTTGCAGGCCGCCGCCGACTCCGCTGCCAGTGCGATTGCGTTCAACCAGGGCGAAGTGTGCACTGCCGGTTCACGCCTGCTGGTCGAGCGCTCCATCAAGGATCGCTTCCTGCCGATGGTGATCGAAGCGCTGAGCGCCTGGAAGCCCGGCAACCCGCTGGACCCGGCGACCAACGTCGGTGCGCTGGTCGATACCCAGCAGATGGACACGGTGCTGTCCTACATTGAGGCCGGTCACACTGACGGCGCCAAACTGGTCGCAGGCGGCAAGCGCATCCTGCAGGAGACTGGCGGCACTTACGTTGAGCCAACGATTTTCGACGGTGTGAACAACGCGATGAGAATCGCTCAGGAAGAGATCTTCGGCCCGGTACTGTCGGTGCTCACATTCGACAGCGCCGAAGAAGCGATCCAGATCGCCAACGACACGCAATACGGCCTGGCCGCTGCGGTGTGGACCTCGAACATTTCCAAGGCACACCTGACCGCCAAGGCATTGCGCGCGGGCAGCGTCTGGGTCAACCAGTACGACGGCGGCGACATGACCGCACCATTCGGCGGTTTCAAACAGTCGGGTAATGGTCGTGACAAATCACTGCATGCGTTTGATAAATACACCGAACTGAAATCCACCTGGATCAAGTTGTAAGTCCGCTCTTGAATATGCAGCGCGGCGCAGACCTGTGACGCGGAGCGTCACGCAAGGCATGCCCACGCCGGAGCGTGAGGAACGATAGGCGTCCGAAAGAATACCTATTGTGCCCATGCTCCGCGTGGGCACGCAGTTCTGGACGCTCTGCGTCCGCTCTTGAATGTGCCAGCGCGGCGCAGATTTGTGACGCGGAGCGTCACGCAAGGCATTCCCACGCTGGAGCGTGAGGAACGATAGGCGTCCGAAAGAACACCTATTGTGCCCATGCTCCGCGTGGGCATGCCGTTCTGGACGCTCTGCGTCCAATCCTGAATGTGCAGCGCGGCGCAGATTTGTGACGCGGAGCGTCACGCAAGGCATGCCCACGCTGGAGCGTGAGGAACGATAGGCGTCCGAAAGAACACCGAATGTGCAACGAGGGTTGCAGGAGCTTCAAAATGCGTTGGGGTACTTACTTTGCCGTGCTGGCGTCGGTATTGGGCGTCGGTCTGGCAATGGGCGTCAGCATGCCGCTGGTTTCATTGCGCCTGGCAGGCTGGGGCTATGGCTCATTTGCCATCGGCATCATGGCGGCGATGCCCGCAATAGGCGTGCTGGTGGGGGCTGCACTGGCCAGTCGCCTGGCCGCACGCTTCGGCACAGCCAATCTGATGCGTCTGTGCCTGTGGACCGGGGCTGTATCGGTCGGCGCGCTGGCGCTGTTGCCGTACTACTGGGTCTGGCTGGTTCTGCGCCTGATGCTCGGGGTGATTCTGACCATCGTTTTCGTCTTGGGCGAAAGCTGGATCAACCAACTGGTGATCGAGCGCCTGCGCGGGCGACTGGTCGCGCTGTATGGCAGCACTTATGCGCTGAGCCAACTGGCAGGCCCGTTACTGCTGGGGGTTATCGGTACGCAGGCAGACTATGGCTTCTGGATCGGTGTGCTGTTGCTGGTCGGCTCGCCTTTTCTGCTTCTGGGACGAACCGGCGCACCGTCGACCGAATCCTGCAACGTCACCTTCACCGATCTGCTCGGCTTCTGTCGCGGCATGCCCGCCATTGCCTGGGCGGTGGCGCTGTTCGCCGCGTTTGAAGCGTTGATCCTGACGCTATTGCCGCTCTACTGCATACGCCATGGCTTCACCCCGGAAATCGCCCTGATCATGATCAGCGTCGTGGTGGTCGGCGACGCGCTGCTGCAACTGCCAATCGGCATGCTCGCCGACCGCATCTCGCGGCGCGCGATGTTCACCGGCTGTGCGTCGTTGCTGCTGGCGTCCAGTCTGCTGGTGCCGCTGCTGATCGACACCGTTCTGATCTGGCCGCTGTGGACCGTGTTCGGGGCCAGCGCTGGCGGGCTGTTCACCTTGTCGCTGATCCTGATCGGTGAGCGTTATCGCGACGACGCGCTGGTGCGTGCCAACGCGCACGTCGCTCAGCTCTGGGGCATCGGCTGCCTGATCGGGCCGCTGGCAGCAGGTGCAGGCAGCCAGTGGGTCAGCGGAGAAGCCTTGCCGCTACTGATGGCGGCGGGCGCGTTCGGGCTGTTGATTCTGATCAGGCGGCGCGGCGCTTTCGGCACACAGGCTGCACCCGCCTAAAGCATTCTTTCAAGACCGATGGCGCGGCTCATCCACGCATTGAAACGCCGCCACACGTCGCCCGGCTCTGTGTGCAAGGTGTGGATCCGGCCGTTGTCTTCGGTCACCCACACCACCTTGCCGTCTTCCAGCCGAGCCTCGTAAGTGAGCGATGGCGCCATCCCCTGCAAGGTCAACTCACGCAGCTCTTCGGCCAGTTGCGGACTGTCGACCAGCACCCCGACTTCGGTGTTCCACAGCACCGAACGCGGGTCGAAGTTGAACGAGCCGACGAACACCTTCTGCCGATCAAAGATCATCGCCTTGCTGTGCAGGCTCGACTCGGAACTGACCAGCGAGTGGCTTTTCTTGAACAAATGAGGACCGCTGCTGCGCATGGTTTCGGTATCGCCGGGCTGACGGCGCAGTTCAAACAGCTTCACCCCATGCTCCAGCAGCGCCTTGCGATACGGTGCGTAGCCACCATGCACAGCGGGCACGTCGGTAGCTTCCAGCGAATTGGTCAGCAGGCTGACCTTGACGCCTGCATCGGCACGGCCAGTCAAGTACAGCAAGCCTTCCTGACCCGGCACGAAGTAGGCGGAGATCAGCATCAACTCCTTGCGCGTGTTCAGCAGCTCCGGCGCCAGTTGCGTGGTCAGTAACAAGTGCGGGTCCGGCTCGCCCTGCGCCAGCACTTTGGTCGGTGCATCCCACAAGGCCTGGTTGTAGGCCCAGACCAACTCGTTGAGCCAGGTTTTCATGCGTGGCTGAGTCTTGTAGGCCATCAGTCGCTCATAAAGTGCCTTATGCTGCTGGTGCGCCTGTTCCAGCGAGTCGTCCAGCTTCTTGCGGGCTTCGGCCAGGTCCTGGCCGTCCGGCAGGAAATACATGAAGTCACCGATAGGCTTGCTGAGCGTGCTGTTCCAGTACTGATCGAAACTGTGCCCCAGCTGCTCGGCGACCGGGCCGACACTCAGCATGTCGATATCGGTGAAATTCAGGTTCGGCTCGGCGTCGAAATATTCATCGCCCAGATTGCGGCCGCCGACAATCGCCACGCTGCTGTCGGCCAGCCACAGTTTGTTGTGCATGCGCCGGTGCTGACGCGACAGGTTCATCAGGCGTCCGAGGCTGCGCGTTATGCCGGTCTCACGGCCCAGGTTCTGCGGGTTGAACAAACGGATCTGTATGTTCGGATGTGCCGCCAGCGTGGCGATTGCCTGATCCAGGCCGTCGCTGGTGGTGTCGTCCAGCAGGATGCGCACGCGAACGCCACGGTCAGCCGCCTTGAGCAGCTCGTCGATCAGCGCGCGCGTGCTCAGGCCGTCATGGACGATGTAGTACTGCAGGTCAAGACTGCTTTTGGCATTACGGATCAGTTCGGCGCGCGCCTTGAACGCATCACTGCTGTCAGGCAGCAAGCGAAAGCCCGAGCGCCCTTCGTGCGGCATCGCCATGGCCTGAATCGAACGGCCAAACGCAGAGCCCGAGGGCGGCATGGCCTGGCTCGGCTCGCCAGCGATCTGCTGATGTGCGCAACCGCTGACGCACATCGCAACCAGCAAGCAAAAGGGCAAGGCCCATGAGTTATTCAAATTGATTTCCGCGTCTGGACATGGCTCGACTTGGCGATATGACCCGCAAAACCGGGAAAGATTTGCCAGGCTCAGTCAGTTTGCGCAATCAGTGACGAAATTGTCTCGCCCACGATCCGCACAGCACTCTCGATTTCCCGCGTCGGCTTGGACGCGTAGTTCATGCGCAGGCAGTTGCGGTACTTGCCCGACGCCGAAAAAATACTGCCCACTGCGACCTGCACACCCTTGTCCAGCAAGACGCGATTCAAGCGCTGGCTGTCGAAGTCTTCAGGCAGCTCCACCCACAGCAGGAAAGCACCTTGCGGGCGACTGGCACGCGTGCCTTCGGGAAAGTAGCGCATCACCCAGTCGATGATCTGATCGCGACTGCGCTGGTATTGCGCGCGCATACGCCTGACGTGTGGCTCGTAATGACCGCCCTCAAGAAAATCGGCAATCGCCAGTTGCGGCTGCGGCGCCGTCGAACCGGTGCCGATGTACTTCATGTGCAGCACCTGCTCCAGATAACGGCCCGGCGCGACCCAGCCAACGCGCAATCCGGGCGCGAGGGTCTTGGAAAACGAACTGCACAGCAGCACGCGGCCGTCTTCGTCGAAGGACTTGATGGTGCGCGGGCGAGGGTAGTTGTAGGCCAGATCGCCATACACATCGTCCTCGATGATTGCCACGTCAAAGCGTTGTGCCAGGCTCAACAACGCACGCTTGCGGGCCTCGGGCATCACGTAACCCAGCGGGTTATTGCAATTGGGCGTGAGCTGGATGACCTTGATCGGCCATTGCTCAAGGGCCAGTTCCAGCGCCTCCAGGCTGATGCCGGTCAAGGGGTCGGTCGGGATTTCCATGGCTTTCATGCCGACGCCCTTGAGAGTCTGCATGGCGCCAAAGAAGCTCGGCGAATCCACCGCCACGATGTCACCCGGCTGACAAAGGGCGCGAATACTGGCCGACAGCGCTTCGTGGCAGCCGGTCGTGATGATCAGGTCGTTGGCGGTCAGGTTGCAGCCTGAATCAAGCATCAGACGGGCGATCTGCTCGCGCAGTCTCGGCACACCGTAGATGTTGTCGTAATACAGGCCCGGCATGTCCTGATGGCGACTCAACTGGCCCAGGGCACGCATCAACGGCTTGAGGGTAGGGCTGGTGACGTCAGGCATACCGCGCCCCAGCTGGGTAACCGCATCGCGAGGCGCAACCCGAATCAGATCCAGCACCTGGTCCCATTGCGAGATATCCACAGGCCGCTGTACCGGGCGCCCGACAGCGGGCAGCGCGGGTGCCCGCTTGCTCACCGACACGAAATACCCGGACTTGGGTTTCGGCGAGGCGAGCCCGTTGTCTTCCAGCACTCGATAGGCTTGCTGCACGGTACTCAGGCTGACGCCATGTTCGACGCTCAAGGCGCGCACGGAAGGCAAGCGGTCGCCAGGACGATAAAAGCCGTTTTCGATGCGCGAGCCGAGCAGCTCGGCAAGATTGACATAGAGCGTCATGGCGTACTCTTGAATTTTATGAACGTCTGGACCATACAGATGAAGCCAAAATATAGCATTCAGTCAGGATTTCAAACTGTCTGTATGGAAAATATAAATAGTTTTTGAATCTGTAATGGTTTAGCTATCCGTTTCATCATGAACCCACACCCACCCAGGATGAGGGAACCGTAAATGAACGGGTTCAGCGATGTACGCCTAGCGCTTCACAGTCAGGAACTGAATGAATACCGGCCGAAGCACCTCACGACGGCCCGTGCCGAGAAGGCTGATCTGCTGACGGGCATGAGCCGCTGGGCGCTGTATCAACACCGCTGGGCATCGCGCCGCACCTTGCTGGAGATGACCGACGATCAACTGCGCGATATCGGTCTTGATTTCCAGCAGGCCAGAGCCGAGGCACTGAAGCCTTTCTGGAGAACGTGAGCGTTCAGCGCAGCTCTTTGAGTCGATGCCAGAGCATGCCCAGCGCCAGTAACGGAGAGCGCAAGTGCTTGCCGCCGGGGAAGGTCATGTGCGGCACGCTGGCGAACAACTCGAAGCCATCGCTATGCTGCCCGGCGATGGCTTCGGCCAGCAGACGACCCGCCAGGTGCGTGGCATTCAGGCCGTGCCCCGAGTAAGCCTGGGCGTAGAACACGTTCGGGTGCTGCTTGAGTTGGCCGATCTGCGGCAGGCGATTGGCACCGATACCGATCATACCGCCCCACTGATAATCGATCTTCACACTGGCCAGTTGCGGAAACACATCCAGCATCTTCGGTCGCATGTAGGCCGCAATATCGTTCGGGTCACGCCCGGAATAATGGCAGGCACCGCCGAACAGCAAGCGGCGGTCGGCGGACAATCGGTAATAATCCACCGTCACGCGCTGATCGCAGACCGCCATGTCCTGCGGCAGCAACTCGCAGGCCTGCGCCTCGCTCAGAGGCTCGGTCGCAATGATGTAACTGCCCGCAGGTAACACTTTGCCGCTGATTTCCGGGTTCAGGTCATTGAGATACGCATTGCAGCCCAGCACCAGGGTTGTCGCCGATACCGCACCTTGCGCCGTGTGCACTTTGACCTGCGGGCCATAGTCGATGCGGGTCACAGCGGAATGCTCGAACACCTGCACGCCCAGCGACTGCGCAACAGCCGCTTCGCCCAGCGCCAGATTCAACGGATGCAGATGCCCCGAACCCATGTCGATCAGCCCGCCGACATAGCGCGTGGAACCCACCACACTGTGCATCTGATCGGGTTGCAACAGTTTCAGCTCGTGGCGATAGCCCAGGCTGCGCAGCTCATCCGCATCTTCGGCGAGGCTGATCAGGTCACGCGGTTTGTTGGCCAGATCGCAATAACCCCATTTCAGGTCGCAATCGATGCCATGCCTGGCAATACGCTGGCGGACTATCTCGACCGCTTCAATGCCCAGCAGCTTGAGCTGACGCACACCTTCGCTGCCGATGACGTTGGCAAATTGCTCGACGCCATGCCCGACGCCGCGAATCAACTGACCGCCATTGCGCCCGCTGGCGCCCCAGCCGATCTTGCGGGCTTCCAGCAGGGCGACGCTGAAGCCTCGTTCAGCCAGATCGATGGCGGTGTTGAGCCCGGAAAATCCGCCGCCCACCACGCACACATCCACCTTCAAGTCGCCTTGCAGCGCAGGATGATCCGCTTGCGGATGGCTGCTGGCGGCGTAATAGGAAGCGGTGTGCGAGTCGTGACGGGCTGGCTGCTGAACGCGGGCGTTCATGGATTTGTCCTGTTGGCGGCGTCTGGGTGGTCTGGAGGATAAGCCGCTGTCATGCGCCTGCCAACTGAGGCAAACTCCCGGCATTGCGTCCAGGTGGTCAATTCAATGAGCTGCAACCGTCAAAAAGTCCTCGATTTACGACGTCAGATTCCCTCGTTCGAGTGCGTACCTGGCTGTCATGACTGCTGCGGCCCGGTCACGACGTCCTCCGAAGAAATGTCACGCCTGCCGCGCAAGACTGCCGCCGAGCAGGAAGCCGCGCTGGACGAACTCAACTGTGTGCACCTCGGCCCGCAGGGCTGCACGGTGTATGAAGAGCGTCCGCTGATCTGCCGTCTGTTTGGCACCACTGCAAGCCTGCCATGCCCCAACGGCCGTCGCCCGGTCGAACTGATCCATCCGCGGGTCGAGAAACAGATTCACCAGTACATGGCGTCGACCCGACAGGTACTGGTGTAACCCGGGCCTGCGACATCAGTCGGCAATCGGCAGGTTCAGGCTCTCTTTCACTTCTTCCATCACGATATAGCTCTTCGACTCGCGCACGTGAGGGAGCTTGAGCAGGATGTCGCCCAGCAGTTTGCGATAGGACGCCATCTCGGAAATCCGCGCCTTGACCAGATAATCAAAGTCGCCGGACACCAGATGGCACTCCAGTACATGCGGCAGCTTGAGCACGGCGCGGCGGAACTCTTCGAACGTATCGCCGGACTTGTAATCCAGGCTGATTTCCACGAATACCAGCAGGCTGGCCTTGAGGCTTTGCGGGTTCAGGCGGGCGTTGTAGCCCATGATGATCCCTTCGCGTTCCAGCCGGCGGACCCGTTCCGTACAGGGTGTGGTCGAGAGGCCGACCCGCTCGCCCAGCTCGGTGAACGAGATGCGCCCGTCCGCTTGCAGGATGCGCAGGATATTGCGGTCGATCTTGTCCAGCTCGCGGTTTGACTGGTGTTGAGTGCGCACGGGTACATTCCCCTCTGGCAAAGCGTTGTTGGCCGTGAATAAACGCTGAATATAAATGTTTATACAGTGAGAAGCACTGCCTATTGCTCAATATACTGCGCACATTCTTGCTTAAAACTTCGAAATATCAGCGGATATCCGCGATGAGGTTATCGACATGCGTGTTCTGGTCCTTGGCAGTGGTGTGATCGGTACGACCAGTGCTTACTATCTGGCGCGTGCCGGCTTCCAGGTGACTGTGGTTGACCGTCAGCCTGCAGCGGGCATGGAAACCAGCTTCGCCAACGCCGGTCAGGTCTCGCCGGGCTATGCCTCGCCCTGGGCTGCGCCGGGTGTGCCGCTGAAAGCCATCAAATGGCTGTTGCAGCGCCATTCCCCGCTGGCAATCAAAGCCACCGCGGATATCGATCAGTACCTGTGGATGGCGCAAATGCTGCGCAACTGCACGGCCAGCCGCTATGCCGTCAACAAAGAGCGCATGGTGCGTCTGTCCGAGTACAGCCGCGATTGCCTCGACGAACTGCGCATCGAGACCGGTATTGCCTACGAAGGTCGCCGCCTGGGCACCACCCAGCTGTTCCGCACCCAGGCGCAACTGGACAATGCCGCCAAGGACATTGCCGTGCTGGAGCAGTCGGGTGTTCCTTATGAATTGCTCGATCGCGCAGGCATCGCCCGGGTCGAGCCCGCGCTGGCGGGTGTCACCGGTATCCTCAGCGGCGCACTGCGCCTGCCCAACGACCAGACCGGCGATTGCCAGTTGTTCACGACCCGGCTGGCCGAGATGGCGATAGCGCTGGGCGTCGAGTTCCGTTACGGACAGAACATCGAGCGCCTCGACCACGCCGGCGACCGCATCAACGGCGTATGGATCGATGGCCAGCTGGAAACAGCCGACCGCTATGTGCTGGCGCTCGGCAGTTATTCGCCACAGCTGCTCAAGCCACTGGGCATCAAAGCCCCGGTGTACCCGCTCAAGGGCTACTCGCTGACCGTGCCGATCACCCGCCCTGACATGGCGCCGACGTCGACCATTCTCGATGAAACCTACAAGGTGGCCATCACCCGCTTCGACAACCGCATCCGGGTCGGCGGCATGGCAGAAATCGCCGGCTTTGATCTGTCGCTCAATCCACGTCGACGCGAAACACTGGAGATGATCGTCGGTGACCTCTATCCTCAGGGCGGCGACCTGACCCAGGCCAGTTTCTGGACCGGGTTGCGTCCGACAACGCCCGACGGCACGCCGATCGTAGGTGCCACAGCGTTCCGTAACCTGTTCCTCAATACCGGTCACGGCACGCTGGGCTGGACGATGGCGTGCGGTTCCGGCCGCCTGCTGGCCGATCTGATTGCCTGCAAGACGCCTCGAATCAGTGCCGAAGGTCTCGATATCTCTCGCTATGGCAACACCCAGGAGAATGCAAAGCATGTCAATCCAGCGCCAGCTCACCAATGAGCGCATGAGTCAGGTGGTTGTCCACAATGGCACCGTGTATCTGTCGGGCCAGGTGGGCGATGACCTGACTGCGGGTGTCGAGCAGCAGACCAAAGAAGTCCTGAACAGCATCGAGCGCTTGCTCGATCTGGCCGGCACCGACAAGACACGCATTCTGTCGGTGACCATTTACCTGAAAGACATCGATGCTCACTTCGCTGGCATGAACAGCGTATGGGACAAGTGGCTGCCCAAAGGCTTCGCCCCTGCGCGTGCGACGGTCGAAGCCAGGTTGTGCGAGCCGGAAATCCTCGTCGAACTGTCGGTGGTTGCTGCGCTGCCATAACGTTGCACACCTGCCCGGCGAGCGGTATACCGCGTCGGGCACTTTCCTCTGCTCACTTTCTTCAGGCGATCAACGTCACCATGCGTCCAGCCCGCGCCCTTATCGATCTCCAGGCACTGCGCCACAACTATCAACTGGCCCGTGAAAGCAGCGGTGGCAAAGCCCTCGCGGTGATCAAGGCCGACGCCTACGGTCACGGCGCAGTGCGTGTGGCCCAGACACTGGAGGCGCAGGCCGACGGTTTTGCAGTGGCCTGCATCGAAGAAGCGCTCGAACTGCGGGCGGCGGGTATCCGCGCGCCGATTCTGCTGCTGGAAGGGTTTTTCGAGGCCGACGAGCTGGCCCTGATTGTCGAGCATGACTTCTGGACAGTCGTGCATTCGCCCTGGCAACTGGACGCCATCGAACGGGCACACCCAGGCAAGCCGCTGACGGTCTGGCTCAAGCTCGACACCGGCATGCACCGCGTCGGCCTGCATCCGTCCGAGTATCGCGCGGCGTATCAACGCCTGCTGACAACCGGTAAGGTGGCGAAGATCGTATTGATGACCCACTTCGCCTGCGCGGACGAGCTGAACAGCCCGTCGAGCGCAGCACAGTGCGCCGTTTTCGAAACCACCTGCCAGGGGCTGGCGGCGGAGACCAGCCTGAAGAATTCTCCGGCGGTGATGGGCTGGCCGAAAATCCCCAGTGACTGGTCGCGCACCGGCATCATGCTGTACGGAGCGACACCGTTCGATCAGGCGCAGCCCCTTGCCGACCGCCTGCAACCGGTCATGACCCTGGAATCGAAGATCATCAGCGTCCGCGAGCTGCCAGCCGGTGCAGCCGTCGGCTACGGCGCAACGTTCGTCACCGACAAGCCATCGCGTATCGGCGCGGTTGCGATGGGTTATGCCGACGGTTATCCGCGCCATGCCCCGAGCGGGACGCCGGTGCAGATCGACGGCCAACGCTCAACACTGGTTGGCCGGGTATCCATGGACATGCTCTGCGTAGACCTGACCCACCTGCCGCAGGCTGGTATCGGCAGTCGGGTCGAGCTGTGGGGCAAAGCAGTGCCGGCCAGCGAAGTCGCTGCGCAGGCAGGCACGATTCCTTACCAGATATTCTGCAACCTGCGGCGAGTCCCGCGGATCTATTCCGAACACTGATTGCTGATCATTCTTGCGGCTCCCTGGCTGCGTCGGTGCCTGTCGAACTGTTGTAAATATTGAACGCTGTTGCCATGATGGCGTTCATACCGACTTGACCTGACAAAGACTGAGGGAATACCG
Source organism: Pseudomonas syringae (assembly GCF_023278085.1). NCBI lineage: Bacteria > Pseudomonadati > Pseudomonadota > Gammaproteobacteria > Pseudomonadales > Pseudomonadaceae > Pseudomonas > Pseudomonas syringae. The sequence goes on along the minus strand of NZ_CP066265.1, from coordinate 12,753 downwards.
CATTGGACGTGGGTGAACGGCTGCAATCGATCCGCAAGCTCAAGGGCCTGTCCCAGCGTGAACTCGCCAAACGGGCAGGCGTGACCAACAGCACCATCTCCATGATCGAGAAAAACAGCGTCAGCCCTTCGATCAGCTCCCTGCGCAAGGTACTGAGCGGCATCCCCATGTCCATGGTCGAATTCTTCTCGGAAGAGACCGTTCCGGAGAATTCGGCTCAAGTGGTCTACAAGGCCAGTGAGTTGATCGATATCTCGGACGGTGCCGTAACCATGAAGCTGGTCGGCAAGTCGCATCAGGGCCGCGCCATCGCCTTCCTCACGGAAACCTATCCGCCGGGTGCCGATACCGGCGAAGAAATGCTGGTTCACGAGGGCGAAGAAACCGGCATCCTCGTGGAAGGGCGGCTTGAGCTGGTGGTCGGACTCGATACCTACGTGCTCGAAGCGGGCGACAGCTATTATTTCGAAAGCACCCGGCCGCATCGCTTTCGCAACCCGTTCGACGTCCCGGCGCGCTTGATCAGCGCCGCGACGCCTGCCAATTTCTGAGCGCCTTCGCGATGAGTGCAGCGTGAGACTGACCCGCAAGATTCTGAGCATCGCAGTCGTTCTGACGTTGTGGGCCTTCAACGTGCAAGCCGCCGATACCGCCCGAGACCCTGACGGCATCATCGCCGCCCATTGCGTCGCCTGTCACAGCGTAGGCCTGCTCAACGCGCCGAAGATCGGCGATACCCAAGCCTGGGAAGCACGCGCGCAAAAAACCGGCGGCCTCGATGGTCTGCTGGCCAGCACTATAAAAGGCATCGGCATCATGCCGCCGAAAGGCACCTGCGGCGATTGCACCAACGACGAACTGAAGAGCGCCATTCAGAGCATGTCCGGGCTGAAGTAAGCGTAGATTCTCGTTCCCACGCTCTGGTATGACCCCCGAAGGTTGGACGATTATCTCTACGCTGCCTGAGCGGCCTGCATTCTGTATTCCACAGGGCTCAGGCCGTTAAGTTTCAGTTTGATGCGTGAGTGATTGTAATACTCAATGTACTCGTCGATGCCGGCATGAAGCTCATCCAGATCGTTAAATTTGTTCAGATAGAAAAACTCGGACTTCAGCGTGCCAAAAAAACTTTCCATAGCCGCGTTGTCGTAGCAGTTGCCCTTGCGCGACATGCTGCATGTGATCGAATGCTCATTGAGTAATCGTTGGTAAACAGGCATCCGATATTGCCAGCCCTGGTCTGAGTGCAAAATAGGCTTTTCATGCGGCTCAAGCTTCTTGAACGCTCCTTCAAGCATTTCGTCGACCATGGAGTACAGCGGGCGCCTGGCGATTGCATAGGAAATGATTTCGCCGTTGTACAGATCCATGATGGGCGACAGATAGAGCTTCTGGCCTCCCACTTTGAACTCGGTCACGTCCGTGGCCCATTTTTCATTAAGGTGTTGGGCCTTGAAATCACGCTTGAGAATGTTGGGCGCAGCCTTGCCTACTTCGCCCTTGTAAGAACGGTATTTCTTCACACGCACCAGGCTCTTCAGGCCTAGCTGCCCCATCAGTTTCTGCACCGTCTTGTGGTTCACAAGATGGCCTGCGCGCCGCAACGCTGCCGTGATACGACGATAGCCATACCGGCCTTTATGCTCGTAGAAAGCTGTCTGAATCAGGTCTTTGAGCCCGGCGTACTTATCGCCCGCTTGCAGTACCTTTTGTTGATAGTAAAAAGTGCTGCGCGCCAGACCGGCAAGCTTCAGCAGGCCATCCAGAGAATGCCCCAGTCTCAGTTCGGTTACGATTTGCGCTTTTTCTGTTGCGCTATTCGTTGCTTCTTCTGAGCCAAGGCATCGAGCTTTTTTAGATAGTCGACCTCCATCCGCAGTTGCTTCACCTCGGCAAGCAACTCGTCACGCGAGCGCGATTCATCGTCGATTGAGGGGGCGTTCACAGGGGGAAGTGCAGTCGTCATCTTTCTTGGGCGTCCGGCTTTTGTGGGTGGCTTGGAGGAGGCATCAAAGGCTCCCTCTTCATAATAGCGCTGCCATAGACCGATGATGCCGAACTGACGGATATCGAACAAGGCCGCTGTCTGGCGCAGAGATAAACGCTCATCATGCATGCGCTTCAAAACAGTCAGCTTGAACTCGTCACTGTAGCGCTGGCGTTTTTTCTCTTGCAGGCCCGCTACGCCATGAATCTGATAGGCCGCAACCCACTGCCTAAGACAGGAAAAATCCACATCGTGGCGATGTGCAACATCCCTCAAACCGGCCTTGCCGGCACAATATTCCTGCACGGCCGCGAGTTTTGCCTGTTCTGTATATCTACCCATGATGCCTCCAAAGGTTGTATCCAACCTTCGGGGGTCATACCACTCCGCGTGGTAATGCATTTCGTGACGCTCTGCGTCACATTGCAGCCATGACGCATCACTCAACCCGGCCCGATATACAGGCAGCGCCAAAGCCTGAGACTTCTTTGCGCTTGATACCGCGCCAGGCTGCAGATGTGTGACGCGGAACGTCACCCAATGCATACCAACGCGGAGCATTGGCACGAGAGTCAGCTGGACGTGTATATAACGCTGGAACGAGAGGGAGATGATGCTCTGCGTGTCGAGCATGCAGCACTTTTGCTTCGTCACCGGTCCAACCTGCACCCAATAATAATTCAGGAGAGCTTGGATGCCGTATTCCTGTTCCATCCAGCAAGCCGTCGACCACGTTCTGGCGCAGTTACCCGAGCATATCCACCTCGGCATGCCGCTGGGCCTCGGCAAGCCCAATCGGTTCGTCAACGCGCTGTACCAACGCATCAGCCAGTTGCCCGAACGACGCCTGACGATCTACACCGCTTTGACGCTCGGCCGCCCCATGCCTGGTGAAGGTTTGCAGGCGCGGTTTCTGGAACCGTTCCTGGAACGGACCTTCGGTGACTACCCGGAACTTGACTACCTCGCCGCGCTACGTCGCGACAAACTGCCTCCCAACATTCACGTCCAGCAGTTCTTCTTGCAGCCGGGCAGCCTGCTCGACAGCGCGCCCGCCCAACAGGACTACGTCAGCAGCAACTACAGCCATGCCGCGCGCGACATCAACGCCAACGGTCTGAACCTGGTCGCGCAACTGGTGGCGCGTGATGATCAACGACCGGGCAAGCTGAGCCTGAGCTGCAATCCGGACGTGACCCTCGACCTGTTGCCGATGATCGCCAAACGACGGGCCGCCGGGGAAATCATCCTGATGCTCGGCCAGGTCCACGTCGACCTGCCGTACATGCCGGGTGACTCGGAGCTCGACGTCGAGGCCTTCGACCTGCTGCTGGACGAAGACGAGCGCAGCACGCTGTTTTCCACGCCCAACATGCCAGTGGGATATCAGGATCACCTGATCGGCTTGCATACCAGCACGCTGGTGCGCGACGGCGGGACGTTGCAGATCGGTATTGGCTCGATGGGCGATGCGCTGACCGGTGCCTTGCTGGCGCGGCAGGCCGACAACGAAACCTGGCGCAGCCTGCTGGCCGACCTGAACATGAGCAACTGGCAGATTCTGATCGACCGCGAAGGCGGTACACAGCCGTTTGCCAGCGGGCTTTACGGGTGTAGCGAAATGTTCGTCAACGGCCTGCTGGTGCTGGCCGATGCCGGGATCGTGCGGCGCAAAGTGTATGCCGATGCAGAGCTGCAACGACTGGCCAATATGGGCACCCTGGACGAAGACGCACATCCGGACGGCGTGGTCGTGCATGGCGGGTTTTTCCTTGGACCGTCGAGTTTCTACGAGCGCCTGCGCGAGCTGCCGGCCGAGCGACTGGCGCAGTTCAACATGACCGCCATCAGCTACATCAACGAGCTGTACGGCCAGGAAGACCTCAAGCGCCTGCAACGCCGCGATGCACGCTTCATCAACAGTGCATTCACCGTCACCCTGATGGGCGCGGCAGTGGCCGATCAACTGGAAGACGGCAGAGTGCTCAGCGGTGTTGGCGGCCAATACAACTTTGTCGCTCAGGCCCATGCCCTGGAAGGCGCGCGTTCGATTCTGATGCTGCGCAGCTGGCGTGAATCGGGTGGTGAAGTGAGTTCCAACATCGTCTGGCAGTACGGCCATACGACGATCCCCCGGCACCTGCGCGATATCGTCGTCACCGAGTACGGCATCGCCGATCTGCGTGGCCAGACCGACGCGACGGTAATCGAGCGTATTCTGAACATCAGCGATTCACGCTTTCAGCCCGGCCTGATCGAGCAGGCGCAGAAGGCGGGCAAGCTGCCCAAGGATTTCCAGCTCGACCCGCGCTTCACGCAGAACACGCCGGAGCGCCTGCGGGACGTCGCAACGCATTACCCGTCACTGTTTACCGAATACCCCCTGGGCTGCGACTTCACGCCCGAAGAACGCGACCTGCTGCGCGCGCTGAACTGGCTGAAAAGCAAACTCAAGCTGAGCGAGATTCTCGATCTGGGCAAAGCCACCCTCGACGCCCCCGATCCGGAAGCCTTCCAGCAGCATCTGCAGCGCATGCAACTGGACAATCCGCAGGGCCTGCGCGAGGAGTTGTATCAACGCTTGCTGCTGGCCGGATTGCAGAACACGACCGGACTGACGGGGTGAGTCCTGCCTGACTCCAATGCAAGCGAGCCGGGCGACGTTGCGCTTGCTCGCGAAGGCGGATTAACGGATATCAGCAGGTTTTTAGCGGCGGCACCGGCCTCTTCGCGAACAAGTTCGCTCCTACGGTTCGGGGATTTTCGCGACGATCCGGGACTTTGTGCGAGCTTGCTCGCGAAGGCAATGGTTCAAGCGCCTCATTTTCGGGGGCTGCACCGCCCTCTTCGCGAACAAGTTCGCTCCTACGGTTCGGGGATTCTTACGACGATCCGGGGCTTTGTGTGGGAGCAGGACGCGGAGCATTGGCAAGAGGGTCGTCGCCAGCTACACCACTGAAAACACCAACATAACCGCAGCGCCGATCCCGCATGCAGCAAACAGCTGCTGCAGACGAGGACCGGCCAGGTAGCGGGCGATCTGCCGGCCACCGATCAGGCCGAGTACCGCGCCGCACGCAAACGGAGCGCCCACCGCCCAGTGCATCACGCCAGTCAGCGACGCGGTGATCACGCTGCCGGTCGAGACCAGCGCGATCACCGCCAGTGACGTCGCCACAACGCTTTTCATGTCCAGATCGCTGTAGCGGGTCAATGCCGGAATGATCACGAAGCCGCCGCCGACGCCGAGCAGGCCGGAGAGCAAGCCGGAGCCCATGCCGGTCAGCGTCAGAGCGCGCAGACACGGCATGGTCCAGCGCAGCCGTCCTTGCAGCGGGTTGAGCACGCAAGGCAATGTTTCCGACCGCGCAGCCGGTTGGCCGTCGCGCAGTTCGCGACTGGCCCTCATGAACATGCGCCCGCAGGCATACAGCAACACGCCGGAAAAAATCAGCGCCAGTGGCGCATTGGGCAAGCGATGGGCGAGCCATAGACCGAGCGGCGCCACAAGCACGCCGATACCGGCGATGTAACCCGCAGCCCGATAGCGGACGATGCCCTGACGCAGGCCCAACACCGCACCGACCCCGGCTGCCAGCCCCACTGCCAGCAGGCCGACAGGTGCGGCTTCGACAATCGTCAAACCCAGCCCGAACACCAGCAACGGTACCGCGAGGATGCCGCCGCCTGCCCCGGTCAAGGCCAGTACCACGCCAATGATTGCGCCCAGACCTGCGCCCAACAGTTGATGCTCAACCATGTGGGGCATCAGCCTTTTTCGGTCTGGCCAGCCACTCGCGCCCCTTGAGCATGCCGTGCCAGTAAATCGCAGGCAACGCGCGCGCCTTCAACCACCACGCCAGCCGGGTGGGCTTGCGTCCATCCAGCAACCAGCTCGGGAAACTCGGTGCAACCTTGCCGCCGTATGTGAACTCGGCGAGTACGATCCTGCCTTTCTCGACGGTCAGCGGGCAGGAGCCATAGCCGTCATATTCAGCCGCTTCACTCAGGCGACCCAACGCGACCAGCACATTGTTAGCCACCACCGGCGCCTGCTTGCGTGCTGCCGCCGCGGTCTTGGCGTTACTGGTGTTGGTGGCATCGCCCAGCCCGTGAACATTGGCGAACTGCCGATGCCGCAGCGTGGCAGGGTCCACGTCTACCCAGCCAGCCGCGTCGGCGAGCGGGCTGCTGCGAATGAAATCGGGCGCAATCTGCGGTGGCACCACATGCAGCATGTCAAAGCTTTGTTCGACAGTATCGCTGCTGCCGTCAGGCTGGCTCCGAATGAAGGTGGCGCGTTTACCCGGCCCGTCGACTGCCACCAGCCGATGACTGAACTTGAGGTCGATGGCGTAGCGATCCACGTAGCTCATCAGCGCAGGTACATAGTCCGCGACGCCAAACAGCACGCCACCCGCGTTGTAGAACTGCGTATTGATCTGCGCAAGCCGACCGGCTTTCAGCCAATGATCGCAGGACAGGTACATGGCCTTCTGCGGCGCGCCTGCGCACTTGATCGGCATGGGCGGCTGGGTGAACAGCGCGCGGCCCTGTTTCAGGTTCTGCACCAGCTGCCAGGTGTACGGCGCCAGGTCAAAGCGGTAATTGGACGTCACGCCATTGGCGCCGAGGGTCTCGACCAGGCCGTCGATGGCAGCCCAGTCCAGCTTCAGACCGGGGCAGACCACCAGTTGCTGATAGCCAATGGTGCGTCCGTCTTCCAGCGTCAGTGCATTGTCCTGAGGCTCGAACGTCGCCACCGCAGCTTTGATCCACTGCACGCCTTCGGGGATCAGCGAGACCATACTGCGCGCCGTCGATTGCGCTTCAAAGATGCCCGCGCCGACCATCGTCCAACCTGGCTGGTAGTAATGGGTGTCGGCAGGATCGATGAGCGTGATCTGCAGCGAAGCATCGCGGGCGAGCAGGCTTGCAGCGGTAGAGATGCCGGCAGCACCCGCACCGACAATCAGGATCTGGCAGGTAATACTCGAGTCATTCATCGCGGAATTTCCAATAGCGGGCAGGGTTCAGAGCGCATTGAGCGGAATCTTCAGATAGACGACGCCGTTGTCTTCCGGCTCCGGAAAGTGCCCGCAACGCATGTTGACCTGCACCGACGGCAGCATCAGCACCGGCATCTCCAGCGTCATGTCGCGGGCTTCGCGCATGGCGACGAAGGCGTCTTCATCGACACCGTCATGCACATGAATATTACTGGCGCGCTGCTCGGCGACGGTGGTCATGTATTTCAGCGCCCGGCCGTTGGGCAGGTAGTCGTGACACATGAACAGGGTGGTCTGCGGCGGCAAGGCCAGCAGTTTGCGGATCGAGCGATACAGCGTGCGTGCATCGGCCCCTGGAAAGTCGCAGCGGGCGGTGCCGTAATCAGGCATGAACAACGTATCGCCGACGAACGCGACGGTCTTTTCGCCAACCTGCACCAGATAACTCATGCAGGCCGGGGTATGCCCGGGCGTGTGCATGGCTTTCACCTGCAGCGTGCCGATGGCGAATGACGCGTCATCGTTCAGCAGCACGTCGAACTGGCTGCCGTTGCGCGCAAAATCGGACTGCGCATTGAACAGCGCGCCGAAGGTTTCCTGCACGACCGTGATGTGGCTGCCGATCACCGTCTGCCCACCCAGCTTTTGCTTCAGGTAAGGCGCCGCCGACAGGTGATCCGCGTGTACATGGGTTTCGAAAATCCACTGCACAGAGGCCTGCAAGGCACGCACCCGGCCGATCATGCGGTCGGCAGACTCGGTCCGTGTGCGACCGGATTTGGGGTCGTAATCGAGCACGCTGTCGATCAGCGCGCATTGCTTGCTCTCCAGGTCCATCACCAGATAACTGATGGTCCCGGTATCGCCGTCGAATAACGCTTCGACGTAAAGCTGTTCACCAATGATCATGTGCAATTCCCATGGCTGTACTCGCCCGGAGGCCGCGTCGGCAGGCGGGACGGTTGGCAGTCGTTGCCTTGCAGTCTCAATAAGCATGCCAACCGGTCTGAAACGCTTACCACTTAGTAACTGCAAGGGTGAGGTCCGTTCGCTGGTTTATCCCGCCGCCAGTCAGATCAGCGTAACTGCCATTTATTGGCAGCCAGCTGGCAGTCAATGGCATAAACTGGCAGCCCGTCGGGTCAGCGCGTATCCCGTTTTCAGGAGCAATCATGTCAGTCATCGCCACCGATTTTCCCGGCAGCCGCATGCAGTCGCTGGTGTCGTACCTGGAACATGACCTGCGCCCGACCATCGTGCTGGACACCGACTACAACATCATCGCCGCCAACACCGCCTACCAGCGACAGTTTGGCGTCGAGGGCACGCCCCATGTTGGCGAGAAGTGTTATCGAGTGTCACATCAGTTCGCGGTGCCCTGCGATCAGGCCGGTGAGCACTGCCCGATGCGCAAGGCTCATGAGACCCGGCTGCCGGAACGTCTGCTGCATATTCACCACACGCCACGCGGCCCTGAGCATGTCGATGTAGAGCTGCGGCCGATTCTCGACGATCAGGGCAACGTGATCGCCTACGTCGAGCGGCTGAGTTCAGTGGCGGTGGCGTCGGTGCAGCCTCAGCAACGCGGGCTGGTGGGGCGTTCGGCGGCGTTCAAGGAAGTGCTGAGCGCCCTGCAACGCGCTGCGCCGGCGCAGATTCCGGTGTTGTTGCAGGGTGAGTCCGGCACCGGCAAAGAACTGTTTGCGCGTGCGCTGCATGCCAGCAGCTCAAGGTCGGCCGGGCCGCTGGTGGTGGTCGACTGCACGGGGCTGACTGAAAGCCTGCTGGAAAGCGAGCTGTTCGGCTACGAAAAGGGCGCATTCACCGGCGCCTTGCAGCGCAAGACCGGCCTGGCTGAAGCCGCGCATGGCGGTACGTTGTTTCTCGATGAGATCGGCGAAGTGCCGCTGGCCATGCAGGTCAAGCTGCTGAGGCTGATCGAGTCGGGCAGCTTTCGTCCGGTGGGCAGCCTGAGAAGCGTGCATTCCGATTTTCGGCTGGTGGCGGCCACTCACAAGCCGCTCAAGGAAATGGTCGCCGAGGGCAGCTTTCGCCAGGATTTGTTCTACCGCATCAGCGCCTTCCCGATTCGTCTGCCAGCCCTGCGCGAACGCAGCGAAGACCTGCCGCTGCTGATTGACAGCCTGCTGCAACGGATCGCGCCCGGTGCCGCGCCGCGTGTCGATCCCGACGCGATGAAGCTGCTGAGTTTCTACAGCTACCCCGGCAACATCCGCGAACTGCGCAACATCCTCGAACGCGCCCGGCTGTTTACCGATGACGGCGTGATTCGCGTGCAGGATTTGCCCGCTGAAGTACGCGGGCATGACGAGGCGGGCGGCGTGTCTTATCGCCGCCCGGACGACAGCCTGGAGAAGCTCGCTCACGCCCTGCGCGTATTCAAAGGCTCGCGCAGTGAACTGGCCGAAGAGCTGGGGCTGAGCGAGCGCACCCTTTACCGGCGCTTGCGTGCGCTGGGTATTCCACGCTAAAGCACACTGCGCGGCGTAGAGTCTGTGACGCAGAGCGTCACGAACGGCATTCCCACGCTGGAGCGTGAGGAACGAGAGGTGTGTCCGGAAAAACGCTATCGTGCCCATGCTCTGCGCTCAGCGCTATACACAAGTCTCGATGAGCCCGAAAAATGGGGCTGACACCCCGATAATTCTCGTTCCCACGCTCCGCGTGGTAATGCATTTCGTGACGCTCCGCGTCACACGGCAGCTCTGAGGCATCAGTGATGTATGCTTCTGGCCCAAGTCACCTTTGCGCCCTTACGGCGCCCTACTTTGAGGGACCAAAGCAGGCAAAGTCCTCGCTCCTGTTTCCGGCCCGACTTCGTCGGGTTCCTTCGCCCTGGCACTGATCCGGGGGTCGCCGCAACCGGCCATCCATGGCCCGGTGCGGCTAGCCTGGCGTCCTGCCAGGCTACCCCCGGATCAGCGCCAGGACTCAGCCGTCACTAACGTCGCACTCTGCGTCGCCAGTGCCATCGCGATAAAAAAGCGCTTCTATGTGCAGTCGCCACGGGCGAGGCATGGCGCAATGCACGAGAGTCGGTTGGACTTGTGTATAACGATGAGCGCTTCGCGTGGGCATGCATTTCCGGACGCTCTCGAGTGCATTACCTGAACGTCACCACGCCACCGGCCAGCGACTCGACCCGCGCCAGCGATTCAACGTGATAGCCCTGGGCATCCAGTTCGGCACGGCCGCCCTGGAAGGACTTTTCGATCACGATCCCCAGCCCGGCAACGGTGGCGCCAGCCTGCTTGATGATTGAGATCAGCGCCTGCGCGGCTTTGCCATTGGCCAGGAAGTCATCAATGATCAGCACCTTGTCGTTGCTGTTCAGATGGCGTGGCGAAATGGCTACGGTGCTTTCCACCTGCTTGGTGAACGAGTACACACTGGCCGACAGCAGGTTCTCGGTCAGGGTCAGTGACTGGTGCTTGCGGGCGAAGATCACCGGTACGCCCATGTTCAGGCCTGCCATCACTGCCGGTGCAATACCGGATGCTTCGATGGTCACGATCTTGGTGACGCCTGCATCGGCAAACCGTCGGGCGAATTCATCGCCGATTTGCTTCATCAACGCCGGATCGATCTGGTGATTGAGAAACGCATCGACCTTCAACACCTGATCAGACAGGACGATGCCTTCTTCGCGAATCTTCTTGTGCAGTGCTTCCACTTCAATTCCTTGGCTGCGCCATTGCGCAATAAATGATCAATTTCGTGTGTCGGCTAGCGTTTCAGCATGGCACGAATGTCGGCCAGCGCGGTGTTGCCGCGCACCGCTTTGACTTCTGTCGGCGTGTCGTCGTTACCTTCCCAGGCCAGATCGTCCGGGGGGAGTTCATCCAGAAAACGGCTGGGCGCACAGTCGATGATTTCCCCGTACTGCTTGCGCTTGGCCGCGAAGGTAAACGCCAGGGTCTGCCGCGCGCGGGTGATGCCCACGTAGGCCAGACGGCGTTCTTCTTCGATGGTGTCGGCTTCGATGCTGGAGCGGTGCGGGAGGATCTCTTCTTCCATCCCCATGATGAACACGTAAGGAAACTCCAGACCCTTGGACGCGTGCAGGGTCATCATCTGGACGCCTTCGGCACCGTCTTCCTCTTCCTGCTGACGTTCGAGCATGTCACGCAAGACCAGCTTGCCGATGGCTTCCTCGATGGTCATGCCGCCTTCTTCGTCTTTTTCCAGCGTGTTTTTCAGCGCTTCGATGAGGAACCAGACGTTGCTCATCCGGTAGTCGGCGGCCTTTTCACTGGAGCTGTTCTGGCGCAGCCAGTTCTCGTAATCAATGTCCATGACCATGCTGCGTAGCGCGGCGATGGGGTCGTTCTGCGCGCATTGCTGGCGCACGCCATCCATCCAGCGCTTGAAGCGCTGCAAGCGGTCGGTGTAGCGGCTGTCCAGATGCTCGCCAAGGCCGATCTCGTCGGTGGCGGCGTACATCGACACCTTGCGCTCGGTGGCGTAATTGCCGAGTTTTTCCAGCGTGGTCGAGCCGATTTCCCGGCGCGGAACGTTGATCACGCGCAGGAAGGCGTTGTCGTCATCCGGGTTTACCAGCAGCCGGAAATAGGCCATCAGGTCTTTCACTTCCTGGCGGCCGAAGAAGCTGTTGCCGCCCGACAGGCGATACGGCACCTGATGGTGCTGCAATTTCAGTTCGATCAGCTTGGCCTGGTAGTTACCGCGATAGAGGATGGCGAAATCACTGTAAGGCCGGTCGGTGCGCAGGTGCAGGGTGAGGATTTCCATCGCCACGCGCTCGGCTTCGGCGTCCTCGTTACGGCAGCGAATTACCCGGATCTCGTCGCCATGGCCCATGTCGGACCACAGTTGCTTTTCGAAAGCGTGCGGGTTGTTCGAGATCAGCACGTTGGCGCAGCGCAGGATGCGGCTGGTCGAGCGGTAGTTCTGCTCCAGCATGACCACTTTCAGCGACGGGTAATCGTCCTTGAGCAGCATCAGGTTTTCCGGCCGCGCACCGCGCCAGGCGTAGATCGACTGGTCATCGTCGCCCACCACGGTGAACTGGTTGCGCGAGCCGATCAGCAGTTTCACCAGCAGGTACTGGCTGGCGTTGGTGTCCTGATACTCGTCTACCAGCAGGTAACGCACCTTGTTCTGCCACTTTTCCAGGATGTCGGCGTGTTCCTGGAACAGCTTGACCGGCATCAGGATCAGGTCATCGAAGTCCACCGCGTTGTACGCCTTGAGCGTGCGCTGATAGTGGGTGTAGACGATGGCGGCGGTCTGTTCCTTGGGGTTGCGGGCGTTTTCCAGTGCCTCTGGGGGCAGGATCAGGTCGTTTTTCCACGAGCCAATCATGTTCTTGATTTCGTCGACGCCATCGTCGCCCGAATACTCTTTCTGCATGATGTCGGTCATCAGGGCCTTGACGTCGGTCTCGTCAAAGATCGAAAACCCCGGTTTGTAACCCAGCCGCGTGTGCTCCTTGCGGATGATATTCAGGCCCAGGTTGTGAAACGTCGATACCGTCAGACCACGTCCTTCGCCGCCTTTGAGCAAGGTGCCGACCCGCTCTTTCATCTCGCGCGCCGCCTTGTTGGTAAAGGTCATGGCGACGATGTACTGGGCGCGGATGCCACAGTTCTGGATCAGGTGCGCAATCTTGCGGGTGATCACGCTGGTCTTGCCGGAACCGGCACCGGCGAGCACCAAAAGAGGGCCGCCGACGTAGTTCACGGCTTCCTGTTGCCGGGGATTGAGTCGGGACAT